>JANNKV010000198.1:0-14985 GCA_031396485.1 Polaromonas sp. | reverse complement strand
TGGTACCACTCCTTCCCATCCCGAACAGGACAGTGAAACGACTTAGCGCCGATGATAGTGCGGGTTCCCGTGTGAAAGTAGGACATCGTCAGGCTCTTACAATGAGAAGCGCCCAGTTGATTGAACATCAGCTGGGCGTTTTTTTCGTCTTTAGGTGAATCGCCCCGGATTTTGAGGAGGCTCAGATCTCTGAGAGGATTGAGCCATGAAGAAGTCGAATCATTTTTCACCCGAGGTCCGCGAACGCGCTGTTCGCATGGTGCAGGAGCATCGGGGCGAGTACCCATCGCTATGGGCGGCCATCGAATCCATCGCGCCCAAGATCGGCTGCGTGCCGCAGACCCTCAATGAATGGGTAAAGCGCGATGAGATTGACACCGGCGCCAGGGCCGGCATCACAGCGACCGATCTGCAGCGCCTGAAGGAGCTCGAACGCGAGAACAAGGAGCTGCGCAGGGCCAACGAGATTCTGAAGCTGGCCAGCGCGTTTTTCGCCCAGGCGGAGCCGGGCCGCCGTCTGAAGTCCTGAAGGGCTTTATCGATCAACATCGACAGGCCTACGGGGTCGAGTCGATCTGCAAGGTGCTGCAGATCGCCCCGTCTGGCTATTGGCGCTACGCCGCCCAGCAACGCAACCCGGCCCTGCGATGTCAGCGCGCTCAGCGTGACGGTGTCCTGACGCCACACATAGAGCGCGTATGGCAAGCCAACATGCAGGTCTACGGCGCCGACAAGGTCTGGAAGCAGCTCAACCGCGAGGGCATCTCCATAGCCCGCTGCACGGTCGAGCGCTTGATGAAGCGCCTTGGCTTGCAGGGTGTGCGCCGTGGCAAGGTGGTGCGCACCACCATCAGTGATGGCAAGGCACCATGCCCACTGGACCGGGTCATCCGAGTCTTCAAGGCCGATCGACCCAACCAGCTCTGGGTATCTGACTTCACGTATGTATCGACTTGGCAGGGCTGGCAGTACGTGGCCTTTGTGATTGACGTGTACGCACGGCGCATCGTGGGCTGGCGGGTAAGCAGTTCGATGCGAACGGACTTCGTGCTCGATGCGCTGGAGCAGGCGCTGTACGCCAGGCAACCCGAGTGCGATGGCAGCTTGGTTTGCCACTCGGATCGAGGCTCGCAATACGTCAGCATCCGCTACAGCGAGCGACTGGCCGAAGCAGGCATTGAGCCTTCAGTGGGCAGCAAAGGCGACAGCTACGACAACGCATTGGCCGAGACCATCAACGGCCTGTACAAGGCCGAATTGATTCACCGCCGGGCACCTTGGAAGACCAAGGAATCCTTGGAACTTGCAACGCTCGAATGGGTGTCCTGGTTTAACCACCACGGCTGCTGGAACCGATCGGATACATTCCCCCTGCCGAAGCTGAAGAAAATTACTATCGGCAATTAGCCAGTCGGGCGGCAGTGTCTGCCTGACTTAACCCAACGGGCCTCCACGGAACCCGGGGCGATTCATTTCAGGCATTCAAAACAAGATGACCTCGCCGGATCAGCGCGCCAGAACTGGCCAGCTCATCAAGTAAGGCGTGAAGCCAGTCTTCCACACGCTCCGTCTCAAAAAAATTAGCGTGAATCTGCACCAGGTAATCAGCTCCGGCCGCCCATTGAATGAGATGTTCAACCAGCTGCTGCTGTTTCTCCAGCAGCTTGAACTTGATCAGCACTTTCGCGGCATGGCGCGCGTGCTTGTCAGGCCTGCGCACAAAGTGATCAAGCCGAGCACGTGCGCGGGCAAGCACATCCGCGGAGTAGGAAAAAACGCGACCGTGACCAGGAACCACCGTCTTTGGGCCTAGTTTCTCGATCAGGTCAAGTGTCGCTGCCACATCAGTAAACGCATCCTGGCCCTCCAGTTCAGGAAAGATGACGCCGAATCCGTTTTCCCACAACGCGTCAGCGGAAATCAGCGTTCCGCTGATGGGCTCAAAAAATACCAGTGAATGCGGGTCATGTCCTGAAGCGGCATGCGCTTGCCACTTGCGGGAACCGAAAAGAATTTCGGAGCCCGGCGCAATGGCATCGCTGTAGATAAACTGCGGACATACCTGCCCCGTCGGCGCGTAGGTCAGCGCAACGGGATCCCATGGATCGACTAAATGAGCCTGTCCCGAGGGGATCAGCGTTTCCATGCCAGGATAGAGCGCCTGAAGCGCCGCGTTTCCCCCGCAATGGTCGCTATGCAGATGGGTGTTGACCAGCCGGTCCAGCGCACGCCCGTTCAGAGCGCGCTGCACCAACTGCGATGTTTGCGACGAGTGGGTGCAATAGCCGCTGTCGACCAGCAGTGACTGCTCGCCGTCGGTGAAAAGTACGTTGTTGGACGAAAGCCAGCCGCGCTCAAAAACATGCATTCCAGAAGGAAGAGACGCGTGAGTGGATGCCTGATCAGATGGCATCAGCAGGTCCGAGCTCGAACGCCGTCAATTCGACGCACGCAACTCGCGCCTGAGAATCTTTCCAACATTGCTCTTGGGTAAATCATCTCGAAACTCAATGTACTTGGGCCGTTTGTAGCCAGTCAGATGAAGTTTGCAGTAAGCGCTCAAGTCCTCTTCAGACAGCGTCGGGTCATTTTTCACTACAAAAACTTTGATCGCTTCTCCCTGGCTGGCGTCCGCAACTCCAATGGCGGCGCATTCAACCACGCCTGGGCACAGTGAGATCACGTTTTCAAGCTCGTTCGGAAACACATTAAAGCCCGAAACGATGATCATGTCTTTCTTGCGGTCAATGATCTTCGTGTAGCCCTTGTCATCCATGATGCCGACGTCGCCGGTGCGCATGAAACCGTCAGAAGTGAACGCCTTTTCATTTTCAGCTGGCTGGTTGAAGTAACCGGTCATCACCTGCGGACCTTTGATACAGATCTCGCCCGATTCGCCGATGCCCAGCGATTGGCCATCGTCGTCCTTGATGGCCACGTCAATGCTGGGCAAGGGCAGGCCGATCGATCCGCTAAACGATTTGGCCGTCACCGGATTGTTGGTGCCGATCGCGCAGGTCTCGCTCATGCCCCAGCCCTCGATCATTGGGCAGCCCGTCATCGCCATCCAGTGTTTCGCCGTTCCTTCTGAAGCCGCCATGCCGCCCGCCTGCGACACGTACAGAGTCGAGAAATCAATCGTCTTGAACTGCGGATGTTGCAGCAAGGCATTGAACAGCGTATTGACTGCCGGCAGCATGTGAAACGGCCGCTTCTTCAGCACATCGATGAATTTGCCGAAGTCGCGCGGGTTCGGGATCAAGGTCAGGTGCGAGCCGCAGCGAATGCTGAGCAGGCACAGTGTCAGCGCAAAAATATGATACAGCGGCAGCGCGGCGATGCAGTTGACCTTGCTCAGGTCGCCGATGTGCTTGAGCGCCGGCATGAACCAGGCTTCGGCCTGCAGCACGGCCGCCACGATATTGCGATGCGTCAGCACCGCGCCCTTTGACAAACCGGTCGTTCCACCGGTGTACTGCAGAAAAGCGACCGAATCCAGCGTACACGCCGCCGGCTTCAAGGCCATGGCCTTGCCTTCAACGATGGCGCGGTTGAACGGCGTCACTTTGCGGCCTTCACCTGACGGGTTCCCGACCGGCAGTTTGTAGGCCGGAACCATTTTGGCCAGATGCCGGACCGCGAACGTGATCCATTTGCCGTACCAAAATCCCAGCAAATCGCCCATCGACGCCATCACGATATTTTTCACCGGCGTCTGCTCGATCACCTCGGCCAGCGTGCCCGCAAAATTTTCCAGGATCACGATCGTCGTCGCGCCCGAATCCTTCAACTGATGCGCCAATTCACGCGGCGTGTACAGCGGATTGACGTTCACGCAGGTGTAGCCGGCGCGCAAAATCGCTGACATGGTGACTGCAAACTGCGGCACGTTGGGCAGCATGATGGCCACGCGCGCGCCTGGCTCCAGACCCAGACTTTGCAGCCACGCGCCCAGGGCCGCCGACAGATCGTCGAGCTCGCCGTAGGTCATCCAGCGTTCCATGCATACCGAAAACGGTTTGGCAGCGTTCTTTTTAAATGATTCTTCCAGCAACTGGTTCAGCGAGCGAAACTGCTCGGGAACGATCTCGTGCGGAACGCCTTCGGGGTAGCTTGCAAGCCACGGTTTTTGCATAAGTTCTCCTAGCCGGCCATTGTGCAAGCCGCGATGCTGCATCACGCATGGGGCTTGTCCTAGTAAAGACGGGGCGCCTGGTCCGCGTGCGTCGCGCCGGCGACTCAGCTGATTGTCTGCAACAGATGATTCAGGTGAATTTCGCAGGCTACCGGGTCGTCTTCGAACAGCGACCGGATCCATTTCGTTTCGCGCTCCCGGATCAGCGCCAAAAACTCATCAGCACCGCGCATGTCGGCAAAGGCATCGAAGCCCGTTTCCAAAAACTTTTGCAGCGATTCCAGCCCGGCCGCGCCCGCAGGTCGGCGCATCATTTTCAGCATGGTGCGCAGGCCGGGCATACGCGTGAGCCGGTTCAGTGCATGGCCCAGCTCCAGCACCACGGCCAGTTGCCGCTGTCGCGCGGCGTCGTCGGCCACGAAGCGCCAGCAGCGAATGTACCGGGCCGCATCAAGGCTGGAAGGTGTCTCTTCCGTGTCCACCAGCCAGTGCCGGGCCATCAGGTCGTCCAGCTTTTCAGTCAGCGCATGCACTTCTGCCAGCGCACCGGCCGTGTTCACCACCGCCTGCGGAAACAGTCTGGCAATCGTGCTGGCGATGCGCGCAAACTGCTGGTCGCGGTCGGCGTAGTCCTTGTCGCTGTACAACTCCTGCAAGAAAAAGCGCGCGGCGCTTTTGTAACGCGCGCTGCCCAGCAAGTCGGCGTAGGTCGCCTGGAAACGCCGCGCCTGAAAACGCTTGATGGCCGCACTGGCGCGTGCCAGCGGCGCATTGGCGGCTCGCTGCTGCCGCAGGTCGGCCACAGCCTGCAGCGCGGTTTGAATCTGTTGTGCCGATGCGTCCATAGAAACCCCAAGTTTATCTAGAAGACCATCTCTATTGAAAATGCAGGCGACATGCGAAACTGGCCTGATGCAACGTAGAACGCTTTTCAAGCTGGGTATCGCGTCCGCAACCGTCCTGGTGCTCGCTGGCGGTGCTGCCGCGCTCATCGAGCCCGGGCTGACGGGCGGGCGCCTCAGCGCGTCGGGGCGCGAGGTGTTCTCGGCCGTCGGCCGCGCCGTGCTGGACAAGAGCATTCCTGCTGACGATGGCGCCCGGCAGATTGCGCTCAATGGCTTGCTGACCCGTGTTGACACGTTGGTAACGGGCCTGCCGCCACACGCGCAGGCCGAGCTGTCGCAATTGCTCTCGCTGCTGGCAACTAGCGGCGGGCGCCGTACGCTCGCCGGGCTCAGTCAGCCATGGGCCGATGCGCCGGTGGCCGACATTCAGCAGGCGCTACAAGGCATGCGCCTTTCCAGTCTGGCCCTGCGCCAACAGGCTTACGGCGCGCTGCACGACATCACCGCCGGCGCCTATTTTTCTGACGACGCGACGTGGTCGCTGCTCGGCTACCCCGGCCCTGTAAAAATCTGAGGCCGCCATGACTTCAATTCACGACCCCATCCGGGCCGGCCTGGAACGCGGCTGGAAAGTTTTTGGCGGCGCCCGCCGCTCAGCGCCCGCCCGCATCGTCTGCGACGTCGCCATCATCGGCAGCGGCGCCGGCGCCGGCATCACGGCCGAGTTGCTGGCCAAAGCCGGGCTACAGGTCGTGATCGTCGAGGAAGGGCCGCTCAAAAGCAGCACCGACTTCAAGCAGAAAGAGTCCGAAGCCTACCCGCAGCTCTACCAGGAAAGCGCCGCCCGCAAAACCGAAGACAAGGCGATCAATATTTTGCAGGGCCGCTGCGTCGGCGGCTCCACCACGGTGAACTGGACCAGCTCGTTTCGCACACCAGCGTCAACGCTGAAGTTCTGGCAAGACCAGTTCGGCCTCGCCGACTACAGCGTTGATGCGCTGGCGCCGTACTTTGACCAGGCCGAGCGGCGCCTGAACATCACGCCCTGGCTGGTGGCGCCGAACGAAAACAACGACCTGCTGCGCCGCGGCGCTGCCAAGCTAGGCATTCCGGCGGCAGCGATCTTGCGCAACGTTAAGGGCTGCTGGAACCTGGGCTCCTGCGGCATGGGCTGCCCGACGAATGCCAAGCAGTCGATGCTGGTCACCACGATCCCCGCCGCGCTGGATTTGGGCGCGCAGTTGCTGACGGAAACCCGCGCCGAACGTTTTGAGCTCGCCAATGGCAAGGTCACCGCCCTGATTTGCCGCCCTGTGATGCCAAACAGTGCTCCAGCCCAGGCGGAATCTGCGCGGGCAGCTATTAAAATAGTAGCAAAACACTATGTGCTGGCCGGTGGCGCCATCAACTCGCCTGCTGTGTTGCTGCGCTCTGGCGCACCTGATCCGCATGGCCGGCTCGGCACGCGCACGTTTTTGCACCCGGTGGTCATGTCGTCCAGCGTGTTTGAGCAAAAAGTCGAAGGCTGGAACGGCGCGCCGCAAACCATTTATTCCGACCACTTTCTGGAAACGCAGGCCATCGACGGCGCCATCGGCTACAAGTTAGAGGCGCCGCCGTTGCATCCGCTGATTTTTGCGTCGCTGGTGCCCGGCATGGGCGCGGCGCAGCATGAACTGCTGGCCGGTTTTCCGCATACGCACACCCTGCTGGCGCTGCTGCGCGACGGCTTTCATGACCAGTCGCCCGGCGGCAAGGTCAAGCTGCGCGGCGACGACTCGGCCGTGCTCGACTACCCATTGACCGACTACGTGCTGCAGGGCGGGCGCCGCGCGCTGCTGTCGATGATGGAAATCCAGTTTGCCGCCGGCGCCAAAAACGTGTTCCCGCTGCACGAAATGGCCAGGGCCTACACCACCTGGGTTGAGGCGCGCGACGCCGTCAACGCCCTGCCGATGCAGCCGCGCCTGACGAAATTCGTCAGCGCGCACGTGATGGGCGGCTGCGGCCTTGCCGGGAGTGAAAAGCTGGGCGTGACCCGGCCTGACGGCGTGCACTGGCAGATCGACAATTTGTCGATTCACGACGGCTCTCTGTTCCCGACCAGCATCGGCGCCAATCCGCAGCTGTCGATTTACGGCGCCGTGAACCGGCTCGCGCAGGGCCTGGTCAAAAGGCTGGCGGGGCAAGTCGTTGCGCTGGCGTGAATCGGCTGTCAGCCCGGGCTGAAGTCGCCATCCCCATCTGCGGCTAGCATTCGTGCTGTCATGCTGGCCACCATTCAAAAAATCATCACCCTGTCCGTCCTGACTGCCGCCACCAGTTGGTTGCTGTATTTCAGCAGCCGCTCACCGTGGCTTGCGCTAGGCGGTTTTCTGGCGATTGCCGTGGGTTACACGGGTTTTCTTGCTATTGAGTTCATAGCACTGCGCTTCGTCAACGCCTCGGACCCAGCGCCGCAGCCAACGTGGAAAGAGCTGCTTGCCGCCTGGTGGGGTGAAAGCAAAACCGCGCCGCAGGTGTTCTTCTGGCGCCAGCCTTTTCGTACCCACGCGGTGCCAGATGAGCTCACCGCACCCGCCGTCGTCAAGGGCCAGCGCGGCGTGGTGTTTGTGCACGGCTTTTTCTGCAACCGCGCCGTGTGGACGCCCTATCTCAAACGCCTTCAGGGCAGCGGCCACGCCTTCGTGGCGCTCAGCATGGAACCGGTTTTTGGCTCGATAGACGACTACGCCCCGCAGATTGACGAAGCCGTGAGCAGAGTCGCAGCCGCCACGGGCCTGCCGCCGCTGGTCGTGTGCCACAGCATGGGCGGGCTCGCCGTGCGCGCCTGGCTCAAACTCATGCGCGCCGAAAGCCGCGTGCACCACGTCGTCACCATCGGCACGCCGCACCACGGCACCTGGCTGGCCCGCTTCGGCTTTGGCCCCAACAATCTGCAGATGCGCCTGCTGTCCGAGTGGAACAGCCAGCTAGACCACGACATGCCCGAAGGCCGCCACGCGCTGTTTACATGCTGGTATTCCAACGCCGACAACATCGTGTTTCCCACTTCGACGGCCACGCTGAAGGGCGCCGACAACCGGCTGGTGCGGGGGGCGGCGCATGTGCAGCTGGCTTTTTTGCCGGAAGTGGTGGAGGGGACGCTGGGGATGCTTGAGGGGCGGGTTTAGGAGTGTTTTATGCCTCTAGCCCACGTAATACGTGCGTAAACAGCTATGAAAATAATAGCAAGCCAGAAATATTCAGACCCGAAGCCGGATCCCGAATTCGTCGCCCAAAACCCCTGTGAATGCGCCAAGCACCACAGGCTGCCCGTAGCAAAGTGACTGGACGCAGGCATCACAGTCGCCCGCAGAGACGCAAGAGCGGCACCGGAACGCAGCAACAAACTTGCAGGTCGATTCATAGCAAGGCATCGAAAAGCCCAGTGCGAACGGTGTTCGCTATCATTTAAATAGCTGGCTGCGCACGTATTAACTAGGTTAGAGGCCAAAAACCATTAAAAATTGATTCTAGAAACCCAGACAACTCCCGCCAAACATGTGAATTTGTCACAAAAACCGTCCAGCAGATTCACTACCGCTTCAGAGCCCCGTTCCCTACCCTTGTATCTCAACAGGACGGAGCGCCCCGAGCATGCAAACAACATTGATAGCGACCGACCAGCCAGAGGCCGGTCTGCCGATTCTTCCCATTCAACTGGCCAGCGACAGCTTCGATTCGTCAAGTGCCGATCTGCTCGGCCTGCTGGTTGATGAATTGGCCCATGGCGTAATGATCGTCAACACCCAGGGCTGGATTCTTCACGCCAACCGCGCCGCGCTCGTTGCGCTACAGCGGGGCGTGGGTCTGGCCACCACCCACGGCGGGCTGAAGCTCAAGTCCGTGGCTGACCAGAATCGCCTGGCGCTTGCATTGACCAAGGCCGCCAACGGCAAGCGCAGCCTGATTCGCCTTGAAGACACGGGCGGCAGCACGAATCTGGCGGTGGTGCCGCTCAATCGTCAGACCGTTGGTCCGTGCGACCGCATTGCGCTGCTTTTTTCGCGCGAAGATGCCTGCGAACCCAGCCTGTTCGCCTCGTTTGCGCACAGCCATCGCCTCACCCGCACCGAAGAGCAGGTGCTGCAGCAGCTTTGCCGCTGCCTGAGCGCGCCCGAAATCGCCACCCAGATGAAGGTGGCGGTGTCTACCATTCGCAGCCACGTGCGCAGCCTGTGTGCCAAAACGTCGACCCATGGCGTGCGCCAGCTGATCAATCTGGTGGCGGCACTCCCACCGCTCGCGCCGGCGATGGCGCGCCCGGTCGAACGCATGCATTAGTTTCAGCCTATTGAAGTGCCTGCGGACCTGAAATTCGCAGTGATTGGGTCGTAATCTGCCAACGTGCTAGATTACGACCCCATATGCAGCCCGTTTCACGCTACGACGACAGCCTTTACAGCCACTTGCCTGCCGAATTGCGGTCCCTCGCCGCGCGCGGCGTGGTGCGCAGCTACCCGAAAAAGGCCGTGCTCATCAACGAGGCCGAAACCGGCGACAGCCTGTTTGTGCTGCTCAAGGGCAGCTGCAAGGTGTTTGCGATGGACGAAAGCGGTCGCGAGATCACCTACAGCACCATTCACGAAGGCGACTACTTCGGAGAAATGTCGCTCGATGGCGGGCCGCGTTCGGCCTCGGTCATCACCATCGAGCCCAGCACCTGCGCCGTCGTCAGCCGCGCCGCGATCACCGAACACCTGACAGAGCATCCCGAATTTGCCATGAGCCTGGTGGTGCAGGTCATCCGCCGCGCCCGCGCCGCCACGGAAGCGGCCCGCAACATGGCGCTGCTCGATGTGTACGGCCGGCTGGTGTCGGTGCTCGAAAAGCATGACGGCGTGTCGACCAAAAACGAAAACGGCAGCGTCACACTCGAATCCATCACCCACCAGGAAATAGCCAGCCGCGTCGGCGCCTCCCGTGAGATGGTCAGCCGGTTGCTGAAAGACCTGGAAAAAGGCGGCTACATCGAGATGGGGACGAAGCGGCTGGTGCTGCTGAAGAAGCTGCCTGCGCGCTGGTAGGTCGCGTTAGCCGTTTCGCTGCGGGCTTGGCCTTGCAGCAAAAAAATGAGCTGCCGCCAAAACCCGCGCCGACTGAAGTCGCTAACTACAAAAGCCGGTTGGCGGCCATACCTCCGACCATTGCTGTGACAACGCAGGTCTGGTGCAGGGTTTTGACTTCCATATTTTTGTGCGGGATTCGCTGGCCGACTGCGGCACGTTCGTGGAGCCGGCAGCTCACTACGGTGAAGGCTTTGGCAATGCCTCATCGACTGGTGAGCGCAAGGTCGAAGGATCAAGAAAGTGATTAATTCCTTGATTTGCTCGGGCGCGTCTGCAACGATAGCTAGCCCGGGCTTATTTTGCCTTGACCAACTTGAGAAAAACAATGTCGCTGGTTTGTTCCTCCTGTTCGACTTCCAACCCTGACCTGAACCGATTCTGCGGCACGTGCGGTACGCCGCTCGGGCAAGCTGCGCCAGGCGTGCTTGCACCCAATGCCGTTGAAATTCCGGACGCTCAATGGGGTGCGATCAAGCACGCCACGATCTTGTTCGCCGATATCGTCAGCTCCACAGAGCATGTGCAGGGGCTTGATCCCGAGCAGGCCATGGAGCAGCTGAAGCCCGCCATCGAAACCATGTGCAGTTCGGTCGAGCGTTTCGGTGGAACGGTCGTGCGCACTTTGGGTGACGGGGTGATGGCCCTGTTTGGTGCGCCCAGCGCGCTGGAAGGGCATGCCAGCCTCGCCTGCGAGTCAGCGTTGGCCATGCAGACCGCGTTTGCAGGTTCCAGCAAAGGCCTGCAAATTCGTGTCGGGTTGCATTCGGGTCAGGTTGCTTACGCGCCCGAAGCCGTCGCTGCGCCGCACGGTGGCGGCTTTCACGGGCATGCCATTCATGTGGCAAGTCGAATTGTGGGCCTTGCCGAGCCTGGCGGTATTTGCATGACTTCCGATTGCCTAACGCTGGTTCGCTCGGTTTGCGATGCTCGCTCCCTGGGCCGTCAGGCCGTGAAAAGTGTGGCTGAGCCGATAGATTTGTATCAGCTGCTAGCCATGAAAAATGATGTTCAGAACACGCACTTTCACGAAGTCAGCTTGTCCCCGTTCAGGGGCCGTGATGAAGAGCTTGGCTGGTTAAAGCAGGCGCTGACGGATTCGCAGGAAGGTCGGGGCACAGTGATCGGTTTGTCCGGTGGGCCCGGTACCGGGAAAAGTCGTTTATGCCACGAGTTTGCAGAGTGGTGCCGTGCTCGCAGTGTGCCGGTGTGCACCGTGCGGACTCAGCTTTACGGGCATGCCACGCCGCTGCAACCGGTGTTGATGCTGCTTCGCACCTGCTTCTTCGGTATTGCGCAATCGGATGACGCGGCCTTCGCCCGACAGCGAATCGCCATGGTGTTGAAAAATCTGGGCAGCTTCTCGGACGACGACCTGGCTTTGCTCAATGAGTTTTTGGGTGTGGCCGAACCCGGTGCGACAGCCTCTGCGCTTAGTGCGAAGGCAAGGCGCGCCCGCCTGCTGGGCCTGCTGCGCGAGCTGGTCTGCAACAACGGCGCCAAGGTCTCGGTCATTGTTTTTGAAGATTTGCATTGGCTTGACGAAGCGAGTGCAGAGTTTTTAGCCGTACTGGCGGACGCGGTGGCAAAAACGCACACGCTCCTGTTGCTCAATTACCGGCCGGGTTACCGCGTTTCATGGTCTGCCTTGCCGCACTTCCGGGCCATCGCCCTAAAGGATCTCAGCGAAGCCGATACCGCCGATCTCGTCAGAGGCCTTTTGAGCACCCGTCCGGCTCTTCAAAAGCATTTCGAGGTAATCGTCGAGCGTTCTGCCGGCAATCCATTTTTTGCCGAAGAACTGGTTCATTCTCTTGTCGAAAAAAGCGACACAGCAGATTCGCTTGGCAGCCAGAAAAACGATGTCGCCTCCCTGATTCAGGCCTTGCCCGCCAACGTGCAGGCCGTGATAGGCGAGCGTATTGATCGTCTGGTTTCGGCGCAGCGCACGCTGCTGCATATTTGCGCGGTGATCGGGAAAGAAATTCCGTTGACCGTTCTGGAGCAGGTCGCGGTCTATCTTGTCAGTCAGGTCGAAAGTGGCTTGAACGGCCTGTGCGAAGCCGAGCTGCTGCAGATGTTGCGCGAAATTGCAGGTGAGCGCCGCTTCGCTTTCCGCCACCCGTTGATTCAGGAGGTGGCCTACAACACCCAGCTCAAGGCGCGGCGTTCAAATTTGCATGCAGCCGTCGCAGTGGCGATGGAAGCTCACTACAGCGCAGAGCCCGGCGAATTCGCCGCACTGATTGCCTATCACTACGCGTCTGCTGGCCAGCTCGTCAATGCATCGTTGCATGAAGCACGCGCGGCCAAATGGGCGGGCTCGACCAATTCGGCGCAGGCCATCAAGCACTGGCGCAAGGTGTGGTCGCTGCTGGAGGGTCAGGAGCGGTCGAATGAGACCAATAGCTTGAGAGCGCTGGCGGGCGGGCGTATCGTTTACCTGGGCTGGCGGGAGGGGCTTGCGCCGGAAGAAGTCCGGCTCATTAGCCGCGAAGCGATTGCCATTGCCGATGGCCGAATGGCGCAACTGCTGGTTTTTGTGGAGGGCCGTATGCTGCAAGCTGCCGGTGGCCCGGCCGACGCTTATGTGCAATGCGTCCAGCGGGCATTGGAGCTGTCGCCAGAAACGCAAAACTCAGGCCGACAAGCCCTCCTTTATGTGGCACTCAGCCAGGCTTACACGTGGGCCGGATTGCTAGAACAAGCGCTGCAAGCCAGTGATGCCGCCGCTGCGGGAGTTTCTGATATCGACTCATTCGATCGGGAGTTCATTGACTTCAGTATCGTGCAGTGGCGTCTCGGTATTCGTACCAAGGCGTTAATCAGATTGGGCCGTCTTGACGAGGCCAAACAGTGTCTCGAGCAAATGAGCCGGGCTGATGGGGGCCTCAACGACCCGGTCATCGCGCAGCTAGCGCACATTCAAAATGTGGAGATTGCCGCCTGTATGAACGACCGGACAGCCGCTATTGAGCACAGCGAGAAAATGGTGAAGATAGCCGATCAACACCCGTCGCCCTATTCACGAATTTACACACTCTGGTGTCAAGGCATGGCTGCTGCTACCACTGGCGAAATCGCTACTGCCGACAAACACTATGCAGATGCACTTGCATTGATTGCACAGACCCAGGTCGCCGTCGATTTTGAAACTGAAATTCAAGTCCGATACTGCGAGTTGCACTACCACAGTGGGAATTTCGTCGCAGCGGAGGCGATGTCCCATCTTGCAATCGAAACATCGCGGCGACGCAATAACCGTGCTACCGAAGGCCGTGCTCTGTTGGTCCTGGCTGCTGTAACCAGCCAGCACGCAACTCCTGATGCACAGCACCAGGCGCAGGAGCTTTTGAATCAGGCCGACGTATTGATGGCGCAAACGGGAGCATCGCTTTTTGAGCAACCCTTGCTGCGTGAGCGGGAGCGTCTTTTTGCGCAGCGGACTTAGATCAATACGGCTTCGGGAGGCCGATGGAACTGCGGGGCAAATCTTTTTCCCTGGTCGCACAACCTTGGGTCTGCGTTGGGTCATCAGTTAATTTAACGCCTTCTGACCAAGAGTGTGTACTCACGCATGCCATAGCCAGTGATCGGCTCGACAGCAGATTGAAGAGCACTCTCGCAATAGTCTGTCCACTGCTCAATGTTGGGCCGATAAAGTTCTGATGGGGTTGTCTCGCCGGGTAAGGGGGGTGATAAGAAGTTCACGGCAAATCCAGTTTGGCTTGCTGCATGCAGACTTTGCAGCGTATGTGCCACCCAGGGCTCCCACGCGGTCTCGGGGTGATGCAATTTGACGTTGAACAGGCCACTGGCAATTGAGTAGTCGGCGAGGCGAAGTGAAGCGCTCGCAGTTTCGAATCGGGTTTGCGGGACATGCCCCCAGCGCGAGCGGGCCGAGTCCACCATGGCTTGCGACAAATCAATGCCCAGGTAGTCAACCCTGGCGCGTCGATGTCTTTGGCGCAGAAAGCCGCGGAGCGCGCCATAACCACAACCGACGTCATTCATTGAAAACGCGGCCTTGAACGAGCAAAGTCGCAAGAGCTGGATGAAGCGCAACTCTTGCGTCGGCTTGCAAGACCAATCGACTCCGCGGGGTGTGGCCCCGTGCTGCGCCAGCGTGCTCGCGTAGTAGTCTGTGACGTCGCCAGCTATTTGGTCCAGGCTGGCGGGTGTAGATTCAACAGTTGCCATCGCACAAAGTCCAGCGATGTGCGACGGTGCCAGGCATTAGCGCAGAGCTTTTTTAACCGTTGGCTTTTTCGCTGCAGATGCCGGCTGCATGGGCAGAGAAATAGTCATGTAGTCCTGCTCCATGTAATGCAGCGGCCGCGATTTTGGCGTGATTTTGACTTCTGCATTGCTGGCTTCGCCGCGCATGTCATGGGAGGTGAAGTACACCGGAAGCGGAGCGTTGGCGGCCAGGTTTTTCAGCAGCGCATTGACAATGGCGGTATCGCCGTCTTCGCCTTTTTTGGCCGACGGATGCCGTGTCAGGTTGGCCAGCAGGCTGTGCCAGAGGGTTTTCACCTCGTTGTTGCGCGAACCGAGATTCAAGGCGGCGCAGCTGGCTTTAAATGAGCGACCTTTCTTGAAAATCTTGAACTCTTTTTGCAGCGCGACCATCTCATCGAGACCGCCGAAGTGCGTGGCTCGCCCTTGCGACGGTGCAAAACGCAAATTCAGGTCCTCCAGCATCGTGCCGATGTAAATGTCGTGATCTTTCATGAAGTGGCCCATGGAATTTCTCCCGTTATGTGTTGATTGGTTAAATTGAGTAGCTACGCCAGCTGTCGTAACGAAACGTTCTTGGCGGGGAGAGTTTAGGCGGGAGTTACTTAAATGAAAAGTAAATATTGGCTTGACCAGTCTCAAGCCGCGTGCGGGGGGG
>JANNKV010000301.1:0-1561 GCA_031396485.1 Polaromonas sp. | reverse complement strand
GCAACTCCCCAACGCGGGCGACGACCTGCAGGCGATCAAAAAAGGCGTGATGGAGCTGGCCGATCTGGTCCTCATCAACAAGGCCGATATTGACGCAGATGCCGCCATGCGCGCGCAGGCGCAGATCACGTCGGCGATGCGGCTGTTCGGTCTGGTCAATAACGCGATGGACAGCGCGCAGGCGGCCACTTATGACCAGCGCTGGCATCCGCAAGTGATTCAGCTCAGCGCGCTGCATAACAAGGGCGTCGATACGTTCTGGGCGGCGGTGACGCAGTTTCGCGAGCTTCAGACCCGCAACGGCAAACTGGCAGCACGCCGCCAGCATCAATCGCTGTCGTGGATGTGGGAGCGCATCGAGGCGGGTTTGCGGCAGTCGTTTCGGCAAGACCCGGCCGTCAGTGCCTTGCTTCCCCAGCTGGTCGTCGAGGTGGAGAGCGGCAGGCTCCCAGCCTCGACTGCAGCGAGAAATCTGCTTGCAGCCCACGAGAAACGTGCGCAAGCAGCTATCAAATAAATAGCAAACAGAGAGAATTAAAGAAAGCCATCGATGCAAGACATTCTTGAACAACTTGAAAAAAAGCGCGCGGCTGCACGATTGGGCGGCGGGCAAAAGCGAATCGACGCGCAGCACGGCAAGGGCAAGCTCACGGCGCGCGAACGGCTGGAGCTGCTGCTCGACGAAGGCACGTTTGAAGAGTGGGACATGTTCGTCGAGCACCGCTGCCACGACTTTGGCATGCAGGACAACAAGGTGCCGGGTGACGGCGTCGTCACGGGCTACGGCATGATTAACGGCCGCCTGGTC
This sequence comes from Polaromonas sp., assembly GCA_031396485.1. Lineage (GTDB taxonomy): Bacteria > Pseudomonadota > Gammaproteobacteria > Burkholderiales > Burkholderiaceae_C > Polaromonas. Next base: position 753 of record JANNKV010000301.1, on the reverse strand, counting down.
TTCGTCTTCAGCCAGGACTTCACCGTCTTCGGCGGTGCGCTCAGCGAAGCGCATGCCGAGAAAATCTGCAAGGTGATGGACCAGGCGATGAAGGTCGGCGCGCCGGTGATCGGTCTGAACGACTCGGGCGGCGCGCGCATTCAGGAAGGCGTCGCATCATTGGGCGGTTATGCCGATGTGTTCCAGCGCAACGTGATGGCCAGCGGCGTGATTCCGCAGATCAGCATGATCATGGGGCCGTGCGCCGGCGGCGCGGTGTATTCGCCGGCGATGACCGACTTCATCTTCATGGTGAAAGATTCGAGCTACATGTTCGTCACGGGGCCGGAAGTCGTCAAGACGGTGACCCATGAAGAAGTCACGGCCGAGGAACTGGGCGGCGCCATCAGCCACACCACGCGCAGCGGCGTCGCCGACCTGGCGTTTGACAATGATGTGGAAGCGCTGCTGATGCTGCGCCGGCTCTATAACTACCTGCCGCTGAACAACCGCGAAAAAGCGCCGGTGCGCCCCAACGCCGACCCGGCCAGCCGCATGGATTTGAGCCTCGACACGCTCGTGCCCGAAAACGCCAACAAGCCCTACGACATGAAGGAACTGATCGTCAAGACGGTCGATGACGGCGACTTTTTCGAGATTCAGCCCGAGTACGCGAAAAACATCATCATCGGCTTTGCCCGCATGGAAGGCCAGAGCGTCGGCATCGTCGCCAACCAGCCGCTGGTGCTGGCCGGCTGCCTCGACATCAAAAGC
>JANNKV010000168.1:0-2970 GCA_031396485.1 Polaromonas sp. | reverse complement strand
AGATAAACCAGCTCATGCTCCAGCGGAACGACAGATCCACCTTGTGACCGTACAGGCCGCCTTCGCTCTCGGCAATCGACTCGCGGAACCACTGGAACAGCGTGCCCAGCCACCACAGCATGCCGAACGCCAGCGACCACTTGCCCCAGTCGTGTCCGTTGATCCACTGGCTGGCGCCAAGAACTACAAACAACAGGCCGATGGACGCCATGACCGGGTGCCGTGACGGGCTGGGAACGTAGTAGTAAGGGGTGGCCGCTTGGGCTGTTGATGACATGACTCGATTCCTCTATTTCTCTATTTCTCTATCTATCTCGGATCTCTCGGCTCTCCGACTAGATTTCCAACTATTTTAATCGCGTGATTGCTGCGCCTCTCAGCGCGCGACCATCCAGTTCACCAACAGCACCAGGGCTGCTACAAATACAAAAACTCCGACCAGCCCCACCGCAATGATGTGCAGCGGGCTTAAATTTTTCACGTCTTCTTCGTACGCACCGCGTGAGCGAAGACCGACGAAGGACCACGCCACCGCTCTGGTGGTGCGCCAGAGGGACGGCTTTGCAGGCTTGTCGTTGGCCACTGCTCATCCGCCGTTCGGGCTGACAGGCAGAGCTGCTGTAGGACCGCCAGCCGCAACTGGTGCTGACGGCGTTCTGCCGCCCACTTCAAAAAAGGTGTACGACAGAGTGATTGTCGCCACGTCTTTGGAGAGCTTGGGATCAATCACAAAAGCCACTGGCCATTGTTTTTTCTCACCGGGGGCCAGCGTGTACTGGGTGAAGCAGAAACACTCCAGCTTGTTGAAGTGCGCCGCGGCCTGCGCTGGCGCATAACTGGGAATAGCCTGCGCGGACATGGTGCGGTTCTGGGTGTTCTGGAATTCGTACATCACGGTCGTCAACTCGCCGGGGTGCACCTGCAGCGACGCCTGCGCGGGCTTGAACTGCCACGGGCCACGGGCATTGGCGTCAAACTCAACGGTGATGGTGCGGGTGCGGTCTACCTGCGTGTTGGCCGGCATCTTCGGCGTGGCACCTGGAATATTGCGGTCACCCAGCGCCAGAATGTTGATGCCGGTCATCTCGCAAATCGCTTTGTAGATTGGCACCAGAGCGTAGCCAAAGCAGAACATACCCAGCACGATCACGCCGAGCTTGGTAACCATCTGCATGTTTGCGCGCTGCAAACGCAAAAGGGGGTTGAGCCGCATTAAAAGTCTGCCTGCATCGGATGATCTTCCCGGTTCAGCGACCGAAAAAGATCATCTTGACCATGAAGCCAATGAAAAACACCACGGCCACCGACGCCAGCGTCAGTGCCATGCGGAAATTGCTTTTCTTTTGCTCCGGCGTCATGGGGTTCAGCCGATCACGCGGGTTGCGGTAGCGTCCAGCTTCGGTGGGGTCTCGAAGGTGTGGAATGGTGCGGGTGAGGGAACTTCCCACTCGAGACCTTCCGCGCCCTTGCCGCTTTCGTCCATCCACGGATTCTGCTTGGCGGCGACGCCCTTACCACGCATGGTCGGCAACACGATGAAGAAGAAGAAATAGACTTGGGCAAAACCGAATAGGAAGGCGCCCACGCTAGCCACCGCATTGAAGTCGGCAAACTGCATGGGGTAGTCGGCGTAGCGACGCGGCATGCCGGCCAGGCCCAGGAAGTGCATCGGGAAGAAGGTGATGTTGAAAGAGATCAGCGACCACCAGAAGTGAATCTTGCCGCGGGATTCGTTGTACATCACGCCAGTCCACTTCGGCGACCAGTAATAGTAACCAGCAAACATGGCGTAGAGCGAGCCAGCCACCAGCACATAGTGGAAGTGAGCCACAACGTAGTAGGTGTCCTGCAGCTGCGTGTCGATAGGCGCAATCGCGAGGATCACGCCGGTCAAGCCGCCGATGGTGAACACGAAGAGGAAACCGACCGCAAACAGCATGGGTGTCTCGAATGTCATCGAGCCCTTCCACATGGTGGCGATCCAGTTGAAGACTTTCACGCCGGTCGGCACGGCGATCAGCATCGTCGAGTACATGAAGAACAGCTGGCCCGTGACCGGCATGCCGGTCGTGAACATGTGATGCGCCCACACGACAAAACTCAAAATGGCAATCGAGCCGGTCGCGTACACCATCGAGGCGTAGCCGAAGAGGCGCTTGCGCGAGAAAGCGGGAATGATCTGGCTGATGATGCCGAAGGCCGGCAAGATCATGATGTAGACCTCGGGGTGACCGAAGAACCAGAAGATGTGCTGGTACATCACCGGGTCGCCGCCGCCGGCGGGGTTGAAGAAGCTGGTGCCGAAATGGCGGTCCGTCAGCGTCATGGTGATGGCGCCGGCCAGCACAGGCATCACGGCGATCAGCAGGTAAGCGGTGATGAGCCAGGTCCAGCAGAACATCGGCATTTTCATCAAGGTCATGCCGGGAGCGCGCATGTTCAAAATGGTGACGATGATGTTGATCGAGCCCATGATGGACGAGGCGCCCAACAGATGCAGCGCGAAAATGCCGGAATCCATAGACGGGCCCATCTGCAGCGTCAGCGGTGCATAGAGCGTCCAGCCGGCGGCGGGCGCGCCACCCGGCAGGAAAAATGAGGTGGTGAGCATCAACGCGGCGGGAATCATCAGCCAGAAGCTGAAGTTGTTCAAGCGCGCAAAGGCCATGTCAGCCGCACCGATCTGCAGCGGAATCATCCAGTTCGCAAACCCGACGAAAGCCGGCATGATGGCGCCGAAAACCATGATCAGACCGTGCATCGTGGTGAGCTGGTTGAACAATTCCGGATTCACCAGTTGCAAGCCGGGCTGGAATAATTCGGCGCGGATACCTAGTGCCAACACCCCGCCAAACATCAGGTTGAAAAATGCGAACAGGAGGTACAGCGTGCCGATGTCTTTGTGGTTGGTCGCAAAAACCCAGCGACGCCAGCCGACTGGCGCGCCGTGGTCGTGGTGGTCATCGTGCG
>JANNKV010000158.1:0-7011 GCA_031396485.1 Polaromonas sp. | reverse complement strand
GCGCGAGTCGGCTTTCAGCGAGCTGGTCCTTTGGCAAGATACCGGGCCGCCAGTAGCTCAGTGCGGTGTCAACCTTCTCCCTGAACGCGGTACAGACCTCGCTTTGATACTTGGCCTGGGCGGTTGTGCATTCCGGGCTCGGTGCCGGCGGCGCTTCGCAGGCGCTGAGCGCCGTTGCAACCAGACGATCGAGTGCGCCGGCATCCAGCGGAAGCATGTTGGGATTTTTCTGCATTTCCCGCAACTTCGGAAACTGCATGAACACATTGTTTTTCACCACCGGGCACGCCGGATTCAGGTTGTCGAGTGCTTCACCGATGTCTTTCGATGTCTCCGCGAATGTCTGACGGGCTTCGACCCGCTGCGCGGCGCGCGTGCGCTCCAGTTGATCCTGCACCTGCCAGAGCGACAGCAGCAAGGTGCCCGTCGCGCCCACACCCAGTGTGGTGCCGATAGCCGCCGCCCGAGCGCCACGCCGCCACAAAGGCTCGCTACGCGTGGCGTTAAGCTCCGCGCCACTGGCACCCAGCCGCGCCGCCACCCGGATGCTGTGGCGCGCCGGGCTGCGCCAGCCGGGCAACTGAGCCAGCCAGCTTTCGTGCAGCGCGCGGCCGAAATCTTCGCCCAGCCGGTGGTAGCTTTCCCACTGCGCTTCGTCGAACGACTGGTCGCCGGTCGATTCATGCGGAAAGCTTTCGTGCTTGCGCGCATAGGCAATCAAGTCCACGTCCAGCGCGTCATGCAGGTTCGGCTTGATGACCAGCAGCGTGCCTTCGGGCCTGAAGGGCCGGCCTTCGCTGCCGTCTTTGCCGCTCGGGCCGGGCCGCTCGCGGTAACGGATGCGCGCCAGCAGCACGCCGCGGCACGAATGGTTGTTGGCCATGTGCTCGGGCGACAGCACCGTAAGCTCGCTGCTGCTCAGCGTGAACAGGCTGTCGGCCTCGTCGTGGCTGTAAAAATCAATCTCGGCGCCGAAGTCGATGCGGGCCTTGCGCACCAGGTTTTCAAGGTCGCCGAACTCGTAGTGGGCGTCGCTGCTGCCGTCCGACAAGATGATGAAGCCGACCTCGCGCTTGATCAGCGCATAGACGCCGCTGTTTTCAAAATGCCCGCCGTCCGACAGGTACCACCACGGCCGCTCCACGCCGAAGAAGGTGGCCGATGCTTCGCTGGTCAGCATCATCGGCTTGGGAATAGCACGCCAGGCCAGGCGGCTCAACCAGCGCAGCTCGGCGCGCTGCTGCGGCGCGCGCATCCAGTGGCCCAGCCGCACACCCAGAAAATAAACCAGCAACGCCAACCCGCGCGAGGTGTAGCTGCCCGCCCCCGGCGACGCGGCCGCCCCCGACACCGCCACCCAGCGCCCGAGCGTGCCGGCGTCATGGTCGGGCTTGAAGGCCACAAACTCGCGCGGCCCAATCTCAAAGCCGCGCCACGTCGCCGTCACGGCAGTGCCCTTGCGGTCGGCGTTGTACAGGCCGCTCTTGTCGTCGCGGGTCTGGTTCAGGCAGGTGTTGACGAGGTGAATCGGCCCGCCTTCGAGTTCGGGACGGTAGCTGCGCAGGCGCGCGTCGTCGCCTTCGACGACGCGCGTCACGTCGGCGCGGATGCCGGCATCATTGTCCATGCTGCGCTGCCGGTTGCCGACCGCCAGATAGGCACGCGTTAGCCGCGCGCGATAGAAACTGTGCAGCGACGAGGTGTTGGCCATCTGCGAATTGCCGGCCGTCAGCGCCACCCAGCCCAGCCACAAAGCCGCGAGCAGGCCGGCGCGCAGGAACGGTGGCAGGCCGCTGAGACCGCGCAAGGTGCTGGGTGCAAAGACAAACCACTGCATCACCACCAGCCACGCCGTCACCAGCGCGAGCAGCCCGAGCAGGCTGCCGAAGTCAAGCAGGCGCGGCAGCCAGTCGCGCGTGCGGTTGTCGGCTTTCGACGCGATCTGCTGCAGCGGTTGCATCAAGGTGCGCAACACCACTACCGCAACGCCACCCGCACCCACGCCGCCCCACAGCCACGGGTTGTCTTTGGTCTGCACTTCTTCCAGCACCCACCAGCTCAGCCGGTCCAGCGCGCCCAGCGCGGCCAGACCCAGGGCAACGATGGACACCCAGCGCAGCGCGCGCGTCAGCCAGTTGCGCAGCCGCGCCACCCGCAGCGCATGCGGCTCGCGGCTCAGCAGCATCCACAGCATCACCAGCAACTGACCCGCCACCAGCGACACCACGGCCAGCACGGCCGCCGTCGGCCAGTTCAGGCTGTTGCCGATCGGGTCGAGCGCGCCGTCGCCCTGCACGGCGCGCATCAGGACCCAGGCGCCGACAAGCGCGGCGACCAGAAAAAGCGCGTCGCGCCAGCCCGGCAACAGCCGCCGCGCCGTCGGGTCGGGCGCGTCGCGCGCCGCCCAATACCCGGCCACCAGCCCGGGCGCTACCGCCGCAAAAAATGCCAGCGACACGGCCCACCACGGCGTGTGCCAGCGCTCCCATCCGGTGGGATTCAGCAGCTGCACACTGTGCTGCCACAGGTGCGGCGCCACCACGATCAGGCCCAGCAGAATGCAGGCGAACATGAATTCGATGTGGATCGCCAGCCAGGCGCGCAGATAGGTGACGACAGCAATGCCGAGATCGCGCGAACCCGACGGCGTGAGGTATCGCCCATTGCGGCGCAGCCAGTCGAGCACCGGCGAGCCACCGCGGGCCATCAGGGCCTGCGCACACTGCAGCCCATAGGTCGCCACCAGCCGGCCGTACATCCCGCCGGTGTAGCCGCCGCCCGACACGGTGGATAAATAGTCGAGTCGGCCCAGCAGTCCGTCAGTGACCAGCGTTCGCTTCGACGGATCAGCCGACAACTGCCGGGTGTTGCTTTGCGCCATGCCGCGCATCAGGCCCAGCGCAAAGGTGGCGCTGCGCACGCCGCCCCCGGACAGGGCCAGACCGACGCGCGGCAGGCCCGTTTCATGCACATGGCCTGCGGCTGCTTCGCCGAGCACCTTCAGGCGGCGCGCGGCGATGGCAGCCTCTTCAGCAGCGCACAGGGCCGACCATTCATCGGCCAGTTCGGGATCAGGCAGCGGGGTGCCCGCAGGCTCGGGCGCGGCCCGGCTCGTGGCGGGCCGGGAAACGGTTGCAGCCGAAGAAAAATCGTTATTCATGGCCCTCGCTCCAGTTGCGCTGGCTGGCACTTTTCGTGTGCGGACCGACGCGTTAGCCTCGGCACCATGCGGCCAAAACGCGGCAGAAAGTTGGCCTGAACCTCGTCTGGCTCGAAGCTGAAAGGCAGCGCCGCCGAATGTGTGCGGACACATCTTCACGAAAAAAACTGTAAGCGTCCATCCCCCGGATGAGTGAAAGCCAACGTGAATATTCACGTGTCTTCCGCGAACTCATGGGAACAGCTGCCGGCATCACCCGCGTCTGCCTCGCCGCCTTTTCACACGCTATCTAATTCATAGCTGCTCGCGCAGGTAACGCCTGGGCTAGCGGCCTGATTGATACAAAAATGGCAATCAAACAGCGATCAGATACGCTTCTCGCCGGCCTGAGGCGTCCCAGCCGCCGAATAGCCCTGCCACGCATGCGGTGGGCCGTCACGCCTTTCACGCCGCGGCGACCCGCCGACTACGATGAATCATCTTCAACCCACGCCTCGTGATCTCGCTCGCCGCGACCTCACCGGAGCGCCTTCACCTTCCTACTCCCATGCCACAAGCCCACGGTTACGCTGCCCAATCCCCGACCACACCGCTCGCTCCGTTCACGTTCGAACGCCGCACGCCCGGCCCGACTGATGTTGCGCTCGACATTCTTTTTTGCGGCGTTTGCCACTCCGACCTGCACACGGTGCGCGGCGAATGGGGCAATACCGTTTACCCCAGCGTGCCCGGTCATGAAATCGTCGGTCGCGTGACTGCCGTGGGTGATCTGGTGTCGAAGTTCAAGGTCGGCGACCTGGTCGGCGTGGGCTGCATGGTCGACAGCTGCCAGCACTGCAAGCCGTGCGCCGACGGGCTGGAGCAGTACTGCGACAACGGTTTTACCGGCACCTACAACGGGCCCGAACAGGGCACAGGCGCCAACACCTACGGCGGCTACGCCAACAATCTTGTGGTGCGCGAATCGTTCGTGCTTGGCATCTCGCACGACGAAAAACATCTGGCTGCCGTGGCGCCCCTGCTCTGCGCCGGCATCACCACTTATTCGCCGCTGCGCCAGTGGGGCGTTGGCGCCGGCCACAAGGTCGGCATCGTCGGCCTGGGCGGCCTCGGCCACATGGGGGTGAAGATTGCTGCGGCGATGGGCGCGCACGTCGTGCTCTTCACCACATCGGCCAGTAAACGCGACGATGCCCTGCGCCTGGGCGCCAAGGAAGTCGTGGTGTCAAAAAACGCCGACGAAATGGCCGCGCACGCCGGCAGTTTCGACTTCATCCTGAACACCGTCGCCGCGCCGCATGACCTCGACGCCTTTCTGGTGCTGCTCAAGCTCGATGGCACCATGACCCTGGTCGGCGCACCGGCCAGCCCACACCCCTCGCCCGGCGTGTTCAACCTGATCATGAAACGCCGCCGCCTGGCCGGTTCGCTGATTGGCGGCATCAAGGAGACGCAGGACATGCTGGACTTCTGCGCGAAGCACAACATCGTCTCCGACATCGAGATGATCCGCATGGACGAGATCGAAGCTGCCTACGAGCGCATGCTGAAAAGCGATGTGAAGTACCGCTTCGTGATCGATCTGGCGACGATGAAGGCTGCCGCCTGACAGGGCTGCACCTGCGTCTTATTCCGTTTCTAGATCATTCGTGAACGCGAAGGTGAAGCAACGACAGTACAGACGTACGGCAAGCGAAGACTACAAAGTACACGGATGATTTGGAGACGGAACTACTTCAGCTTTTGAAGGAAAGGCGTCAGCAAATCCATCGGCAGCGGGAAGATCACCGTGGTGTTCTTGTCGGCGCCAATCACCGTCAGCGTTTCCAGATAACGCAACTGGATCGCCTGCGGCTCCTGCGCCAGAATCTTCGCGGCCTGGAACAGCTTTTCGGCGGCCTGCAATTCACCCTCGGCGTGAATTACCTTGGCGCGGCGCTCGCGTTCGGCTTCGGCCTGGCGGGCAATCGCGCGGATCATCGACTCGGTCAAATCGACCTGCTTGATCTCGACATTGGCCACCTTGATGCCCCACGAATCGGTCTGTGCATCCAGCGCCTGCCGGATGTCGGTGTTGAGTTTCTCGCGCTCGGCCAGCATGTCGTCGAGCAAATGCTTGCCCAGCACCGAGCGCAGCATGGTCTGCGCCAGCTGGCTGGTCGCGTTGAGGTAGTCAACGACCTGGATGATCGCCTTTTGCGGGTCGATGACGCGCAGGTACACCACCGCGCTGACCTTGACCGACACGTTGTCGCGCGAGATGACGTCCTGCGTCGGCACCTCGAGCACCACCGTGCGCAGGTCCACCCGCACCGCCTGCTGCACGATGGGAATGATGATGACCAGCCCCGGCCCCTTGACCTGCCAGAAGCGGCCCAGCGTGAAGACCACGCCGCGTTCGTATTCGCGGAAGATGCGGATCGCATTGAACAAGAAGGCAATGATCAGCAGCAGCATCAGGGCGCCGCCCAGCCAGCCCACCTGGAAATTCATGCTCATGTTGTCTCTCCCTGGTTTTTGGCGGGCTCCACAGCCAGCACCAGCCCATCCACACCGACCACGCGGACCAACTCATCCCGCCCAAGCGGGGCGTTCGCACGGACCTGCCACACTTCCCCGAGGACATACGCGCACTGGCCGCCGTCGGGGTTGACCACGACTTTTCCGGTGGCGCCCAGCAGTTGCTCGCGGCCGCTCACCACCGGCCTTCCGCGCGCACGCAGCGCGAATCGAAGCACGACCAGCAGCAAACCGGCACCGAGCGCCGTCATGCCGGCAATCAATGGCCAGGCGATGCGGTAGCCAGGCACATCGGTGTCGATCAGCATCACCGAACCGATGGCAAACGCTGTGAGGCCGCCCAGCCCAAGCAGCCCAAAGCCGGGCGCAAAGTGCTCGGCCACCATCAGCCCGATACCGAGTGCCATCAGCGCGAGCCCGGCGTAGTTCACCGGCAGAAGCTGCAACGCGAACAGGCCCAGCAGCAAACTGATGCCGCCGATCACGCCGGGTGCCACCAGACCGGGGCTGAAAAACTCCAGCAGCAGTCCATAGAAACCGATCACGAGCAGCAAATAGGCAATGCCCGGGTCGGTGATGACGCCCAGCAGCTGGTGGCGCCAGTCGGGTTGCATGTCGATGACTTCCGCGGTGCCGGTAGACAGCACTTTTTCTCCGCCCGCCACGGTCAGCTTGCGGCCGTCGAGTTGCTGCAGCAGCTGCGGCACATCAGCGGCGATGACGTCGATCACGTTCAGCTTGAGCGCCTCCTGCGCCGACAGGCTGACCGACTCGCGCACCGCCTTGTCGGCCCACTCGGCATTGCGGCCGCGCAGCTGCGCCAGCCCGCGAATGTAGGCGGCGGCGTCGTGGGTCTGCTTGTTGATCATGGTCCGGGCGGGTGATGGCGTTTCGAGGTCTGTGGTATCACTGCCACCCCCTTTGTCAGCCTTCGCATCAGGCCTGGCCGGCGCGCGCGGCTCACGCGACGGCATCGGGGGGCCAATAGACACCGGCGTCGCTGCGCCCAGATTGGTGGCCGGGGCCATCGCTGCCACGTGGCTGGCATACAAAATATAGGTGCCGGCGCTTGCCGCGCGCGCACCGTTCGGCGTCACAAAAGTCGCGACCGGTACGGGCGAGGCCAGAATGTGCCGGATGATCGAACGCATCGACAGGTCAAGCCCGCCCGGTGTGTCCATCTTGAGCACGACCAGCTGCGCGTTGAGCGCCGCCGCCTTGTCCATGCCGCGCTGCAGGTAATCGGCCTGCGCCGGCCCGATGGCCCCGCTCTGGCTGAGCACCACAACAGGAGGCACCGGCTGCGATGCAGCCAGCGATGACCAGAAGAT
>JANNKV010000133.1:0-11372 GCA_031396485.1 Polaromonas sp. | reverse complement strand
ACAAGTCATACATGTTGTACCACATGGAGTGGATACCAGCGAGCGTGATGAACTGGTACTTGTAGCCCATGGCACCGAGTTCGCGCTGGAACTTGGCGATGGTGGCATCGTCGAGGTTTTTCTTCCAGTTGAACGATGGCGAGCAGTTGTAGGCCAGCATTTTGCCGGGGTGAACCTTGTGCACGGCGTCGGCAAATTTCTTGGCGAAGTCGAGGTCAGGCGTGCCGGTCTCGCACCACACCAAGTCGGCGTACTCTGCATACGCGTTAGCACGGGCGATGGCCTGGTCGATGCCCTTGCGGGTCTTGTAGAAGCCTTCAGCAGTGCGCTCACCGGTCAGGAAAGGCTTGTCGATGTCGTCGTAGTCTGACGTCAACAGGTCAGCCGCTTCCGCATCAGTACGGGCAATCACCAGTGTTGGTACGCCGCAGACGTCTGCCGCCATGCGGGCTGCGATCAGTTTCTGGCAGGATTCACGCGTCGGCAGCAGCACCTTGCCGCCCATGTGGCCGCACTTCTTGACTGATGCGAGCTGGTCTTCCCAATGCACGCCGCCGGCGCCGGCCTTGATCATGGCCTTCATCAATTCGAATGCGTTCAGCACGCCGCCGAAACCGGCTTCGGCGTCGGCCACGATCGGTGCGAAGTAGTCGATATAGCCTTTGTCGCCGGCATCAATGCCTTTGGCGTGCTGGATTTCGTCGGCCCGGCGGAAGGTGTTGTTGATGGTCTCGACGACTTTCGGCACTGAATCAACCGGATACAGCGACTGGTCTGGGTACATCGACGAATAGGTGTTGTTGTCTGCAGCGACTTGCCAGCCCGACAGATAGATGGCTTTCACGCCAGCCTTGACCTGCTGCATGGCCTGACCACCGGTCAATGCGCCCAGGCAATTGACGTATGGCTCACTGTGCAGAATGCTCCACAGCTTTTCAGCACCGCGGCGAGCAAGCGTGTGCTCGATCGGGAAGGAGCCGCGCAGACGCACGACGTCGGCAGCAGAGTAGCCGCGCTTGATCCCTTTCCAGCGAGGATTGGTGGCCCAGTCTTTCTCTAAGGCGGAAATTTGCTGATCGCGGCTCAATTGCTCGGTGAGGGTCTGTGGCATGGCGGGCTCCATAAGAGTGGTTGAACTGGAAGAACGAGATTGAAAACTCAGTCGCAAGTTTAAGTCTTCTACAAGACTATTTTCAACTCTTATGTCTTATATAAGATATAAATTAATCTCAATTAAATCAACATTGTTTGATAAAAATTCCACAATAAGAAATTAAACTTCTCATATTGAGAAAAAATATTGCAGTGCAGCAGAGCCTGTTTTCACATTGGAACAACGTTTTACCGTAATGCGGAATTTGCCAAGGCCTGCGGAAGTTGTAGCGGGGCAGAGTTCGGGGAGCGCCCCAATTTCATTCCCTGGTTCCCGCTATGAGTCACCGCCCTGGCGCTGCACCCGGTAGCCCACCCAGTCACCGCTGGAAATAACGGGGCAGTCGGCAACGCACCCTTGCGTTGCCTCGTAGACCAAACAGGTCAGTACGCGCGCTGGCCTGCCTTCATTCGTGGCGAGGGAAGGCTCCAGATGGACCAGAACCTGGCGTTTTGCATATTCACCGCTCGGGTTGGGCGCGACCTCTTCAATCTCGTCCAGCAGGTGCTCGAGTTCATCGGCGATCTCGTAGACCTCGCCCCCGACCTTTTTCTGCCCGGGGTGCTGCTCACTCCCAAGTACCAGGCCCGGGTAGTCGCCCAGGTCGTACAACACGCCGTCCACGCTCGCCCGCCCGACCCAAAGGGGAGCCGGCTTCAGCAGATTGATGTCACGCTGCTCACCGCGGCGCAGCGTGCCGTAAACAAAAACATGGCGTGTGGGCACTTCAGGCATCAGGAAAGTCATTTTGCGCTGCGTTTTGGCCAGCAAGCTGAAGGGTTGCACAAGGCGTGAGGCAAACTACAGCATCATCTTCGTCGGCGCAACAACGCCGGATCAGCACTTTTGCCTGCCGGGCCTCGAACGCCAACCTCTACGCTCCCCATGAACCGCATTGTGGCCTACGCCTGCCTCGCGCTCAGCATGTCCCTGGTGGGCAGCTACGTCGCCTTGTCCAAATCGCTCGTGGCTGCGCTGCCGGTGTTTCTTCTTGCGTGGCTGCGCTTCGGCATCGGCGGCGTGGCGATGTTCTCGTGGCTCAAAAAACCGGCGGATGAGTTAACTATGACCGGGCGAGTAAGGGGCCTGCTCTTCCTCGAATCATTCCTCGGTAATTTTCTGTTTTCCATCTTCATGCTGTTTGGCGTGAGCATGACCAGCGCGCTGGCAGCTGGCGTCATCATGGCGGCGATTCCAGCGGCTGTGGCGCTGCTGAGCTGGCTCTTCCTGCGCGAGCGGATCGGTCTGCGCGTCTGGTGCGCGGTGGCGTGCGGCGTGGCAGGCATTGCCCTCGTGTCGCTATCAAAACAGGAGCTGATCGCGCAGGTAAATCCGGGGCTAGAGGCCGATTTGGCTTCAAACAAGGCCTGGCTGGGCAATTTGTTGCTGGTAGGCGCGGTGCTGTGTGAAGCGTCGTACGCCGTGATCGGGAAAAGTCTGACCGGTGCGCTGGGCCCCAAGCGCATCACCGCCCTGATCAACCTCTGGGGCTTCGCGCTGGTCACGCCCTTTGGCCTGTGGGCCGCATGGCGTTTTGACTTCGGCGGCGTGGCTCCGTCGGCTTGGCTCCTACTGGTGTTCTATTCACTGGCCGCCAGCGTGTGGTCAGTGTGGCTCTGGATGACCGGGCTGAAAGCCATTCCAGCCAACCGCGCCGGTGTCTTCACCGTCTTTCTGCCTATCAGTGCTGCGGTAGTGGGCGTGGTCGTGCTGGGCGAAACGTTGACCGGCCTGCAGATCACGGCGTTCGCCATTGCACTGACCGGCGTCGTGCTGGCTACGCTGCCTGGCTCGGGTCAGGCACAAGTGCCACTGGCCGGGCCGCCTCACTGATTTCCCGGTCCAGGCGTTTTTTCCGGCGCAGCATGAAAACACTGTAGGCCAGGATGCCGAGCGACACGACCGCAATCAACAGGGTAGCTGCCGCATAAATAGAAGGATTCACACCCCGGCGTGCGTAGCTGAAAATCACCTGCGGAAGCGTCGTCACGCCGGGGCCGGATAAAAATTCCGAGATCACCACGTCATCGAAAGACAGCGTGAAACTCAGCAGCCAGCTGGAGATCAGCGCCGGCGCAATGTTCGGTAAGGTGACCAGAAAAAACACCTGCATCGGCCCGCAGCCGAGGTCCATCGCGGCCTCTTCGATCGACCGGTCAACCTCGCTCAGCCTCGACTGGATCACGACGGTAGCGTAGGCCATGCCGACCAGCGTGTGTCCCACCACGATGGTGATGAAGCCGCGGTCTGGCCAGCCGATGAGGCGCTGAACGAGCACCATCAACAGCAACAGCGAAAGCCCGGTGATGACCTCAGGCATCACCAGCGGGGCATTGACCAGCCCATAGAACAAGGTGCGGCCGGCAAAGCGCAGGTAGCGCACCAGTCCAAAGGCGGCGAACGTACCAAGCACGACCGACAGCGTGCCTGACAGCAGCGCTACCTTGAGCGACAGAAAAAACCCATCCACCAGCCGGGAGTCGGCCCACAAAGCCTCATACCAGCGTAGCGAAAAGCCCGTAAAAACTCCATCCTGCCGGGTGCTGTTGAAAGAAAAGACAATCAAAAACAGCAGCGGTATGTAGAGGAACAAGTACACCATCAGCATCCAGAGCCGACCCACCTGACTTTGCACGAAGCGTTTCAGATTTTTCATCTCACGCGCCCGGGCGGGCATCACGCCCGTTGCTCGATCGGTAATAAAAAGCTAGCGGCACCAGAATCAGCAGAATCATGACCACCGACAAAGCGGCTGCGCGGGGCCAGTTGTTGCTGCTGAACATTTCGTCCCACACGACGCGGCCGATCATGATGTTTTCGGCGCCGCCCAGCAGCGAAGGAATCACAAATTCCCCAACGGCAGGAATAAACACCAGCATCGAGCCGGCGATGATGCCGGACTTGCTCAACGGCACGGTCACCAGCCAGAAAGCCTTCCACGCGCTCGCGCCCAGATCGTGCGCAGCCTCCAGCAACCGGAAATCCATCTTCACCAGGTTGGCGTACAAGGGCAGAATCATGAACGGGCAGTACACATAGGTCATGCCGACCAGCATCGACACATCGGTGTACAGCATCTGCAGCGGCTCCTGGATGATGCCGGCGGCCAGCAAGAGGTTATTGAGCACACCCTGATCATCCAGAATGCCCTTCCAGGCGTAAACGCGCAGCAAAAACGAAGTCCAGAACGGCAGCATGACCAGCATCAGCAGCGCCGGGCGAACCGAAGGCCGTGAGCGAGCCAGAAAATACGCGAACGGATAGGAAATCAACAGGCACAGCAGCGTGGTGAGCAGCGCATATTTCAGCGATGTTTTATAGGCCTGCATGTAGATGGTGTTACCCAGCCCACCCGCAAAACCAGAAGAGCCAGCAGCACCCTGCCCCCCATCCGAGAAAATGGAGCTATAGTTTTCATAGCGCAGCATGATCTTCCATGAGCCTGACACAGCTTCCACCAGAGGAGCGAAAGGGTCCACGCCATTGCCCATGTCGGTCACGCTGATGCGCAGCAGAATCAGGAACGGCAGCACGAAAAACACCAGAAGCCATCCATAAGGCACGGCGATGACAAAGCGCCGTCCCGGCTTTGGCTGGAAAACCTTGGGCAGTTTCATGGTCGTCAGCGCCGTGTTATTGGCTCAGCACGACGGGCGCGGAATCGTCCCACCAGAAAAACACCGCGTCTTCCCAGGTAATCACACTTCCTTCGTGCCGCGTGGTGTTGGTCTCTGTAATTTTCACCGTGCGACCGCCCGCCATCTCAACGATGAAGGTGTTGTAGCTTCCGAAATAGGCGATCTCGCGCACCTTGCCATTAAACAAGTTGACGCTGACATCAGGCCGGGTTTTGGAGATATGAATTTTTTCGGGCCGCACAGCCACCGCCACCGCCATTCCCGCAGCGCCGCTGATGCCATGCCCGACACTGACCACGCCATAGGGCGTCGTCACCTCACAGCGGTTCGCTTCGTCAACGGTGACTTCACCTTCGAGCAAATTGACATTACCGATGAAGTCCGCCACGAAGCGGCAGTTTGGATGCTCGTAGATTTCCTTGGGTGTGCCGATCTGCAATACACGCCCGTGGCTCATCACGGCAATGCGGGAGGCCATGGCCATCGCTTCATCCTGATCGTGCGTCACCATCACGCAGGTCACACCGACCGACTCCAGAATGTTGACCAATTCAAACTGCGTGCGCTCCCGCAGCTGTTTGTCCAGCGCGCCGAGCGGCTCGTCGAGCAACAGCAATTGCGGCTTCTTGGCCAGGCTGCGCGCCAGCGCCACGCGTTGCTGCTGGCCGCCCGAAAGCTGATGCGGCTTGCGCTTGGCGAAGGACTCCATCTGCACCAGATTGAGCATCTCTTCAACCCGCGTTTTGATCTCCGCCTTGGGCATGGCCTCGCGTTTCAGACCAAAAGCGACGTTATCCCAGACATTGAGGTGCGGGAACAGCGCGTACGACTGGAACATCATGTTGATGGGCCGCTCATACGGGGGGAAAGTAGCGATATCGACACCGTTCAAGACGACCGACCCGGACGTCGGCACCTCAAAGCCAGCCAGCATGCGCAGCAAGGTCGATTTGCCGCAGCCAGAACTGCCCAGCAGGGCAAAGATTTCCCCCTTGTGAATGGTCAACGAGACATCATCAACGGCAGCCGCGCCGTCGAAGCGTTTGACGAGGTTATTCGTCTGCAAAAAGCCTTGGCCGGGCACGGGGGAAAGATTCATGAAGCGTAAGTCCCAACGATGGCCCGAACTTGGTGCCGCCGTCAAAAAGGCCGTGTATGCCAGACGGCATACACAGCCTTGTTAGTTAGCCTGCCGTTGCGGGCAGCCCAGTCCTCAACTTTTTCAGCTTCCTTTTTTGAACAGCGTAAAAACGTTGCTCATGGACTCGCGCGCTTCATTGCTGAAACTTGCCGGCGAAACCATTTTTTGCAGATTCGCGGGGTCAGGGAACACGGCCGGATCTTTGGCAACTTCAGGCGTCACCTTCTCCAGGCTCGCCTTGTTGGCGGTGGGGTAGCCCAGCTCATTGGTCAGTGAGGCAGAGACTTCCGGGCGCAGGAAATAGTCAATGAATGCCAGCGCGTTGTTCGGGTGCTTGGCGTCCTTGGTGATGGCCAGGTTGTCGAAGAATATCAACCCGCCCGTGCTGGGCAGCAGCGCCTGTATGTCATTGCCGTTCTTGTTCTCGATGGCGCGCGCGCGGGCGATATTGATGTCGCCCGCCCAGCCCAGCGCCACGCAGGCCTTGCCACCAGCCAGGTCGTCGATCATGGTGCTGGAGAACAAACGGATATGCGGCCTGACCTTGGCCAGCATGGCACCAGCAGCCTTGTGGTCAGCCGCGTCATTTGAGTAGGCGTTTTTACCGATGTAGTGCATGGCCGGCGGAATGATTTCGGTCGGCGAGTCGAGGTAGGCGATGCCGCAGGATTTGAGTTTGGCGGTGTAAGTTGGATTGAACACCAGATCCCATGCATTTTCAGGCATGGGCGTGTTTCCCAGCGCCTTGGCTACCTTGGCCTTGTTGATACCGACTGTCGTGAAGCTCCAGGCCCAGGGAACGAGGTAGTCGTTGCCGGGGTCAATCGTTCCCAGTTTGCCCATGATGGCTGAATCCAGGTTGCCATAGTTCTTCAGTTTGGACTTGTCCAGCTTCATCAAAAGGCCGCCGTCGATTTGCGGCTTGGCAAACACGGCACCGGGAACCACGATGTCGTAACCGGTGTTGCCGGCGACCAGTTTGGCCTGCAGGGCTTCGTTGTTCTCAAAAGTCTGGTAGTTGACCTTGATACCGGACTCTTTTTCGAAGTTCGCCACCATGTCCTTGGCGATGTAATCGGGCCAGTTGTAGATATTGAGCAGTTTTTCTTCGGTGGCGACCACGGGCGCTGGCGCGCTGACCGCAGGTGCCGGAGGGGCAGCCGCGACCGGCGGTTCCTCCTTTTTGCCACAGGCGACCAGTGCGATGGCCGAAAAGGCGAAAGACCACAAGTGCTTTTTCATGATGTCCTTAAATCCTTGAAAATTGGCAGAAAATCCCTAACTGCTCTGCCCCAGGGGCAATTGGCAAGCGGATTGTAAGAGTTATTTAAAGCACGTTTCAAGCCAATCGCGCAGGATAAAACGAAGGATTGCGAAGGAGTTGGATCGATGGATCAGGGTGGAAGCACCCTGGCGCTCTGTGATGAACTAGTACCGTCCTGCCGCCAGAACAGGCGTAGAAAACCGGCCTGCCCGCCCAGCAGGGAACAACCCGCCAGTGTGTCAGCCTCAAAAATCAACATGGCTCGCGTATTGACGCCGGCGCCAGAGCGCCCGATACCAGCGCAGGCAGTACCGCAAATCGCCACACCCTGCGGTCCACCTGCAAGCTCCATGAGCAACGCGTTGGCCGCAAGCGTGGCCTGTATCAGATGATTTTCGAAAACCGCTCGCGGTTACGGTCAGCCTGCAAATAGCGGTCAAAAACCATGGCGACCGCGCGCACAAAGAACCAGCCGCTGGAAGTCACCTGAATGCCGGAATCGCTCAACGCGACCAGCCCCTGGTCCATCTGCTCCTGAAGCGCCTCGAGTTCAGAAGCAAAGTAAGCGCGGAAATCGATCAGGTAAGCCAACTCGACCGGCTCGAACTGCAGCTGCCCCTGGCACATCAGCGCCATGATCACGGTCCGCCGCAGCAGGTCATCGCGCGACCGCGCGAGGCCCCGCACCACAGGCAGACGACCCTGGTTCAAATGGTCGTAGTACTCGTCCAGCGTCTTTGCGTTTTGGCTGTAGATGGGCCCAACCCTGCCGATTGCCGACACACCCAGGCCAATCAAATCGCAATCTGGCTGGGTGCTGTAGCCCTGAAAGTTACGGTGCAACCTTCCCTGCCGTTTGGCAATTGCCAATGCATCGTTAGGCAACGCGAAATGGTCCATACCCACATAGACATAACCGGCTTCCTCAAAAATTGCAAGGGCGCGAGACAGCATCGTTATCTTGGCAGACGCGGAAGGCAACTCCGTGGTCGCGATGCGTCGCTGCGGCTTGAACCGCGCTGGCAAATGTGCATACGCGTAAAGCGCGACACGGTCCGGTCGCAGTTCCGTTACCTGAGCCAGCGTCCGCTCAAACGACTCAGGCGTCTGCAGCGGCAAGCCGTAAATCAGGTCTATATTGATCGAGTCAAACGCCAGGCGGCGAGCCGCTTCGACCAGTGCAAACACCTCGCTTGTTTCCTGAATGCGATGCACTGCCTTCTGTACGGCCGGATCAAAGTCCTGTACACCAAAACTCAGGCGGTTAAAACCCATATCAGCCAGTGCGGCAAGTCGATTCTCATCGACGGTTCTTGGATCCACCTCAATCGAATACTCGCCCCCGGCAGCCATACTGAAACTGCGGCGAAGCATGCTCATCAACGCCCTCAGGTCATCGTCACTGAAAAACGTGGGCGTACCGCCACCCAGATGCAGCTGGCTCACCGCCTGACCTGCACCAAGACGGGCGACATACAGGTCAACCTCGCGGCTGAGATAGCGCAAATACAGCTGTGCCCGTTCCGGATTCTTCGTGATTATTTTGTTGCAGGCGCAGAAATAGCAAAGCGACTCGCAGAACGGAATGTGCACATACAGCGAAAGCGGCAAACCCATCACCGCCGTTCCTGCGCGGCGCTGCTCCAGAGCCCGGACATGATTGTCTGAGGCACAAGCTTCGACGAAACGATCCGCCGTTGGATAAGAGGTATATCTGGGACCCGAAACGTCGAATTTACGAAGTAGATCGGACGAAACTGCAGTCATGAAAGTTTCCTTGGAATGTCTTGACACTGTGCCGGCAAACACCTACAAGTGCTTTGACATGAATCAATCCAACAGACACGCCAAGAAAAAAATATCCACCCAACAGCACAGCAGGAAAGAAGTCGAAGGTTCGCTTTATTTACTCAACGAACCAGGAAAAACACCGCTATGTGCGGTACCGCCCAGAGAAAATCGGGGTGAAGCGCTAGGATCAAACGCCAACACGACGGCGCAAATGATCAAACACTCCATCAAAGTAGCCTGCTCCAATTGCAATCTGCGCGACCTGTGCATGCCCATCGGGCTCAGTGCGGAAGAGTTGAAGCGTGTCGACGAGCTTGTCACGCGGCGGCCGATCATCAAACGGGGCACAACCCTTTTTCACATCGGCGAGAAGTTCACTTCCCTCTACGCCATCCGTACCGGGTTCTTCAAAACGAGCGTCACCACCGAAGACGGCCGGGACCAGGTCACCGGCTTTCAGATGGCCGGCGAGATCATCGGGCTCGACGGCATCGTCAATGACCACCACACCTGCGACGCTATTGCGCTTGAAGACGCAGAAGTTTGCGTGCTTCCGTTTGAGCGGATCGAAGAGATCTCCCGCGAGGTCAAGGCACTCCAGCACCATGTTCACAAAATCATGAGTCGTGAAATCGTGCGCGAACACGGCGTCATGCTGCTGTTGGGAAACATGCGGGCCGAAGAACGGCTGGCGGCCTTCCTGCTCAATCTGGTTCAGCGACTGCATGCCCGCGGCTTTTCGCAATCGGATCTGATCTTGCGCATGACGCGCGAAGAAATTGGCAGCTATCTGGGATTGACACTGGAAACCGTGAGCCGCACGTTCTCGAAATTTGCTGACGACGGACTGGTTGCAGTCAATCAGCGGCACATTCACATCCACAATCCAGAAGCGCTAAAAGGCATGGTCAATCTGCAAGAGTGCCATTGATTTCGGGGGAGGCCTTGGCCAGCCACAGGACCAGGGCGCTGCAGGCCATGGTGATCAACCAGAAGGCAAAAAAAGCCATCGTGTAGACGCCCTGTCGTGTGGCATGGAAAAAATAGCCCGGCCAGTGCAGTTCACCCGGATCTACCATCGCAAATACCAGTGCTTCCAGAAGGCAGGCCGCCAGAAATGCGGGCCAGATCACCAGTACCCAGAATTTGACCCGGCCCGACTTGCGGGGTTCGACAGATTTGATCGACTCAACGGTGTCAAGGTGCGCCATTTAACTTGCCCCCCGTGGCGCTGTGGTTGCGTCCTGTCTGTGCAGGCTGCATCGGCGGATGCGCGGTTTTCACCTCCCGGCTGAGCGCGACCCCCTCACGGTAGTAGTCTTCCGACACCAGGGCATCTGGCCCTTGCAGAATATAGAAAGCGGTGATGACACAGGCAATCACCACCGATACCGGACCGGCGATCACCATCCAGACATAAAACTCTTTCCACCAGGGCCGCGCTGCAGCTTCGTGCGGAATCGACTGGTCCGGGGCATGGGCGAGAGGCATGTCGTTTCTCCTTCGACGGGGTTATCGGGGCACCAGAAATACGGATTTTTCGATCACTTCCTCAGGCGATGAGCCCTGCGTTTTGATCGAAAACGTCATTGGATGCGAGCCGGGAGCCGCTGCATCGGGAGGCACCTGCACCCGCACCGCCACCCAACGGGAACTTGCCGCATCCAGCACCACATCGGCGTCCGATACGATCCTGGCGCCCTCGATTCCCGCGACACTCAGCAAATAACGCTGGTCATGCTCCGTGGCGTTCATGATCTGCAGACGGTAGACATTCTCGACCTGGCCCTGTCCCACCATGCGGCCAATCGATCCCCGGTCGCGCACCACATCCACACGGAAAGAAGCGCGTGAAAACAGGCTCCACAGCAAGCCTGCACTGACGAGCAACAGCACGGAGGTGTAGATGAGAATCCGCGGCCTGAGCACGCGTCGAAACATCGCCGCGCGAGAAAGCTTTTGCTCGATTCCGTTTTGTGTGCTGTTGCGAATCAACCCACGCGGATAGTTCATCTTGTCCATGACACCATCGCACACATCAATGCAGGCAGCGCAACTGATGCATTCATACTGCAAACCCTTGCGGATATCAATGCCCGTGGGGCAAACGGAAACGCACTGGTGACAATCAATGCAGTCGCCCGCGCCAGCCGCCGTGCGCTGGAGCGGCGTCTGGTCGCGATGCAGGCGGTCCCGGCGCTCGCCGCGCTTGTGATCGTAGGCCACGACCACGGAATTCTCGTCGAGCATGGCGGATTGCAGCCGGCCATACGGGCAGATGAACGTGCAAGCCTGTTCGCGGATGATTTTTTCCGATTGAAAGCGGCGCTTGTAATCGCAACAGCAGTGGTAGCCCTATTGCCAGAAATCAACCCAGCGGCCCAC
>JANNKV010000058.1:0-2445 GCA_031396485.1 Polaromonas sp. | reverse complement strand
GAGCGCCAGCCCAGGATTTACCTGCGCAAGCAGCTACAGTTTTCATAGCATTGACGGAACGGCGATTGATGTGCCGGGCTGCGCGCCAGACGGGAGGTAGCGCTGCTACACCGGCTAAGTTCGCATTCTTCTCGGGCACTTCGGGCTGGCTGTGAAACCTTGCGTGCACAAGCCAGTCCATCGCCGAACCCTCGTGTCGGACCGGATTGAACCGGCCAGTCTGTTGGTTTGGAAACGCGATGGTATGACAGGTTCTGTAAGCTTGGTCTTACACCTGTTGTAGGAGGTTGCTTACACACACAGTAGTGAAACGTTGTAGTCCAAAGCCTGCAGATCGTCGGATCTGACACCCAAAGCTTCACATTAGAAAAGGCTTGTAACAACGCGGTTACCGGGGTTTCTGGAGGCAGACTTCAGGGCTAGCTGCCAAAAACGACACCGATCAATCTTCAAATTCTCCAACGTAGGACGAGGCCACTTAGTCATGTAGGAACAAACCTACAGAAGTGAAATGAGGGGTCACCTGGCGACAGCCTGAATGGCGCAGTCCGGCCCCAGATAGGCTGAAAAATCTGTTGCACTGGAAAATACGCGATCGTTGCCTGAGCTGTCGGAAACACAGTGGATTTCCGCTTACATCCTCAGATTTAAGCTGACATAGCTTTACGTTTTAATGTGCGGAAAGGCATTGGGAGTCGGCAAAAGCCAACACGGCGGGGCCTGAAAGCCTGCGAATCTTGCAGATGACTTTAAAAAGATCTTTTACCAAAGTGGCGTGACCACCTTGGCCCATCATCTCGCCGGCAGGGCCCCAAGAGGTAACGCGGTCTTGTAGCGCACCTGTTTCAGTGCGAAGCTGGAGCGGATCTTTTCAATGCCGGGAATCGGCGTCAGCTGCTCAAGAATGAATTTTTCCAGCGCGCCAATGTCGGCCACGGCGACGCGAATCAGGTAGTCGCTGTCGCCGGTCATCAAATAGCATTCCATCACCTCGTCATGCTCGGCAATGCGGCGCTCGAACTCGGCGAGCGACTCCTTGTTTTGCGAGCGCAAACTGATCGAGATGAACACGCTGAGCCCCAGACCGAGCGCGGCCGCGTTGGCAATCGCCACATAACGGTCGATCACCTTCGCTGCTTCCAGCGCCTTGACCCGCGCCAGGCAGGGCGACGGGCTCAAGTGCACGCGGCGGGCGAGCTCGACATTGCTCAGCGAGCCGTCGCGCTGCAGTTCGTGAAGAATCTTTAAATCGACGTTGTCAAGCTGCATAAGCTGTAAATTTCATATTTACAAGCATTTTATGCTGCGTCACACGCATAGTGATCAGTTTGAAGCAACACCTTCTGCACCAATCTGGGTACAGTTTGAAGTGTCATGAACGCTCCCACCCCACCCCATCTTTTGACGCCCACCCCACTTAACGCCACGCCCGACCCGGACCCGCAGGAAACGCAGGAATGGCGCGAGGCGTTTGAAGCGCTGGCGGCCACGCAAGGCCCAGCGCGCGCGCGGCAACTGCTCGACGAGTTGAGCCGCGTGGCCCGCACGCAGCGCATTGGCTGGCAACCCGAGTTGTGTACGCCATACCAAAACACCATCGCGGTGGACGAGCAGCCGGTGTTCCCCGGCGATTTGGCGCTGGAAGAACGGCTGGCCTCGCTGATGCGCTGGAACGCGCTGGCCATGGTGGTGCGTGCGAACCAGGCCGAATCAGGCGGCTCCAGCGAGCTGGGCGGCCATATCGCCAGCTACGCCAGTGCGGCCGATCTGTTTGAGACCGGTTTCAATCATTTCTTTCGTGCGCGCGAAGGCACGGGTGACGGGCAAAACAGGGGTGATTTGGTATTTTTTCAGCCGCACAGCGCGCCGGGCGTGTATGCGCGCGCTTACCTGGAAGGCCGGCTGGAAGAAAAAGACCTGAGTTTTTACCGGCAGGAACTGACCGCGCCCGCGCAAGGCGCGCAGGGCCTGAGCAGTTACCCGCACCCGTACCTGATGCCCGACTTCTGGCAGTTCCCGACCGGCTCGATGGGCATTGGGCCGATCAGCTCGATTTATCACGCGCGTTTCATGCGCTATCTGTCGCACCGCCGGCTGCTCGATTGTTCGCAGCGCAAGGTGTGGGGCGTGTTCGGCGACGGCGAGATGGACGAGCCCGAATCGATGAGCGCGCTGACGCTGGCCGCGCGTGAGGGCCTCGACAACCTGGTCTGGGTCGTCAACTGCAATTTACAGCGCCTCGACGGCCCGGTGCGCGGCAACGGCCGCATCATCGACGAGCTGGAAAAATTGTTTGCTGGCGCGGGCTGGAACGTCATCAAACTGGTCTGGGGCAGCGACTGGGACGGCCTGTTTGCGCGCGACGTGACGGGCGCGCTGGTGAAGGCGTTTGCGAACACGGTCGACGGCCAGATGCAGACCTTCGCCGCCAAGGACGGCCGCTTC
>JANNKV010000288.1:0-3523 GCA_031396485.1 Polaromonas sp. | reverse complement strand
AGAAAAGAAGCCAGGCCCAAAGCTGCTCGGCATTGAGATGTTCCGAGAATGAAAAGTTCGTCGACTCTTGAGCCGCTGGCCGCTGCGGCGGCGCGTCGGCCACATCATGCTGTCTGCGGTGGCGCTTTACGGCGTGTGCATGGTGGTGTTCGGGCTGTCGACCAGCTTTGCGCTGTCGCTGGCGGTGCTGGCTGTCTCGGGCTGCGCCGACATGGTCAGCGTGGTGGTGCGGCAGACCCTGATGCAGATCGAAACGCCGAACGACATGCGCGGCCGCGTCAGCGCAGTCAACTCCGTGTTCATCGGCGCGTCGAACCAGCTGGGCGAATTTGAATCGGGTGCGACTGCCGCTTTGATGGGGCCTGTCGCCTCGGTGGTGGTGGGTGGCGTTGGCACCTTGCTGGTCGCCGCGCTGTGGCTGAAGTGGTTTCCGGCGCTGGCGCAGCGGGACCGGATGGTGGACTGATCAGCAGGCCTCGTTTTCAGTTCTCTTTAGTTGCCTTGATTGGCCCGAATGCGATTGACCTCCAGCGCGGTGACGCCAGAGGCCTGATTGCCCCAGGACTGGCGCAGATGCGTCAGCACCGCGGCAATTTCGGTGTCGGTGAGCACCAGCACGAAGGGCGGCATGCCGAAGGGGCGCGGGTTGCCTTGCGTCGCGGGCGCGTAGCCGCCGTGCAGAACGATCTGCACCAGGTTGGCGGTTTGCGGCATGGTCACGGCGCGGTTGCCGGCCAGTGCGGGGTACGCCTTCGGCACGCCATCGCCCTGGATGCCGTGGCAGCCCGCGCAATGCTGTTCGTAAAGCTTGGCGCCTGCCGCCGAGCCCGTTGCATCGGCCACCGGTGATGCGCTGGCAGTCACGGGTGGCAACTCTTTCAGGTACTGCGCCATGGCGCCCAGGTCATCGGATGTCAAATACTGCGTGCTGCCCAGCACCACGCCGGCCATGGGGCCAGACACCGAGCCGCGTTTCGAAATACCGTCCTTGAGCAGGCTGACGATGTCGCTGCGTTCCCAGTCCGCCACGCCAGCCTCGTGTGGTGAGGCCAGCGACGGCGCATACCAGTTCTGCATCGGAATCAGCCCGCCCGCCAGGTCCAGCCCCGATGTGGTGGCGCCCAGGGCATTGCGCGCGCTGTGGCAGGCGCTGCAGTGCCCAAGACCCTGGACCAGATAGGCGCCGCGATTCCATTCGGCGCTGCGGCCAGGCTCTGGCTGATGCACGCCGGGCTTGAAGTACAGCGCGCGCCACACCGCCAGCGCGGCCTGCGAGTTGAAGGGGAACTGCAGCGTGTGCGCATGGTTGGGATTGAACACGACAGGCAGGCTGCGCAGGTACGCAAAAAGCGCGTCGGAATCTTCACGGCTGACCTGCGTGTAGCTGGTGTACGGAAACGCCGGGTACAGCAGCCGGCCGTCTTTCGAGCGGCCGTTGTGCATCGCGCGCCAGAAGTGCGCAGCCGACCAGCTGCCAATGCCGCTCTTGTCGTCAGGCGTCAGGTTGGAGGTGTAGACCGCGCCGAAGGGCGTCTCGATCGCGCGGCCGCCAGCGTAGGGCTCGCCGCCACGCGTGGTGTGGCAAGCCATGCAGTTGCCGGCTCGCGCAAGATAGGCGCCGCGCGCGATCAGCTCGCTGCCTGCGGGGCTGGCTGCAACACCGTTGACGTCGGCTTCGTCGCGGACATTGAGCGCCCAGAGCAGCGCGGTGGCTGCCACCAGGACCAGCACCACGGCCAGCAGCCATTTCAGCGCGCGCTTCATGGCCGGCTTGTTGCGGTTGCAGGTGCGGGTGCGCTGCCGCAGACGGTGGCCACCGCGCCGGGTGCCAATGCGGGCGGCTGACTGGCCGGTTTGCTGCTGACGGGCAGTGGCTGCGCTGCCAGCCAGCTGGCGACGGCGTTGATGTCGCCGTCGTCCAGCCGGGCGACCACGGCGCGCATGCAGTCGGGCGCGTGGGCGCGGCGCTGGCTACTCTTCCAGGCGCCGAGCTGGGCGTTCAGGTAGTCGCGCGGCAGGCCCAGCAGACCGGGCACGCTGGGCACCACGCCGGTCATCGCCTGGCCGTGGCATTGAATGCAGGCCGGCACCTTTTTGTTGCTGTCGCCCTGCATGACCAGGCGCTCGCCGCGGCGCAGCAGCTCGGGTGACGCGGCCGTCGGCAATGGCGCCGGATAGGGCACGTCGAGGCTGGAAAAATACTGCGCGATCTCCATCAGGTAAGCGTCACTGAGCGGTTCGAGCAGCTGCGTCATCAGGCCGTATTGGCGGCGCCCGTCACGAAAATGCAGGAGCTGGTTGTAGAGGTAGCCCGCTGGCTTGCCCGCCAGCCGCGGGTAGTAGCCATCCGGCGCGGCGCGGCCTTGCGGGCCGTGGCAGGCGGTGCAGGCCAGCGTGCGCAGGGCGATGCTGTCTTCAAATGGCGCGGCGGACGCGGAACTGGCCGAAGCCCACAAGCCGCCGGCAACCAGTAGTTGCAAAGCGGTGCGGGAAAGCAGTGAGAAAAATCGGTGCATGTGGATGAGTCGCCGGGATGGTGGCCGCGCTGCCTGCAAGGGGATGGCCGTTTTCGGCGGGTGGCCGCGGACACGAATCGCAGTTCAAATTCTGCCTGAGTCGTGCGTCAGTCGTTGTCAATGCTTTCAATGCACTTGGGCGGCCAGTGGCCGGTCAAACGCCAGTATTCGTAGTAAAAAGCCCTTCCAGCCCAGGTAAAACCTGCGCGAGCAGCTATTAAAAATATAGCGACTCATACCCATTCATGACGGCAGCCTGGCAGGTACGCCGGGCTTCTGGTGCAGCCAGCCGGCCACCCGCTGCGCCACCCAGGGGCCATCGTCATGCGGCAGATCGTGCCCGGCCCAGGGGTGGCGGTAATGCGGCGCCAGCCACGCGGTGGCCAGTGCCGCCGAGCACCGGGCATCGACCAGACGGTCGGCCGTTGACGACAGCACCAGCACCGGGCAGCGCGGCGGCGTCGGCGCGCCGCGAAAGCGCGCGGCAGCGATCAGCTGGCGCAGCGCGCTGATGGCCGTCACGGGCGCGCTTTTCCGGATCGCAACCCAAAGCGCCAGGTCGTCGCCACGGCTCGCCTCCCGGTTGCAGGTCAATCGGTGAATGGTGTGCTCTGCATGCCGGGCGTTGCGCCAGAGCAGGGCCAGCAGGGCCACGCGCGGCCAGCTGGCGGGGCGCAGGCGTTCCGTGATGCGGCTGTAGGGGCGCATGCTGGTGTTGATCAGCACCAGACGGGCCACTTCTTCGGGGTAGCGCTGCGCCCACTCGGTCGCCACCATGCCGCCCAGCGACATGGCCATCAGCGAATAGGGCGGCCTGGCGCCATTGGCAGCCAGTTGTTTTCTGGCCGCCTCGACCATGCCGCGCACCGAGCACGGCGACGTACGGCCGGCAGCTGTGCCATTGCCCGGCAAGTCGAGTGTCAGCACCTGGTGCCTGGTGGTCGCATGACTCATTTCAAGCTGCTGCCCGAGGAGACTCTTCATGTCGCCCCAATGGCGGGCTTCAC
>JANNKV010000022.1:0-14503 GCA_031396485.1 Polaromonas sp. | reverse complement strand
GCCATGCCGGGCTCGCCCGACAACGCCATCACGCTGATTGCCCGTGGCGCGAAAATGTCGGGCACCGAAGAGTTTCTGCTGGTCTTCGACGATGTGTCCGAGATGGTCTCGGCCCAGCGTGCGCAGGCGTGGGGCGAAGTGGCGCGCCGGCTGGCCCATGAGATCAAAAACCCGCTGACACCGATCCAGCTGTCGGCCGAGCGGCTGGAGATGAAGCTGTCAGGCAAAGTGGGCGAGCCCGAGCAGTTGCTGTTGACCAAGTCAGTCAAGACCATCGTCGACCAGGTCGATGCCATGAAGCGGCTGGTCAACGAGTTTCGGGACTACGCGCGTCTTCCGGCGGCAGAACTCAAACCCACCGACCTCAATGCACTCGTCGGTGACGTGCTACAGCTGTACGCCAATGACAACGCCGTGGTGCCGGTTTTCGCCGAGCTGGATGCCCGGGCGCCGCCGATACGCGGCGACGCCGAGCAACTGCGCCAAGTGATTCACAACCTCGTGCAAAACGCCCAGGATGCGCAGGAAGGAAAGCCTGACGCAGTCGTGACGATCAAGACCGATTATTCCGAATCGTCGCGTCGCGTGCGCCTGAGCGTGCGCGACAACGGGACGGGCTTTCCCGCGCACATCCTCAAACGGGCCTTCGAGCCCTATGTCACAACCAAGGTCAAAGGTACCGGACTGGGTCTGGCGGTGGTGAAAAAGATAGCCGATGAGCATGGCGCGCGGATCGATATTTCCAACCGGATGGCCGAAGGTGTGGTGCAAGGCGCGCAAGTGTCGTTATCATTCGGAGTGGCGGCATAACAACACAGTCCGTTACACATTAGTTTCATAAAATTTCAGGGACAGCATTTCAATATGGCAAACATTCTGGTGGTCGATGACGAGCTTGGCATACGTGACCTGCTGTCGGAAATTCTCAACGACGAAGGGCATCAGATCGAGCTTGCCGAAAACGCTGCGCAGGCCCGGGCAGCCCGCGTACGCGCCCGACCCGACCTCGTGCTGCTTGATATCTGGATGCCAGACACCGACGGCGTCACGCTGCTCAAGGAATGGTCTTCGAGCGGCCTGCTCACCATGCCCGTCATCATGATGAGTGGCCACGCCACCATCGACACGGCAGTCGAGGCGACCAAGATCGGCGCGCTGGCATTTCTGGAAAAGCCCATCACGCTGCAAAAGCTGCTCAAGGCCGTTGAACAGGGTTTAACCAAAACCAGCCCCCGAAAACCAGTGCAGATCAATTCGCCTGTGATGGCCAGCGACCTCACGCTGGAAGCCATCATGACCGGTGGTTCCCTGCCGGCACCCGTAGACATGGGGCCGCAGGCCACACAGAGTTTCATGCTCGAAAAACCACTGCGCGACGCGCGTGACGAGTTCGAGAAGGCCTATTTCGAATTTCACCTGGCTAAGGAAGGCGGCTCGATGACCCGCGTTGCCGAGAAAACCGGATTGGAGCGCACCCACTTGTACCGCAAGTTGAAGCAACTAGGCGTAGACCTCACCCGCGGCAAGCGCGGCGGTTGAGTCTTGCCCATACCGCGAAAAAGTTGGCTCGACGCGCTGATATATAATTTGAGGCTCAGTCAGGCCCGGTAGCTCAGTCGGTAGAGCAGAGGATTGAAAATCCTTGTGTCGGTGGTTCGATTCCGCCCCAGGCCACCAGTATTCATGCGCCCCAGCGCCCTTTTCGGGTTCTGGGGCGTTTTGCTTTCAGTCGCATTTAGACTACTGTCCCGATGGCACACGGTAAAAACGACTGTGTTTTCGGTGGTGGAGCCTCGGGCTATTTCGCAGGGGTTTGCATACCGACAACGGCGTTGAATAGTCTGTGTATAGCAGCTGCTTCCATGTTGCGGGTGATGAAAACCAGCCGCGTCCCAACGTCCTCGTTGGGCCATCGGTCTAGTGCAATAGGGGGATGGAAAACGTGGCCTACGCCTTGCACGACCATCGGCTTGCCCTCTACATTGACGATTCCTTTTACGCGCAGCAGGTCCTGGCCGCGCAGGGAGATCACCATTTCCATTGCTGCCGCGAAAGACGTCCAGGTAAACGGTTCAGTAAAGCGCAAGGACAGCGTTTTCACGGCGGGATCGTGGCGAGTTGGTAGACGGTTGCCGAGGTAGGCCGCGTTCGTCTTGCCGTCCGTCCTGTCTGCTTGATCGCCATCAGCAAGTTCGCCGAGAAACCGCAACGTGCCCTCACCGGCCCGGGCGCTGGTCAGTCCAATGCCGATCAACGCGCTGGGATGTAAATCGCCCATCGCGCAGTGTTGCACCTCAGCCTTCGGATTGATGGCTGCGATCACTCCGCGCAGTGCGTCGATTTCATCGTTGCTTGTGAGGTCGGCCTTGGTGATGAAAATACGGTCGGCCAGCGCAATCTGCCTTTCGGCCTCGGCGTGTTGCGCCAGCTGAAAAGTGGCATTGACGGCATCGACCAAAGTCACCACGCCGTCGAGCCGGTATTGCGCGCCCAGCATGGTGTCGCTTGCCAGCGTCTGCAGCACTGGCGACGGATCGGCAAGGCCAGTGGTCTCGATCATCACGCGGTTGAAGTCTGCGATTCGGCCGGCGCGGCGGTCGCCGAAAAGTTCGCGCAGGGTTTCCTGCAGATCAGTTCGCACGGTGCAGCAAAGGCAGCCGTTGGCCAACAGGCTGACGTTCTCCGATGACATCGACACCAGGTCGTGGTCGATACCGACTTCACCGATCTCATTGATGATGACCGCAACCCGATCCATGTCGGGGTGCTTGAGCAAACGACTGATGAGCGTCGTCTTGCCGCTGCCCAGGAAACCGGTGATGAGCGTGACCGGAATCTTGCCGGCGAGCGGGTCACGTTGCATGGACAAATTCGCAGTCGTTCAGATATTCATTTCGAGGACATACAGCCCACCGCCGAAACGGTCGACCGTGTAGACGATGCGGCGGTCGTCGACGAAGACGTCGTTGAGCTGAATCGCTCCGGCGGGTGCAAGCCGGGGCGTCCCCGGTACGTAGTAGGCAACTTCTTCAACTTGATAAGGGTTGCTGGTGTCGTAGACGCGCACCCCTGCGTTGAAGAACGTACCGATCATGAGCGTGTCGGAACGGAACGAGACCGGCAACGGCAGGTTCTCATGCAAGTTATGGGCGCCGAAACGGCCACCGCGTTTGGCGAAAGCGTCGTGTGGTGGTGCAGGGAATGTTGCGATAGGGACAGGGTTGGCATCAGAACGCGCATCGACCACCCAGACCAGTTTCGGCCAGTCCGCGCCATCGTCTTGCACGCACTCGTCGCTGACGATCCATAGGCCGCGGTCAAACAACGGCAGCACCGTATGCGTGAAGCCATTGAAGGGCGGCGAGTGGTTCCACTGCGACACCACCTTGATGTCGGCGGGGTTACCGATATCGAGAACGACCGCGCCGCCATCGATGTAACCAATGTAGGCCCGGTCGGGCCGCTCGGGAAACACGTTGGTGTTGTGCGCGCGAAAGCCGGTGTCGAACTTCGCGGGCAGCCTTTTCGGCGGCGGCACGCTGTCGCCGACGCGTGTTCCCGGATACCACCAGCGGCCCGTCTCTACAGGCTTGCTTGGGTTTGATATGTCGATGATGCGGTAGATCTGGTCGTCTTTGGGATCATGCGGCTGGAAGTCGGCGGCGCCTGAGGCCATGTGCACCGTCTTGCCATCGACAAACCAGACGGCGTGAACGCCGCGAGAATACGGGCCGGAGCAATCGAAATGTGAGATGAACTTGGGCTGCTCGGGTACGGTGATGTCGTAGATATTGAAGCCTGCTGGCTTCATGTTGACTTCCTTGGTCTGGCTGGCGACCACCATCAGGTTGCCAACCACGTCGAGCGAATTCGACCGCACTTTCATGTGGGGCAATTCAGTCTGCACCACCACCCGAAGTTTTGTCGGGTCGGTGACGTCGACCGCTGTGAAATTCTTCGGGGCCGATTCGTGAGCCATCCAGAGAATGCGCCGACCATCGTCGGTCTGCTGCATCGCTATGCCTTCTCCCATGCCTCCAAAACCATCCAGTTCATGGTGCGCCAGCAACTTCATGTTGTGAGCCATTGCTTGCTGGACGCGTGCGCCTGGAGGTGTCAGGGAACTGGTTGTCATGCAGAACTTTCGGGGTGATGTGTTGGAAAAAATAGTTTACATGAGGCACTTGTCCGGTCATGCGTTTACGCTGTGCCGCGATGGGGCCGAGCGCCCGCATCCAGAGATACACGGGCGCTGAAAAGACCTTCCCGTGCTAGGATAAATCAGCCGCCGTGGCTGGTCAGCGAAGGAGTCCTGATGATGGTCCGATTGGAAAAAACCTGGCTGTGTAGTTTGGCATTGTTGATGGGGGCTTTTTCCGGCACGGTGCCTGCGGCGGAGTATCCGGATAAATCAATACGCCTGATCGTGCCAGCTGCACCGGGTGGCGGGGCAGACTTCGTGGCCCGCATTGTGGGTACCAAGCTGACGGAGTCCATGGGCCAGACCATCGTGGTTGACAACCGCGCAGGCGCTTCGGGCACCATCGCCGCTGAAAGCACCGCCAAGGCGCCTGCCGACGGCCATACCCTGCTCATGGGTCAGTCAACCAGCGTGGTCATTGCCCCGCAGCTGTACACCAAGCTCGGATACGACACATTGCGCGACTTGATGCCGGTAACCCTGGTGGCGCGGGTCCCCAACATACTCGTGGTTCACCCCGGTGTTGCTGCCGCTTCGGTCAAGGAACTCATTGCTCTTGCCAAGGCGAGGCCTGACGTTCTCAACTTTGGCTCTGCCGGGAATGGAGCGCCCAGCCACCTTGCTGGAGAGATGTTCAAGACGGCGGCAGGTGTGGCTATGGTTCACGTGCCCTATAAAGGCGCCGGCCTCGCTGTCAATGCCTTGCTTGCAGGCGAGATTCAGGTCATGTTCGCTCCAAGCGTGGCAGTTTTGCCGCAGGTCAAGGCAGGTCGACTGCGTGCCCTTGCGGTAACTTCCGCAGCCCGATCCTCGGCGGTGCCGGAACTGCCCACGCTGGCCGAGTCAGGTCTTACGGGCTACGACATCAGCTCCTGGTTTGGTTTGTTTGCACCTGCCAACACGCCCGCACCTATCGTTGACAAAATCTACCGCGAGACCGCGAAGGCACTTCAGTCACTTGAGGTTCGAGAACGTTTCAGCAAGGAAGGCGCAGAACCGGTGGCGAGCACGCCTGCAGACTTCGGCGTCTACGTCCGCTCCGAGTTCGCGAAGTACGCCAAGCTCGTCAAGGACACCGGAATCAAGGCTGACTGAGGACGTTTGTTGTGGGTAAGGGCGGGCTTGCCAGTTGCCGACTGCGCCGGAACGCCTTGTCATCACGGGCTTCGAGCGCCTGGTGAACACCGCGTCTCGTCATTTCTGACTCCGGCTTGAAGCGCCTTTGGATTTGCCGGGGTTGTGCCTGCTGGGCCCAAAAGGCCGCCCGCGATGTCGTCTTGGAACGCTCGAAAAAAATCTGGAGTACACTTTATTTATCAATAGCTCAATAACGACCAGTAGCGGATTATCCAGATGACAACGGTTCAGATCAACAAGAACACCGCCGTAGGCGTTATCGGCTTGGGAATCATGGGTTCCGCGATGGCCGCCAATCTCGTGAAGGCCGGATTTGAAGTTTTCGGTTATGACCCGATTTTGAAAGCGCGTGCGCGTTTGAAGAAGGCAGGCGGCCACCCCTGCAGCAATGTTGAAGAGGTTGCCAGGAACTGTCGCCACATCGTGCTCTCGCTGCCAAGCGAGGCCGCTCTCGACCAGGTGTGTGCTGAGCTCATTGCAGCCAAGCCCAAAGATATGCTCGTGGCTGAAACCAGCACGTTGCCCGAGGCTGCAAAAAATCGGGCGCATCTCGCGCTTGCGAAGCACCGTATCAATTTGCTGGATTGCCCTCTGTCCGGGACCGGTGCGCAGGCCGTCACGCGGGATCTGGCCGTCTATGCCAGCGGAGATCAAAAGGCCATTCGCGCCTTCGGGCCGGTATTCGACGGATTTGCCCGTGTCCGCTACGACGTAGGTCCGTTCGGTAACGGCATGCGCATGAAACTGGTAGCCAACTTGCTGGTCGCAATTCACAATGTCTCAACGGCCGAAGCCATCCTGATGGGCGTTCGCTCCGGGCTGGATGCGGCGATGGTCGTGAAGGTAGTGGGTGACGGTGCCGGCGGGTCGCGCATGTTTCAGGTGCGCGGGCCAGCGATGGTGGATCGCTCGTGGGGTGAGGCAACCATGAAGGTCTCGACCTGGCAAAAGGACATGCGCCTGATCAACGACGCGCTACAGCATGCCGATACTCCAGCCCCTCTTTTTTCAGCGACTTTGCCGATCTACAACGCTGCCATGGCGCTGGGGCACGGCATGGACGACACGGCGGCGGTCTACGCCGTTCTGGAAAGGCTGATCGGCCCTCCACCTGGCAAAAAGAAGCTGACCAAAGTTAGATCGCGCAAGGCCACGGTGTGACTTTCGACTCGCAGCAGTTTCGCAGCGCACTGGGCGGGTTCCCTACCGGTGTGGCTGTCGTCACTGCGCGGGCTGATGACGGAAAGCCAATCGGTATCACGATCAATTCTTTCAGTTCGGTTTCGCTGGACCCGCCGCTGGTGCTCTGGAGCCTGGCCAAGGGTTCACCTAATCTGACGCACTTTGCGCTCGGGCGTCGCCACATCATTCACGTGCTGGCTGATCACCAAGACGAGCTCGCAAAGCGATTCGCCAGTCGCGCACCAGATAAATTTTTTGGCCTGTCCCATGACGCCAATCGCGACAACATTCCGCTCTTTGATGAATGTGTGGCCACGTTCGAATGCACGACAAGAACCTTGTATGAAGAAGGCGATCATGTGATCGTGATCGCCTACGTCGAACAAATTGATCAGCGTGAGCGAGAGCCCCTGCTTTTTTGGGGTGGCAAGTTTGTGTTGCTTGAAACAGCAGCCATCAGCCGCGGATAGACCGTTTTGGAGCCAGCCAGGAAGTTGTCTACAGCAAACTCTACTTTGGCCATAAAGTTCACGGTAGTTCGTATTTTGTAGACGTGCTGCCTGACAGCGTAGTAAAAAATGCCGCCGTGCAGACTCCAGACAAATTCCATTTCGTCGTCTGATACCTCAGCGTCAACATTCCCAATGCCACAGTAATGCCGCAGCTCGCGGCAGTAAACCGGCATGAGTTCCCGTCTGACGAGCTTGATGTATCTCTGGTTCAGGGTTGGGATGGAAAGCCCGGCGTGCATGTAGATACGGATCCACTCCGGACGATAAGTGGCCTCTGAGTACTGCCGATAAAACTCGATCAGGCGGTCTCTGAAGGGGATATTGCGGTCTTCAAGCAACTCGATCCACCCCGGGTTCCATCGCCCCTCAAAGACGGTCTGGTAGACGCGATCAATTAAGGCCTGCTTGTTCGAGAAATAGCGATACAGCAGGGGCTGGGTAATTCCGAGTCGTTTTGACAGTTCACGCGTTTGACCTGAGAAGCCGACTTCCGAAAAGTAGGCGATGGCTCCATCAATGATTTGACGCTCGCGATCCGCCGGTGACAAGCGTGTTTTGGCAAGCTGGCCTGCTTGCCCTTTCACGACGCGTTTCGAGCCGGGCGGCGCTTTCTTTGTCGCCGTTGTCATACGGGCGCTGGAACCTGAGCGCGGTACCAGTCGTTGATTTCGGCACCAGTCTGGACCAGAACGCCAGGCTTGGACTGCACGTAGGCCAGCAGCTTTTCAAACATGGCAATGCGGTGCGGCGCTCCTGTGATGTAGGGGTGCACGCTGATGGCCATCACACGCGGGATTGTTGCGCTCTCCTGCCACAGGCGGTCTATTTGAGCCACGCCGCGCTCGTAAAGTTCGGCGCCGCTGTGGCTTTGGAGAAGCATCATGGGAATATCGTTCATCTCCACACTATAAGGAACTGAAAGCACCGGTCTGGATTTGGCGGGAATCCACACCGGCTGGTCGTCAAATACCCAGTCGGCTACGTACTCAATACCGGCCTCGGCCAAGTAGTCTATTGTCTCGCTGGTTTCCGTCAGGCCCGGGCTTTCCCAACCGCGTGGTGCTTGCCCCGTGAAAGCCTTGATGGCGTTGACTGTTTGGGAAATGGCCTCGCGCTGATCCGCAAGGGCGTGCATGGGGCCCTGAACGTAGCCATGACCCATAAACTCCCACCCGGACTGTAGCGCCGCCTGTGCGACCCGGGGATAACTCTCGCAGACCCGGCCATTGATGGCGAGCGTCGGCACGACGCCCAGATTGTTGAGCGCATCGTGAATACGCCAGAAACCCACCCGCATTCCGTACTCGTGCCAGGCCCAGTTCGGCAGATCGGGTTGCAGGGGCTGCCCCATCGGCGGGCTGAGCACCGTACGCGGCATCGGGCGCTCCATGCTCCAGTGCTCTACATTGACAATCACCCAGACCAGCATGCGCGCGCCCTGCGGAAGGGTCAAAGGCGGTCGGTCAACGATGGCCGAGTAGGGAACGCGTGCGCTAGGCAGTCCCGCTTCTGTCATTTACTTCTGCACGGTATCGATATGGCGATGGATGTCACTCGCCCTTGATGCCGTTGTCGGCGACAAGCTTGGTGTATTTCGCGGTTTCAGCCGCAAGAAATGTACGGAACTCATCCTGTGTGGTGGCCATCGCCTCCACACCCAGGCCGGCGAAGCGCTCCTTGAGATCCGGGTCAGCCATGATCTTGACCAGAACACTGTGGTAGTTGTCGACGATGGCCTTGGGGGTTCCCGCAGGCAGAAAAACGCCCCACCAGTTTTCGGCCACTAGTCCAGGCAAACCGGCTTCGGCAAAGGTCGGAATATCCGGGGTCATCGGCGAGCGTTTGGCGCTGGTGATCGCAAGCGGCCTTAACTTGCCTGTCTTGATGAATTGGGATACCGGCAGAGCGTCCGAAACCATCATGTGAAGATGACCGGCGAGCAAGTCATTGACGGCCAGCCCACCCCCCTTGTAGGGCACGCCAATCATCTTGACGCCAGCCTGGCGCATGATCAACTCACCCCCCAGATGCGCCATGCTGCCGGCGCCACTGGTGCCGAAGTTGATGGTCCCCGGATTGGCGCGCGCTGCAGCGAGCAGGTCTCCAAGCGTCTTGAACGGTGAGCTGGCCGGAACAACCAGAATGTTGGGTCCAGTGGCAGTCAGTGCCACGGGAATGAAATCCTTCTCCATGCTGTAGGGCACTTTGGTGATCAAGGGGTTGACGCCCGCCGGCCCTAAGTTGCCGACGACAAACGTATAGCCATCCGCCGGCTGTCTGGCCGTGTATTCCATGCCGATGGAGCCCGCTGCGCCCGGTTTGCTTTCAATCACCACGGGCTGCCCCCATGCCACGCTGAGTTTTTGTCCCATGATGCGCGCCATCAGGTCAGAGCTGCCCCCAGGCGGGTAGGTCACCACAAGTTTGACCGGACGGGACGGAAACGTCTGCGCGACGGCAGCAATGGAGAAAAGGCACACAAATCCCAGCAACAGACGCTGCAAGTTGAGGCGGAAATGGACTAGAGTTTTCACGTGACGCTCCTTCTCTTAATCAAACTTCGACTTGGCTCCAGCATTCGGGCCCAGTACCCAAAAGCTGGCTGCGAAAACAGTCTACCTGATCGTTTGCTAAATAGACAGTATCGTTTGCCAGCGGCTCGCACGGCTGCTTTCACTGCATCGCCAAAGGGCGGCCTTACAGCTTGTTGCAAGGCGCAAGAACCTGGGAGAATTTGCCTGAATGAATTGACGAGACTTATAATTTAACAGTTGATAAATAAAAGATAAAACCAGTCAAGGAAATACATGCAGCTCGGTTACTTCACCATGCCATTGCATCCTCCGGGGCGCAACTACCTGGAAACCCTCAAGGAAGACCGTGAAGCCATTATTCTGGCTGACCGGCTGGGATTTGTTGAAGCCTATGTGGGTGAGCACACCACCGATCTGGCAGAAACGATTCCGTCGTGCCTGATGTTTCTTGCCAGTCTGGTTCATGCCACGCACAAGATTAAGCTATGCACCGGCACGCTGAATCTTCCCAACGGTCACCCTGCCGCCTTCGCAGCCAACGTAGCGATGCTCGATCACATGCTGGAAGGGCGGTTGATCGTCGGCATCAGCCCGGGCGGCTTGCCGTCTGACATGGAGATGTTTGAAAACCTCGACCGTGACCGCAAGGCGATGTTTCTTGAGTGCATCAACCACATGATCGCTTTGTGGACGACCGATGCCCCTTACGACATCAAGGGCCAGTTCTGGAACTTGTCCACCGAGCGCACACTGATTCATGAAATCGGTCAGGGCTCCGTGGTCAAGACCTACCAGCAGCCGCATCCGCCCATCGTCATCACCGCTGTCGAGCCGTTTTCCGGCGGCGTCACGGCAGCTGCGGCGAGGGGCTGGGAGCCGATTTCCGCCAACTTTCTGTTGCCGCAGTGGGTCAAGTCGCATTGGGGTAAATATGTTGAAGGCTGCGAACAGGGCAATCGCCCGGCGGACCCCGCGAACTGGCGGGTCGCGAAAACCGTTTTTGTGTCCGAAGACGCCGCAACGGCCAGGCGTTATGGGTTGGGAGAGGACAGCCCGTACCGGTTTTACTACAAACAGCTGCTCCACAAGATGCGACGCGCTGGCCGCCTGAATTTGTTCAAGGCACAAAAAGACATGCCTGACGAGATGGTCACGGTCGACAGCGTGGTCGATCAGCTGGTCATCTCCGGTACGCCTGATGAAGTTGCTGACCAACTGCTGGAGTTTCGCGAGGAGATCGGTGATTTCGGAACGTTGCTCTACTGCGGCATTGACTGGGCCGACCCTGCATTGGGCAAGCGGTCTATGGAACTGATGGCAGAAAAAGTCATGCCGGCCGTCAACGCCGCAATCAAACGGTCAGAGCGCGTGACGAGCTTCGCTGCCTGAACAAGCTGCCCCGACCCGGTTAGAGAAGACTCAAACCCTGCCGCCTTCAGCCAACCACCAGACGGGAAGCTGAGTGCAGTCTGCCGAATCAAGTCCTTTTTCGGCTGCCTGATCAAAGCATTGAAGAGCCAACGTAGTCAGCGGTAGCTGGTAGTGTTGAAGCGTTGCCTGGCTGAGCATGGCGCGCAGGTCTTTTCGCATCGTCGACACATTGACCGTTACTTTTTGATTCGGATGGCCTGCCAGCGCCTGCGCAATCATGGGGCCACGAATTTTCAGCATGCTGGGCGCGCCCGAGGTATCCGACAGAATATCGATGACCCGCTCTGGATCAAGATTCAGGTTTTGAATCAGAGACAGCGCTTCGCCCAGTGTTTGCCAATAAACCATAAGTGGAAGATTGATGGCCAGCTTCATCGTTGCGCCCGCACCCAGCGGGCCGACGTGTTCGACGCGCCGGCAAAGCTTTTCAAGAATGGGCTGAGCGCGCGCCAGATCTTCTGCGCTCCCACCGACAAACCCCAGTAGTTTGCCGTCCTGCGCCGGTCCGACGCTGCCGCCCACGGGGCACTCCACGTAGGTCGCGCCCGCTGCTGCAACGCCTGCGCCTATCTCCTGTTGCTTGTCGGGGTTGACGGTGCTCATGTCAATCATCAGCTGGTTGATCACGGGCCCCGACAGCAAGCCGTCAGGGCCGAAGTACACCTGATCGAGCGCCGCCCCGTCCGTCAACATGGTGATCACGGCTTCAACTTTGCTTGCCAGATCGCGCGGCGAGTCCGCTGAAGCCGCACCCAGGTCAATCAGTTCACGTGCGCGGTCTGGCGTACGGTTCCAGACCGTCAACACGTGGCCTGTTGCCAGCAAACGCTTGCCGATGGCTGTACCCATTTTTCCGGTGCCGGCGATACCAATGTGCATGAGTAACTCCCAGATTGTGTGAAGGAAAGCAGGCCGAATAAAGCGCTGCCTGGTTTCTCCTGGTTGCGAGGCGCAAGTTATCATAAGATAAATAGAAAATACAACCGCAAGAACTGCATGGGCGCAGGCGGATTTTGATACCTCGAAGGAGCACGCATGTTCTATACCTGTTCACCCGACTGCACCAACCCGCTCCACAAGCACGCGCCCGCGCGTGCGGCTGCGGCGACGGTCGCTGGCGCCACGGCCAAACTGTCTCGCCCGGCAGCCCGGACCCGAGCCGGAAAATCAAAAGTCGTTGACCTGCATTGCCACTACCTGAACCCTGTGGTGAATGCCAAGACGGCGCATCTCGACCTCGGCAAGTACGACCCGACCACCGTGTTCGCAGACGACCTGACCCGCGAGACGAACGTCAAACAGATGAAGACCCGCGCCCCCAAACTGACCGGTGTCACCGAACGCCTGCAGGACATGGACCGCATGGGCGTGGATATCCAGGCGATATGCCCGGCTCCGTACCAGTTTTTCTACTGGACGGAAGCCGACTACGGCGCCGAACTGGCGCGCGAGGTTAACGAGGGCATTGCCCGGATTGCGGCAGACCGGCCCGATCGTTTCGTAGGAATGGGCTCGGTACCGCTGCAGGATTCACAACTGGCGATTCGCGAATTGAACCATTGCGTCAAGAACCTGGGTATGCGTGGCATTGAAATTTGCACCAACGTCAACGGAAAAAACCTGACCGACCCGAGCTTGAAGCTCGACAAATTCTTTGCTCGTGCCGAAGAACTGGGCGTGGTGATTTTCATGCACCCACTCGGTTACACGCAGGCCGACCGTTTGACTCACCACTATTTCAACAACGTGATCGGCAACCCGCTCGATTCCACCGTGGCGGTGTCACACCTGATCTTCGACGGCGTCATGCAGCGCTACCCGAAGCTCAAGTTCGTGGTGGCCCACGGGGGCGGCTTCATCGCGCACTACTGGGCTCGCATGGACCATGCCTGGCGCGCCCGGCCCGATTGCCGCACCATCATCAAGAACCCGCCATCGTCCTATCTCGAGAAGTTTTATTTCGACACCATCACCTTCGACCCGGAAATGCTCAAGCGCCTGATCGAGCGTTTCGGTGCGGACCATGTGGTGCTCGGCACCGACTACCCTTACGACATGGGTGAGGAAGATCCGCTCGGCCTGATTGCACAGGTGAAAAAATTGTCGCGCGCTGACAGGCAACTGATTGAGGGCGGCAACGCAGCCCGTTTGCTACAGATCAAGTTCTAGCTGTTCGCGGCATATTCCGGCATATCCCGGCATATCACTCGATCGCTGCACTATCGTGTGGCGGATCCGGAAAGCGTCAACAGCCGGGCGAGCAAAAAGCCCGTCCGCCTGTTGGTTTGACAGACACGCCGTCGACCAGACTCCCGTCGAAAATTAACGGCGCGAGCAGAGGCTGAACCCGATCAAGGCGGGCTCAGCGGGCCTGCGCTTTTATTGCACAAACGGATAGTTGTGCTCCACCTCAAAGTGTGAAGCGCGGGGGCCTGCTGCCATCAGTTCGGCTTTCACTTCAGCGCGTGTCTTGGCGGGGCCGGCGCTGGCGACCGGAGCTGGCGGGTAGGCCGAGTCATTCGTGA
The DNA here is from genome assembly GCA_031396485.1 of Polaromonas sp. GTDB lineage: Bacteria > Pseudomonadota > Gammaproteobacteria > Burkholderiales > Burkholderiaceae_C > Polaromonas. The sequence continues at coordinate 981 of JANNKV010000022.1, read as the reverse complement.
AGTTGGTGCCGTAGCCTTCGCGCTTCGCCTGCAGCAACTCGGCCTTCACCTCAGCGCGGGTCACGGTGCTGGTGTTCTGTCCGTACTTCGGTGCCGGATAGAAATCGCCGCTGTCTGCAAAACTGCTCACAGACAGCAATCCAGCAACAGCAAAAACGGAAGCGGAGATGAGTTTCGATTTCATGATGATTGACCTTTCAATTGATTGTTGGACTATGCAGACGAGGCCGCTCCAAGGAGTGAGCGTTCGTCATCGATAAGTCGTCGCTGTGGCAATCGTTCTTACCGATGGATATCAACTGGTTGTCCGCAATCAAATAAAAAGAGCGCAAAAATCGAACGGTGTGGTGTCAAAACTGGAACAATGCCGCGCGCTGGAAAGGGAACTTTTTCTGCATGCCGCATCGCGGAATCGCCGTATGACTTTTCGCTTATGGTGGGGCGGCAGTGTCAGACTCACTGCGGCGGCGACTCCATCTTCTTGATCACGCGGCGCGTGTAGTCGGTTAAAAACTCCAGAAACACGCTGGTCCGTGCGGGAATGAACTTACGGCTGGGCAGCGCCGCATACAGCGTGTTTCGACCGGTGATCCATGCTGGCAGCACCCTGACCAGTTCACCGCTGTGAAGCAGGTCGGCAATCAGGTCGATCGACTGGACGCTGATGCCGGCACCGCCCACGCAGGCGCGAATCAGCGTGTCGGTGTGATTGACCAGCAGCGCCGGCTCGATCGGCACGTCGACCTGGCGCCCGCCGTCTCTGGTATCGATCAGGTGCACCGTGCGGTGCCGGTTGGCGGGCGATTTGAAACGAAGCACGCGGTGCGTGGTCAGTTCTTCCGGCTCTGCAGGCGCGCCGTGCGCAGCCAGATAAGCCGGCGAGGCACACAAAATGCCATCGGACGACGCAATCGGCCTCGCAATCAGGTTGCCGTCGAAGTCGTCGCCGCGCCCCATCAAGGTCAGGTCGTAGTCTTCGAC
>JANNKV010000386.1:0-25171 GCA_031396485.1 Polaromonas sp. | reverse complement strand
ATCGTCGGTCCCATGGCGAGCGAGCTGATCGCCGAATGCGTGGTGGCGATGGAATTCCGTGCCAGCAGCGAAGACATCGCGCGCATCTGCCACGCGCATCCATCGCTCAGTGAGGCGACGAAAGAAGCCGCGCTGGCGGTCGAGAAACGCACGCTCAACTTCTGAAGGCCGGGCCCCACACCGTGACACAGCGGGTACGTGCGGCCTATGAGGCCGAACTTTTGGCGCGCGGATACACCAGTGACCCGGCGCAGTTGCGCGCGGTGGAGTCGCTTGAACGCTGTGCCAGTGAATGGGCTGAGTTCAAGGAGCAACGATCCAACGCGTTCAAAAAAATGATCCATCACCCCGAAATTCCCCGGGGTGTCTATATGTATGGCGGCGTGGGACGGGGTAAGAGTTTTCTGATGGATTGCTTTTTTGGAGCAGTCCCGCTGAGGCGCAAGGTTCGCCTGCATTTTCACGAGTTCATGCGTGAGGTGCACCGCGAGCTGCAAGACTTGCAGGGTACGGTGAATCCGCTGGACGAGCTGGGAAAGCGAATGGCCAGGCGCTACAAACTGATTTGTTTTGATGAATTCCATGTCGCTGACATTACCGACGCGCTGATTCTTCACCGCTTGCTGGATGCGCTTTTCGACAACGGCGTAGGTTTTGTCACCACGTCCAACTTCAAGCCTGACGATTTGTATCCGAAGGGCATGCATCGAGACCGCATACTGCCGGCTATCGAACTGCTGAAGGCCAACCTGGAAGTCATCAGTGTCGACAACGGAACGGATTACCGCAGGCGCACGCTGGAGCAGGCCAAGCTTTACCATACGCCTTTGGGGCCCAACGCCGATGCCGAAATGACGGAAACTTTCAACCAGCTCGCGGAGTCGCACGACGAAGACCCGGTGCTGCAGATCGAGTCCCGAAGAATAGTTGCGCGGCGAAAAGCCGGTGGCGTGGTCTGGTTTGACTTCAAAACGCTTTGTGGCGGGCCAAGGTCGCAGAACGATTACCTTGAGATTGCAACCCAGTTTCACACGGTGCTGCTGAGTGATGTTCCGCACATGCCGGTTCGCATGGCGTCAGAGGCCAGACGTTTCACCTGGCTGGTTGATGTTTTGTATGACCGCCGGGTCAAGTTGATTCTGTCGGCGGCAGTGCCGCCGGAAGCGTTGTATACAGAGGGACCATTGGTGCATGAATTTCCCCGTACCGTCTCGAGGTTGAACGAAATGAAATCAATGGAATTTTTGGCTTTGGAGCGCAGGAGCGTCGACACGTCACTGACATGAGAGTATTTTCTGCCCTCTTTTTTCTGGCTGTGTTGTGCGGGGGTGCGGCAGCCCAAACGCCTGGAACACCTGTGAGCCCGGATGCTGAACGCACCAGAATTGCAGCCGAAAGAACAAGGCTTGACGCTGGTTTCTTGACTGAAGACGCTGCTTGCTACAAGAAATTTTTTGTCAACAGCTGTCTCGATGACGTCAATACCCGACGAAGGGAAGCATTGGCGACGCTAAGAACGCAGGAAATTCTGCTCAACGAGCAAGAGCGAAAACTCAGGGGTGCTGAGCAGATTCGCAGAATCGAGGAAAAAGCTTCCGTTGAGAGCCAGCAGGCAGAGGCCGATCGTCGCGCCAAAGCGGTATCAGACCATCAGTCAGGACTGGACGGGCAAAAGGAAAAGCAGCAATCGCGTACAAAAGCCCAAGCCGCCGAACAGGCCAATAGCGAAGTACGCGCCAGCAGGCTGCAGTCCAACCAGCAAAAGAAGCAGGCCAGGAGCGCCAAACAGGCTGCAGAGGCTGCTGAAACCGCCAGATACGAGGCCCGCCAAAGAGAAGCCGAAGAAAGGCGGGCGCAAAACGTGCAGGAGCGACTTCAACGCACGAAGCCTCCTTCCAAACCCCTGCCTTTGCCGCAGTAAGTGGCTTTCAGCGTGGCGCGCCGATTCAGGTCAAGGGCTCCAGCTTGACAATCACCAGCGACAGGTTGTCGCCGCCGCCGCGGGCCCGTGACCGGGCTTTCTGAATCAGGAATTCTGTAGCTTCGCGCGGTGACAGCATGGACAGCGCGGAGCCGATTTCGCTGTGGCTGAAGTAATGCCAGACTCCATCGCTGCAGGCAATAAGCGTGTCGTCTGCGCGTAACTTTGGAATGAAGTGTTGTGAGACGGGCGGCGCCTCTTCAGTGCCGAGACAGCCTGTCAGGACATTGGATTGCGGATGGACGTTCGCCTCTTCTTCGGTGATTTCTCCCTTGTCCACCAGCGACTGCACATAGGAGTGGTCTGTGGTGCGGTGCACCAGTTTGTTGCCCTGGTAGTGGTAAATTCGTGAGTCGCCGGTATGAGCCCAATGGCAATCACCGCCCGGGTTGATCAGGAACGCGGCCAGTGTGCTGTGCGGTTCCTGCTCGGCAGAGATCGCCGTCAGCTTGATGACGGTATGGGCTTCATCGATGATCTGCTTGAGCATTGAAGGCGCGTCGTCTGTCGCTGGCGCGAAGCGGTCAAACAATTGTTTGGCAGTCATCATGACCTGGTCCGACGCTTTGCGGCCACCACTGCGGCCACCCATCCCGTCAGCGACGATGCCCAAAAGGCAGCCCGAGATGCGTTCGTGTGCGAAAAGATTGACCTGATCCTGCTGGTAGTCACGGTCGCCCTTGTGAATACCCGTAGAGGCCGTTATTCGATAACCTTTTGACATTGTGTAATCTCTCGAGTCGTTTCGCTCGTTATGGTGCCTCAAACGACGTATTATCAGACGAAGCAGCCTGCGGAGATCAAAAAACTTTGGAACTGAATTTACGTTCTCCGGAACGACAGCTGATGGAGCTCAAGATGGAGCATGCGGACCTGAATGCGCTGGTCGACATGGCTGTACATGCCTTTCCGGTCGACGAGTTGCTTTTGCGGCGACTGAAAAAACGTCGTCTCCAACTGCGCGATCAAATAGCGCAGCTCGAAATTTCACTCGACCCCCCCGAGCCCGCCTGATGAATCTGGTTCTTGAAGTGGAAGCGGCTTTTGCGGCGGATGGGGTGCTGTCCCGTGCGGAAAAGCATTTCCTGCCGCGGGCGGGCCAGACCGAAATGGCCCTGGCGGTGGCACGTGCCATCGAAGGTGCGTATCCGCTGGCCGTCGAAGCCAGCACAGGCGTCGGGAAGACATTCTCTTATCTGGTCCCTGCACTTTTGAGCGGGGAACGGGTGCTGGTGTCAACGGCAACCAAAGCCCTGCAGGATCAGCTCTTCGGGCGCGACTTGCCGCGCCTCATCGACGCGCTGGGTCTTCCTGTCAACATCGCGCTTCTCAAAGGAAGGGCGAGTTACCTCTGCCTGCACCGACTCGAGTCTTCGCGTCAGGATGCACAGGCCCAGAGCAGCGCGTCCATGCGGTCGCTGGCAAAAATAGAGCAGTGGTCGCAGACGACCCGAACCGGTGATCTGGCCGAACTTACCGGCCTGGACGAGCGATCGCCGCTGATTCCGCTCGTCACCTCTACCCGGGAGAACTGCCTGGGTGCCCAATGCCCGCGTTTTCGACCCTGCCATGTGAATCTGGCTCGCCGCGAAGCCATGGCTGCAGATGTGGTGGTCATCAATCATCATCTTTTTTTTGCTGATCTCGCGGTGCGTGAATCCGGCGTGGCTGAGCTGCTTCCTTCGGTAAGGATTGCCATTTTTGATGAAGCCCATCAGCTGAACGAAACCGGTGTGCAATTTCTCGGTAGCAACCTCACGACCGGGCAATTGCTGGATTTTTCCCGCGACATGCTGGCTGCAGGGCTGCAACTGGCTAGAGGCCTGGTGGACTGGCAGCAGGTGGTGGGTACCAGCGAGCAGGCGGCACGGGAACTGCGCCTGTGCGTTGGCAGGCAGTATCCCGGTGCCAAATTACGCTGGACCGAAGCCGCGCCGGAGGGCGTTGACAGTCATGACTGGAGCAAGGCGCTGGAAGTGGTCCATTCCTCCTGCCTTCAGGCCATTGCCGCTCTGGATACGGTGAGCGAAATCGCCCCCGACTTTGTTCGCCTCCGGGAGAGGGCGGAGCAACTTGCCGGGCGGGCCGAGAGTTTTGTGAGTGCCTGTGAGCCTGGCTGCGTGAGGTGGGTGGACGTAGGTGCCCAGTTGCGGCTGGTCGAATCGCCGCTGGATATAGCGAAGGCCATGAAGACCCGTGTGCTGGGCCCGTGGGCTGAAGGCGCTGAATCGGCCAAGTCATGGATATTCACGTCGGCAACGCTTGGCGACGACGAGAAACTGAGCTGGTTCACACAACCGTGTGGCTTGACAGACGCCGCCGTGCTGCAGGTGGGCAGCCCCTTTGACTATGCGCGCCAGGCAGCGGTTTATGTCCCGCCCGATTTTCCCAAGCCGGGTGATCCCACCCATACAGGACGGGTTGCCGAGTGCGCTGCGGCATGGTCGCGCAGACTGGGCGGCCGCACCATGGTGCTGACCACCACGCTGCGGGCCCTTCGCTCGATTGGAGATGCGCTACAGCTGTCGTTCGAGCAATCTGGCGACCTGGAGGTGCTGGTTCAGGGTGCGCAGCCGAAGAGGGTGTTGATCGAGCGCTTCCGGGCCGGCAACAGCGAAGGGCAAAAAGGTTGTGTGCTGGTCGCTTCCGCATCATTTTGGGAAGGCATCGACTTCCCGGGAGATTCGCTTCAGCTCGTGATTATTGACAAGCTCCCATTTCCACCGCCCAACGATCCGCTGGTAGAGGCGCGCTCCAAGCTGCTCGAATCGCAGGGTCGCAGTGCATTTAGCGACTATTTTTTGCCAGAAGCGGCTGTGGCTTTGAAGCAGGGTGCCGGTCGCCTGATACGCCGGGAGACCGATCACGGTGTGCTTGTCGTTTGCGACAGCCGTCTGGTGTCCATGGGTTATGGGCGTCGCCTGATGAAAGCTCTGCCGCCGATGAAGCGCTTGCTGTCGGAGCGGGAGTTGACCGATCAGCTCGACGAACTCACCAGAATTTGTACCACGGCTTGTCTCCAGCCCTGAAGCCGCGGCCCAGATACTGGCTCTGCGGATAGCTCTTTTCCATGATCCGGCGTGTGTCATCCCGCAGATCGTTCATGCCCAGAGCGTCGTAGGATTTGTAAAGAATGTAGGTCGCTTCCTCGATGGCTGGAACCTCACGGTAATCAGCAATGGCACTTTGTGCGCGATTGATGGCTGCAATGTACGCACCGCGAGAGTAGTAGTACCGGGCCACGTGGACCTCTGATTGGGCCAGCGAATTGACAATGTAATTCATTCGCAAGCGTGAATCGGGTGCGTAGCGTGATTCAGGAAACCGCGTGGTCAGCTCACGAAATGACTCGAATGATTCTTTGGCTGCCTTCTGGTCCCGCTCGGACAAGTCCTGCCGCGAAATAAAGCCGAACAGCCCCAGATTGTCGTTGAAATTGACCAAGCCTTTCAGATACAGCGCGTAGTCCAGTGCGGGACTGGCAGGATGAAGCTTGATGAAGCGGTCAAGCGTTGAAAGCGCCTGGGCTGGCTCTCCGCCTTTGTACTGCGCATAAGCTTTTTCGAGCTGTGCTTGCTGCGCCAGCGGCGTTCCGGCAGCGCGGCCTTCCAGTTTTTCGTAGAGCGGGATAGCTTTGTCATAAGCACCCGAACTCGCCTCGTCTTTGGCTTCTGAATAAATCTTGTTGGGGCTCCAGCCCGCAGTCTTGTCCGGCGCAGGTGTGGTCGAACAGGCAGAAAGCAGCAACGACAGCCCCAGAGCGACTGCGGCAAGGGGCGAAGCGGCAGGAACAACCGATAATTTACTGGAGAACATCACTACCAACCTTCTGAATGACTGACGCTGAACTGGACAAGGCAATTATATCGGGCGCTACCGCAGAGGACGCCCGGCCAGACGATGCCCTGGACGAAGGTGACAGCGCTGCAGAAGTTGAACTCAGGCGCGTGGATGTGCCGGTAGAGTGGCATGGAAGCCGGCTGGATCGTGCCCTGGCCAGCCTGGTGCCTGAGTTCTCGCGCAGCTATCTGCAGCAGTTGATCGAAGCGGGCGTTGTTCTGCTGAACGGCGCTGTGGTCGTCAAAACCGCTACGAAGATCAAGGCTGGCGATGTTCTTATCGTCGAGCTTCGCCCCACACCGCAAAGCCAGGCGTTCGTCCCGGAGGTCATGACGCTGGACATCGTGTTTGAAGATGAATACCTGCTCGTGATCAACAAGCCGGCCGGGCTGGTAGTGCATCCGGCACCAGGTAACTGGCGCGGAACCCTGCTTAACGGCTTGCTGGCCAGAGATCCGAAAGCCAGCTTATTGCCGAGGGCTGGCATTGTTCACCGCCTGGACAAAGACACAAGCGGGCTGATGGTCGTGGCAAGGCAGCGGCAAACCATGGACCAGCTGGTGAGCCTGATCGCGGCGCGAAGCGTCAGCCGGGAATACCTGGCCGTCGGTCATGGTGCGTGGACGGGTGCAAAAACACTTGAGGTAGACCAGCCTGTCGGTCGCGACCCGCGCAATCGCTTGCGGATGGCTGTGGTCGATCTGGAGAAAACAGCCGGCAAGACCGCGAAGACCGTCATTTCGCTGCTCGATACGGTCGAGCGCTTTTGCTTGGTGAAATGCAAACTCCACACCGGCAGAACTCACCAGATACGGGTTCACATGGCGTTTATCGGTCATCCGCTGGTTGGAGATGATCTTTACGGGGGTATGCCGGCCGGTGAGCTCAGCAGGCAGGGCCTTCATGCCTGGAGACTGGCGTTTGAACACCCGGTGACGGGCCAACTGATGGAGTTCAAGTCCCCGCCGCCTGCCGATTTGGAGGAGGCCCTCGCCAAATTGGGCCTGATATACAATGAAAGGCAGTAGTTTCTGACTTCGACTACCAGCAATCTGGCGCTCCTGACGAGGACACGGCCTGCATTTGCGATGCGCTGCCCAGCGCCCCAATTTCGCTTTCCCCGCTTTCTTCCCGCTTTTTTCGGAACGAAAAATCATGAATACGACGGATGCAAAGCGCGTCCTCGAAACAGCACTGATCTGCGCGCAGCAACCGCTGCCTCTGCGTGAGCTGGGTGTTTTGTTTGATGGAGCGCTCACGACCGACAGTCTCAGGATGATTCTTGAAGACCTGCAAAACGACTGGTCCCTGCGCGGGGTCGAGTTGGTGCACGTCGCTTCAGGCTGGCGCTTTCAAAGCCGGCCGGACATGCGCGAATACCTCGACCGGCTTCATCCTGAGAAGCCGCCGCGTTACAGCCGCGCTGTTCTGGAAACGCTTGCCATCGTTGCCTATCGCCAGCCCGTGACGCGCGGCGACATGGAAGATATTCGGGGCGTCACGATCAACAGCATGATTCTCAAACAGCTGGAAGACCGGGGATGGGTTGAAGTGATTGGACACCGTGAAACCGTAGGCCGGCCCGCCCTTTACGCCACGACCAAGCAGTTTCTGGATGATCTCGGCGTCGACTCGCTGGATCAACTGCCGGTGATGGACAGCGCGGCAGGGCAGGTCGCCATGATTGAGCAGATCGAATTTGGTGTCAGTACACCGGAGCCTGAGCCTGACGGCGCCGAAGTTTCCCTGAGGGACGCGCTGACTGACGCGATGGCCGGGGACACACCGGATGCTGCTGCAAATGATGAAAACGCCCCATCGGATGCTGGCGGTCTGGCTGACTCGCCTGGCAAGGAAGTCCACGACATTTCTGTGTGAACGAAAAGTATGAATCAACAAGATCCTCCCATCCCAGAGCTTCCTGCCGTTCCTGTGAGGCCGGATGAAGAGTCAAATATGGCTCCAGCCCAGGAAATACCTGCGCAAGGCGCTACTGATTTAATAGCAAAAGAGCATTCGATGCCTGACGCGAACCCGCTTCCCGCAGACCGGGCTGCCACCAGCGCGGCAGCGCACGGAAGCACGCGATTCGACGATGTGATCACGGGACAGTTTGATGCCGACGAGGAAGATGCTGCATTACCTCCGCCCAAGCGTGTCCTGACCCCCATGCCCGAAACGCCCAAGCTTCACAAGGTTCTGGCTCAGGCTGGCTTGGGCTCGCGGCTTGAGATGGAGCAGTTGATTCTGGAGGGCCGCATATCAGTCAATGCCGAGCCGGCCCATATCGGTCAGCGCATTCAGTTCGGTGACAGCGTCAAGGTCAACGGGAAACCTGTTCGTGTGCGTATTGACCCGCCGCCGCCGCGCGTGATTGCTTATCACAAGCCTTCTGGCGAGGTCGTGACTCACGATGACCCGCAAAACAGGCCTACGGTTTTCCGGCGGTTACCCAAATTATTCCAGGGCAAGTGGCAGTCTGTCGGCCGGCTGGATCTGAACACCGAAGGCCTGCTGCTTCTGACCAGCTCGGGAGAGCTGGCAAACAAGCTGATGCACCCCCGGTTTGGACTGGAGCGCGAATACGCCGTCAGGGTGCTGGGCGCGCTCAGTAACGACGAGAAAAAGCGTTTGCTCGAAGGCGTAACCCTTGACGATGGTGTTGCGTCTTTCGGCTCCATTGAGGCTGGTGGTGGCGAGGGTGCCAACTGCTGGTACCGGGTCACTATTTCGGAAGGGCGCAACCGTGAGGTGCGTCGCATGTTTGAAGCGGTGGGGCATGCCGTCAGTCGGCTTATCCGCATCCGATACGGTGCCATGCTGTTGCCGCGTGGGCTAAAGCGAGGCGCGTTTGTCGAACTTGATGAACGGGACATCTGGGCGCTTACCAATGCCGTGAGCCGGTCCGAGGCGCGCAGTGACCCCCGCGATGTGCAGCCTGATCGCACTTCAGGACAGGGCGATAGCCCTTACCGCGCTGCTGGCGGTCGTCGCAACGATCGCTCCCGTGGGCCCCGAGGCCGCAATTCAGCCTCGGCTGGCGGTCAGACCGGGTCTGTGCCGCAAACTGAAGCCGGAGATGATCCGCACGAGTTTCAGCCGCCGATGGACGGAGCCGGATTTTCGCCGGGTGGCAATGGAGTTGGTAATGGAGGCGGCGGCCGCCGTGGCGGAAATGGCGGAGGTGGCCGCAGTCGGGGACCTGGCGGTGCGACGGGAAGGTTCGCGCAACCCGTCGGCAACGTTCCGGGACAGCCGCCGCCCAGACGCCGGGATGACCGGGTCGATAGAAATGACCGAGGCGACCGAAAGGTCAGTGGCGCGAGCGCCAATCAGCCAGACCCGATGAAGACCTCCTTTGGCTACATCGGTGCTGACACATTCACCCGGCAGCGCCAGGATCAGGGCCAGCGGCGCAGCGGAGGCGGAACTGGCAATCCTGGCGGCGGCCAGCGTCGCGAAGCTGGCGGCGGAGGCGGCGGGAGCGGCAATCGCGGCGGCCGGAACAGGAGCGGCGGCGGACGCGGCGGCTCCGGTGGTGGCGGAAATCGCTGACTAAAACAGAGGCACCTTCTGGCGAAGGGTTGAATCCAGATGGGGCGCAGAGGTTAAAATCAGAGGCTGTATTGAGCTCTCACGAACTTAAAAATTCAAATCAAGGAAAATTCATGGCAATCGAACGCACTCTCTCTATCATCAAGCCCGACGCCGTCGCTAAAAACGTCATTGGCCAGATTTATGCACGCTTTGAGGCCGCTGGCCTGAAAGTGGTGGCTGCCAAGATGGCTCATCTGTCCAAGGGTGAGGCCGAAGCTTTTTACGCCGTGCACAAAGAGCGTCCTTTTTTCAAGGATCTGGTCTCCTTCATGATCTCCGGCCCGGTGATGATTCAGGCGCTCGAAGGCGAGGGTGCCGTCCTGAAGAACCGCGATCTGATGGGCGCTACGGATCCTAAAAAGGCTGCTGCCGGCACTATTCGTGCAGATTTTGCCGACAGCATTGATGCCAATGCGGTCCACGGCTCCGATGCCGTTGAAACCGCAAAAGAAGAAATTGCATTCTTCTTCCCAGGCATGAACGTTTACACCCGCTGAACATGCTCACCCCCGTTTGTGGCTACCGCTTCTTTGAGCCGTGGCCTGTGCGGGGTGCAGCAGCATGCTCCATGAACCGATGACGACCAACCTTCTCGATTTCGATCTGGACGGTCTGGCCGCTTTTTGTGAGCAGCTGGGTGAGAAACGCTTTCGCGCGACGCAGCTTTTTCGCTGGATTCATCAAAGAGGCGCGACTGAGTTTGACCAGATGACAGATCTGGCCAAGTCCTTGCGCGAGAAACTTGGCGGCGTGGCAGCCATTGATAGGCCTCGCGTTGTGTCACAACACGAATCCGCAGATGGCACGATCAAGTGGCTGTTCGACGTCGGCAATGGCGACGTTATCGAAACCGTGTTTATTCCCGAGTCCGATCGGGGCACGCTGTGCATTTCATCGCAGGCGGGTTGCGCAGTGGGTTGCCGGTTTTGCTCGACAGGCCACCAGGGGTTCAGCAGGAATCTGGGCACGGGCGAGATAGTTTCGCAGCTGTGGTTTGCAGAGCATTTCCTGCGTAAACACCTGCGCCGGCAAGAGCGCGTCATTTCCAATGTGGTGATGATGGGCATGGGTGAGCCCCTTCAAAACTACGCGCAGTTGCTGCCTGCATTGAAAGTCATGCTGGACGACCATGCTTACGGGCTTTCTCGCCGCCGGGTGACCGTGTCCACGTCAGGTGTAGTACCGATGATTGACCGCCTTGCGGCCGACTGTCCTGTGGCGCTGGCGGTGTCTTTGCACGCACCTTATGACGTACTGCGCGACAACCTGGTTCCGCTGAACAAGAAGTACCCCATCGCAGAGTTGCTGGACGCGTGCATTCGCTACCAGGGCTCAGCCCCACGCGACTTCATTACGTTCGAATACTGCATGCTCGACGGCGTGAACGACCAGTTGGAGCATGCGCAGGCGCTGGTGTCGTTGATGAAAACGTATGGCGCCCGGGGCCTTTCCTGCAAATTCAATCTGATCCCTTTCAATCCGTTTCCGGCATCTGGGCTTAAACGCTCGGATATGGCTCAGGTTTCGGTATTTGCAAAAATCCTGCTGGATGCCGGCATTGTGACAACGGTCAGAAAAACCCGTGGCGACGATATTGACGCCGCCTGTGGGCAGCTCGCTGGCGATGTGCAAGACCGCACCGGCGTTCATCAGCGTATGGCGGCACAACGTCAGGTTATGCTCGGCGGCATCAAGGTGGTTGTCGCCAAGGAAATGAATGTATGAAGGTTATCGCCGGCCTGCTGTTTGTATTTTGCTGTACCGGGGCGGTCGTGCTCTCGGGCTGCGCCAACCCGCAGGGTGCAGGCGCCTCCCAAGCGAGTCGTACTGACGTCGTGACTGAATCCGATGAACCTGATGTAAGAAGACGCGCACGCTTGCGGCTTGAATTGGCAGCGGGTTATTTCGAGCAGGGTCAAACCAACGTGGCGCTTGATGAAATCAAGCAGTCCCTGAACACCGACCCGACGTTTGTAGAGGCTCACAACCTGCGCGGGCTGGTTTACATGCGCCTGAATAACGTGCCACTCGCAGAGGACAGTTTCCGGCGCGCACTGTCACTGAATCCGCGAGACGCAGATGTCGCGCACAACTACGGCTGGTTGTTGTGCCAGCAGGCCCGCTACGACGAGTCGTTCAAACTGTTCGCCCAGGCTACAGGCAATCCGACTTACGGCGGCAAAGCCAAAACCATGATGACCCAGGGCGTCTGTCAGGTTCGTGCCGGGCAGCGGGCAGAAGCCGAGAAAAGCCTGATGCAGGCTTACGAGCTCGACGCCGGCAATCCTGTGACTGGCTACAACCTGGCGAGCCTGCTCTACGAAAAAAACGAGCTTTCACGCGCCCAGTTTTATATTCGGCGCTTGAACAACAGCGACCTGGCGAATGCAGAAACTCTTTGGCTCGGCATCAAGACGGAAAGAAAAATGAATAATCGGGAGACAGCCCTGCAATTGGGCGAGCAACTAAAAAAGCGCTTCGCACAATCCCCTCAAGCCGCCTTGTACGACAGGGGTGCTTTTAATGAGTGAATTTCGCTACGCAACAGGCCCCAGCTCCGGTGCGTCGGGGTTTGGTGATGGCGCACCTGAAGCCGACCACCAGCCTTCAGCAGGCGCACTGCTTCGAGCCGCGCGCGAGGCGGCTGGCTTGCATATTGCCGCGCTGGCAGTTTCGCTCAAGGTGCCTGTGAAAAAGCTCGAAGCGCTGGAGCAGGACCGCACGGATTTATTGCCTGACGCCACGTTCGCACGGGCGCTGGCGGCCAGCGTTTGTCGCAGCCTGAAGGTCGACCCAGGACCGGTCCTCGCTCGCCTGCCGCAGGGCGGCGCTGCCCATTTGAAGCATCAGACACAACGAACGCCGACCCCGTTTCGATCAGCTGGTGAGCGGTCCGGTTTTCCGTTCCGTTCGATGATGAAGCGGCCGGCGGTGCTGGCCGGCGGTGTACTGCTTGTCGGAACGCTAGCTCTGGTTTTTTGGCCCACACTCAAGGACGGCGCCGTGCGTCTGGCGGGTCGCAGCGACACGCCGGCCGCACCCGGCGAGCCGCCGTTGATTCTGGAGCTGACAGGGCCCAACACGTCTGATTCGAGTGGGCAGGGGGCTGCGGCGGGGGTGGGTTCAGTTGAAGGCAGGAGCCCCTCGCAGGGGTTGCCTTCCGTATTTGCCGTGTCTGCCGTGCCGGCCTCCAGCCTTGCATCGCAAGTGCTTCGAAGTGAAGCGGCAAAAACGGTCAGCATTTCAGATATTCAGCCAGTGCCGGCTGCGGGGACTGTTGCAGCGGCCGGCGGGATTGTGACTTTTAGTGCCAAGGGTCAGTCCTGGGTGGAGGTGACTGACGCCAAGGGGACCGTCGTGTTGCGCCGCACGCTTGCTGCGGGAGAAGTGGTTGGCGCAACGGGTGTCTTGCCGATGGCTGCTGTCGTTGGCAAGGCAGACAGCACGCGGGTCGAGGTGCGCGGAAAGCCGCTCGACCTTCAACCCCTTTCGCGTGACAATGTGGCCCGATTCGAGGTGAAGTAGTGCAGCCCTGTCTTCCGATTGCTTCTGCTTTCCCCACAGCCAAACACTCTATGCAAGTAGCGGTGGCTTGGGGTTCAAGGATCGTCACTGTGGGCGGCGACGCGCCGGTGCGGATTCAGTCGATGACCAACACCGACACGGTCGACGCCATCGGCACGGCCATTCAGGTCAAAGAGTTGGCTGTTGCCGGGTCGGAAATGGTTCGCATCACCGTCAACACGCCGGAGGCTGCCCAAGCCGTGCCCTACGTCCGTGAACAACTCGACCGCATGGGCATTGACGTGCCCTTGATCGGCGACTTTCACTACAACGGACACCGATTGCTGACGGACTACCCGGCTTGCGCCGAAGCGCTGTCCAAGTACCGTATCAACCCCGGCAACGTGGGCAAGGGCGACAAGCACGACCGGCAGTTCGGCCAGATGATCGACGTGGCCATGCGCTGGAATAAGCCTGTTCGTATCGGCGTGAACTGGGGCAGTCTTGACCAGGAATTGCTGGCCAGTCTGATGGACGAAAACAGTAGCCGTCCGGAGCCTTGGGAAGCCAAACAGGTCATGTATGAGGCATTGATCACCTCGGCTCTCGACTCAGCGCGTTTGGCCGAAGAGATGGGTATGCGGCACAACCAGATTATCCTGTCCTGCAAGGTCAGCGGCGTGCAGGATCTGATTTCGGTGTATCGCGAACTGGGTAAACGAAGCGACTATGCGCTGCATCTGGGCCTGACGGAAGCGGGCATGGGAACGAAGGGCACCGTCGCATCGGCGACGGCGCTGTCGATTCTGCTGCAGGAAGGCATCGGCGACACGATTCGTGTGTCGCTGACCCCCCAACCCGGCGAAGCACGCACCCAGGAAGTGGTGATTGCCGCTGAAATTTTGCAGGCCCTGGGGCTTCGCAGCTTTGTGCCCAGCGTCACCGCCTGTCCGGGCTGTGGTCGCACGACCAGTACAACATTTCAGGAATTGGCCAAGCAGATCGACGATTTTCTGCGGGCGCAGATGCCCGTGTGGCGCAAGCAATACCCCGGCGTGGAAGAGCTTCGCGTTGCGGTGATGGGCTGCATTGTAAACGGCCCGGGTGAAAGCAAGCATGCCGACATCGGCATCAGCCTGCCGGGCTCGGGTGAGGCGCCCGCTGCGCCGGTGTTCATCGACGGCGAAAAACGACTGACCCTGCGCGGCGAAAACATCGCCCGGGAATTTCAGGTCATTGTCGAAAACTACATTGAAAAACGTTTCGGTACGCAGCGCGCGGCTGAAACTGTCTGAACCCCATGGTTGAAAAAGTGACTGCCGGGCTGACGGCGACATTGCCCGTGGCCAAAAACCAGAAGCTGCTCGCCGTCAAGGGCATGAACGACATTCTTCCGCCCGAGTCGGCGCGCTGGGAATGGCTGGAGGGCAAGGTGCGCTTGCTGATGGACCGCTATGCCTACCGCAATGTCCGCACGCCGATTCTGGAGCACACAGCGCTTTTCGTGCGGGGCATTGGCGAAGTCACAGACATCGTCGAAAAGGAGATGTATTCCTTCGATGACCGGCCCGACAAAAACGGCGACTACGACCAGCTCAGCCTGCGGCCCGAAAATACGGCGAGCGTGGTTCGCGCAACGATAGAGCACAACCTGCTGTATGACGGTGGCAAGCGGCTTTATTACATGGGCCCGATGTTTCGCCGCGAACGTCCGCAGCGGGGCCGCTTTCGCCAGTTTCACCAGATCGGTGCCGAAGCGCTCGGTTTTGCGGGCTCCGACGTCGATGCCGAACTGATCCTGTTGGCCGTCTCGCTGTGGAAAGAATTGGGCTTGAATGATTGGCGTCTTGAGCTCAACAGCCTGGGTCAGCCTGACGAGCGTGCCCGTCATCGGGCGCAGCTGATTGCCCACTTCGAGCAGCACCTCGATCTGCTCGACGAAGAAGCGCGTCGCCGTTTGCACAGCAATCCGCTGCGCATTCTCGATACCAAAAACCCGGCTATGAAAGCGGTGGTTGAAAGCGCGCCGCGCCTGATTGACTCTCTGGGTTCCGAGTCGCTGGCGCATATGAACGCCTTGACGGCGATTCTTGACGCCAACGACATCCCCTGGACCCTCAACCCGCGTCTGGTGCGTGGGCTGGATTACTACAACCTCACGGTTTTCGAATTCGTCACAGACCGCCTGGGCGCGCAGGGAACCATCTGCGCCGGCGGCCGTTATGACTACCTGATCGAGCAAAGTGGCGGCAAGCCGGCGCCCGCGGTGGGCTGGGCGCTGGGAATAGAGCGCGTGCTCGACTTGGTGGCCGAGCTGGGCGAAGCGCCGCCGGTGCCGGTACCCGACGCCTATGCTGTGATCCCCGATGCCGATGCCTTGCCGGTGGCCTTCAAAACCCTGCAGATGTTGCGTGCCGCAGGCGTCAGTGTGCAAATGAATGCTGGCGGCGCCCAAGGCGTGGGCAGCATGAAATCCCAATTCAAACGCGCGGATGCCAGCGGCGCCAGGTTTGCACTGGTGTTTGGCGCGACCGAGCTGGCAGGGGACAGCGTGGCTGTCAAGCAGCTGCGCCTTCAGTCAGGTGAGACGGGTGAGGGTTCGCAGGCGCAGGTTCTTCGGCCGCTGGACGATGTAAGCACCTGGAGCGCCAGCCTCAAAGGCTGAGCCCGTCTGGTGGCCGCCCCAGCCTGGCCCTCTACAATCATTGCAATCACTTTCCCGCCGTTCACCGGCAAAAAAATAGACTCCCATGGCAAAACATCTCGATCTGGAAGAGCAGGAACAACTTGATGAGCTCAAGCATTTCTGGAAGCGTTTCGGCAATCTGATTACTTGGGTATTGATCGTCGTTTTAGGTGCGTTTGCCGCCTGGAATGGTTACCAGTACTGGCAACGCAACCAGTCGGCCCAGGCGTCGGTGATGTACGATGAAGTCGAGCGCGCCGTTCAGTCGGGTGACGCCGCCAGAATCGAGCGCTCGCTGGCCGACATGAAAGACCGGTTTGGCAGCACACTGTATGCGCAGCAGGCCGGACTGCTGGCAGCCAAGGCTCTTTATGACAAGGGAAACCCTGATGCAGCCCGCGCCGCGCTGACTGGCGTGGCGAGCAATTCGTCCGATGAAGGTTATCAGGCCATCGCCAAACTGCGGCTGGCCGGGCTACTGCTTGAAAAGAAGTCCTACGACGAAGCTTTGCAGCAGCTCTCCGGCGCAGTTCCGAAAGACTTTGCTGCCCTGGCGGACGACCGCCGGGGCGACATTTTCGCAGCGCAGGGAAAGAAAAGCGAAGCGAGGGCTGAATATCAGAAGGCTTTCAAGGGACTGAACGAGCGAGTCGAGTACAGGCGCCTCGTCGAGATCAAGCTCAACGCACTGGGCGTGGACCCCAGCGAAGGCAAAACGCCCGCCGCTGCCGCAGCTTCCACAACTGGGGTCAGCAAATGATTTTCAAGCTTTTCAGGCCTCTAGCCCAGGTATTACGTGCGCCGGCAGCTATTATTTTCATAGCGATTTTGGGTGGCTGCTTCGGTGGTGCGAGTAAACCGAAACCCACTGAACTGCAGCCGGTGACGGCTTTGGTGTCGGCCCGGCAGAGCTGGAATGTTCGTATCGGCAAGGTTGACTTTCCGCTGCAGGCTGGTGTGTCGGGTTCCACCGTGGCACTGGCGGGCGGAGACGGCACCGTGGCCATGCTCGACGCGCAGACAGGCCGTGACATCTGGAGAGTCGCCTTGAAGACGTCCATCGCTGCCGGCGTCGGGAGCGATGGAAAACTGGCTGCTGTCGTCACACGTGACAACGACGTGGTTGCGCTGCAGGATGGCCGCGAACTTTGGCGCCAGAAACTCAATGCGCAGTCCTTCACCGCACCCTTTGTGGCTGGCGGCCGCGTGTTTGTTCTGGCGGCCGACCGTTCGGTCAACGCCTTTGACGGGCAGACCGGCCGAAAATTGTGGTCGCAGCAGCGCCCAACCGAACCGCTGGTGCTAAGCCAGTCCGGCGTCATGCTGGCTGTGGGCGATACGCTGGTGGTGGGCCTGGCAGGCCGCCTGGCCGGGCTGAGCCCTGCTAACGGCAGCGTCCGCTGGGAAGTGCCTATCGCGTCACCCCGCGGCATCAACGACGTTGAGCGCCTGGTGGATCTGGTCGGCCGCGTCAGCCGCGACGGCGACAACGTCTGCGCCAGAGCCTTTCAGGCCAGCATCGGCTGCGTCAACGCGGCGCGCGGAAGCCTCCTCTGGACCAAGCCAGCCAATGGCGTTCAAGGCATTTCCGGCGACGATCGCCTGCTCGTCGGCACCGAAGCTGACGGGACAGTGATCGCCTGGAAGCGCAGCGATGGCGAGCGCGTCTGGTCGATTGACCGTCTGCGTTACCGCGACCTCACCGCGCCGCTGGTCGCTGGCCGCTCGGTGGTGGTAGGTGATCTGGCGGGCTTTGTGCATCTGCTTTCCCGCGAAGACGGCTCGCTGCTTAACCGGCTGCCCACCGACGGATCCCCCATTGCCGCTGCGCCTGTCCTGGTCGGCAGCACGCTGATTGTCGTGACCCGGAACGGCGGCGTTTACAGCTTTCAGCCCGAATAACGCGAGCTTTTCGCGAACCTCCCCGAGAACCCGCTAGATGAAACCTGTGATTGCGCTGGTCGGCCGCCCGAATGTGGGCAAGTCGACCATTTTTAACCGGCTGACCAAGACGCGGGATGCGATCGTGGCTGATTTCGCCGGTCTGACGCGCGATCGTCACTATGGCAATGGCACGCTCGGAAGCCACGAGTACATCGTGATCGACACCGGCGGCTTTGAGCCTGACGCGGTCACCGGTATCTACAAGGAAATGGCCAAACAGACGCGTCAGGCGGTGGCCGAAGCCGATGTGGTGGTTTTTGTGGTCGACGGCCGGGCCGGCATCAGCGCGCAAGACCATGACATTGCCAACTACCTGCGCAAGCTCGGCAAGCCGACAGTACTGGCGGCCAACAAGGCCGAGGGCATGACCGAAGGCGTGCAACTGGCCGAGTTTTTCGAGCTGGGCCTGGGCGAAGTGCTGCCGATCTCGGCCGCGCACGGGCAGGGCATGCGCTCGCTGGTCGATATGGCGCTGGCGCCGCTCCACCTGCCCGACCCGGAAGAAGATCCCGAGCCGCAAGATCCGTCGGTCATCCGGCTGGCCGTGGCAGGGCGCCCCAATGTCGGCAAATCGACGCTGATCAACACCTGGCTCGGCGAGGAGCGCCTGGTGGCGTTCGATTTGCCCGGTACGACGCGCGACGCGATCTCGGTACCCTTTGAGCGCGCCGGGCAGAAGTTCGAGCTGATCGACACCGCCGGTCTGCGCCGCAAAGGCAAGGTTTTTGAGGCGATCGAAAAGTTCTCCGTCGTCAAGACCCTGCAGGCCATCGAGAACTCCAACGTCGTGCTGCTGCTGCTCGACGCCACGCAAGGCGTGACCGACCAGGACGCGCACATCGCCGGCTACATCCTGGAAAGCGGTCGTGCGGTGGTGCTGGCCATCAATAAATGGGACGCGGTTGATTCATACCAGCGCGAGCAGCTGGAGCGGTCGGTTGAAACCCGCCTCGGTTTTCTCAAATTCGCCTCGATTCACCATATTTCAGCCATCAAGCGCCAGGGTCTGGCGCCGGTCTGGAAATCCATCATCCAGGCGCACGCTTCGGCCAACCGCAAAATGTCGACGCCGGTGCTGACGCGCCTGCTGCTGGAGGCGGTGCAGTTCCAGCAGCCGCAACGCTCCGGCATCTTCCGACCCAAGTTGCGCTACGCCCACCAGGGCGGCATGAACCCGCCTATCATCATCGTGCACGGCAATTCGCTGGATCATGTCACCGAAGCCTATAAGCGCTACCTCGAAGGGCGCTTCCGCAAGGAGTTCGATCTGGTCGGCACGCCGATGCGCATTCAGATGAAAAGTTCGCAGAACCCCTTCAAGGATAAGGATTCGTCCTAGGACTACATGGCCACCCGATTTGCTGTGTTAACGTCAAATCTTATTAACTCTTGAACACGGAAAATATCGTGAGCAATAACAAAGGTCAGCTCTTGCAGGACCCATTTCTCAACACCTTGCGTCGTGAGCATGTGCCTGTTTCGATTTACCTCGTCAACGGTATCAAATTGCAGGGCCAGATCGAATCTTTCGATCAATATGTGGTCTTGCTGCGCAACACTGTGACCCAGATGGTTTACAAGCATGCCATCTCCACCATCGTGCCGGGCCGAGCCGTTAATTTTGCCGCCAGCGACGCTGAAGAAAGCCCATCCAGCTGAGTTCGTATGATGACTCGGTAAAGACACCTCCGCTGGCGCTGCTGGTGGGGGTGAATCTTGGCTTTCCGAATTTCGATGCCGGGCTGGAGGAGCTCGGCCTGCTGGCCCAAACAGCAGGTCTCAACCCTGTCGCTCGGATGACCTGTAACCGCAAGGCGCCAGACGCGGCGCTCTTCGTCGGGAAAGGCAAGGCCGACGAGATCAAGATGTTGGCGCTCGACACGGGCGCCACCGAGATTCTTTTCGACCAAAGCCTGAGCCCGGCGCAGCAACGCAACCTGGAGCGCCATCTGGAACTGCCGGTCAACGACCGCACGCTGCTGATCCTCGAGATTTTTGCCCAGCGGGCCCGAAGCCATGAGGGAAAACTGCAGGTCGAGTTGGCCCGGCTTCAGTACCAGTCGACCCGACTGGTGCGGCGCTGGTCTCACCTGGAGCGACAGACCGGTGGTGCGGGCGTTCGCGGTGGTCCAGGTGAAAAGCAGATCGAGCTCGACAAGCGCATGATCGGTGAGGCCATCAAGCGTACCCGGGAACGCCTGGGCAAGGTCAAAAAGCAGCGGCAAACCCAGCGCAAGCAGCGTGAACGCCGCAATTCCTTCACCATTTCTCTGGTCGGCTACACCAATGCGGGCAAGTCCACCTTGTTTAATGCCATGGTCAAGGCGCAGGCTTATGCCGCAGACAAGCTGTTTGCTACGCTCGACACGACCACTCGGCAGCTGTATCTCGGCGAGGGCGCCCGTCCGGCTTCGCTTTCAGACACGGTTGGCTTCATTCGCGACCTGCCGCACGGGCTGATCGATGCTTTTGCTGCGACCTTGCAGGAAGCTGCAGATGCCGACCTGTTGCTGCATGTGGTGGATGGTGGAAATCCAGAGTATCTGGAGCAGATCGAGCAAGTTCAGCGCGTGTTAGCTGAAATTGGCGCCGCGGAAGTGCCGCAGCTGCTGGTGTTTAACAAGCTCGACACCATTGAAAAAACCAGTCTACCCCTGCATCTGCAAGACATGTTTGCATTAAAAGATGCTTTTGACGGCGGCACGCGCAGCGTGGAACGGGTCTTCGTCAGCGCCCAGACCGGCGAAGGCATCAGTGTGCTGCGCGACTTGTTGGCAGCGCATGCGACCATGCCCGTCAGGCAAGAAATTTCCGGGGCATTTGAGCAGGCCGCCTGAACCTGGAATTTCATTAGGCACAATATCGGTGTTTGAAAAAATGAGCTTGACCCCATGAAACTGAATCCCGCGTTCCAGATGTTCATCACCTTCCCAGGGCGCCTGAGGCAAGGCGTTCGGGGCATGTTCAATCTGAACGACCCGCGCTGGGGGCGGGACGAGGACAAATCGACGCCTGAAGAAACCAAGCCTGAAGCCAACGAGGATCGTCCGGCCGCCCGGCCACCGAAATCGCAGGGCAAAGGGCCCAATCAAGGCCCACCGGATCTTGATGAACTCTGGCGTGACTTCAATCGCAAACTGGGCGGGCTTTTCGGCGGCGCCAAGGGTGGTGCAAAGCGCGGCGGCTTCGGCGGCAACAACAACGGCGGTGGCGGCGGCGGAAGCTTTCAGCCCGACATGAAAAGTGCGGGAATTGGCGCCGGCCTGATTGCGGCAGTAGCCGTGCTGATCTGGCTGGGAACCGGCTTTTTCATCGTCCAGGAGGGTCAGCAAGCCGTCATCACCCAGTTCGGCAAGTACAACTCTACCGTCGGCGCGGGCTTTAACTGGCGCTTGCCTTATCCGGTGCAGCGGCACGAAGTCGTGGTGGTAACCCAGATTCGCTCGGTCGACGTGGGCCGCGACACCATCATCAAGGCCACTGGCCTGCGTGATTCGGCCATGCTCACCGAAGATGAAAACATCCTCGACGTGAAGTTCTCGGTGCAATATCGCTTGAGCGACGCCCGCGCCTATCTTTTCGAGACCAAAGACCCGACAGCTGCGGTCGTGCAGGCGGCTGAAACCGCTGTGCGCGAAGTTGTCGGCAAGATGCGCCTGAACGCAGCGCTGGGTGAGGAGCGTGAGCAGATCGCCCCGCGCATCCGTGTGCTGGCCCAGTCGATACTGGATCGCTACAAAATCGGCGTGGAGATCGTGGCCATCAATATGCAGCAGGGTGGTGTGCGCGCGCCTGATCAGGTGCAGGCCGCTTTTGACGACGTCAATAAGGCCGGCCAGGAACGCGAACGCGCCAAGAATGAAGGCCAGGCTTACGCGAACGACGTGATTCCGCGGGCTGTGGGCTCTGCCTCGCGCCTGAAGGAAGAAGCTGATGCCTACAAGGCGCGTATCGTCGCCCAGGCCGAAGGTGATTCGCAGCGCTTCCGTTCGGTACTGGGCGAATACCAGAAGGCGCCTCAGGTCACCCGTGACCGGATGTACCTCGATGCCATGCAGCAGGTGTACTCCAACGTCACCAAAGTGATGGTTGAGTCGCGTCAAGGCTCCAATCTGCTCTACCTGCCTCTGGACAAGATCATGCAGGCCACTGGCGCCAATAGTTCCACCAGCGCCATCGACAGCATGCTCCCTCCCGGCACTGGCGCCGCACCGCCTGTTGTACCGACGGTCCCGGCCAACAGCGTGCCGCTTGACCCGCGCGCACGTGACAGTTCCCGTACCCGCGAACGCGAGACACGGTAAATAGGCCGATAACGACAACCGCATAGGAATAACAAAGTGAATAGAGTCGGATTTATCGTTTCGTCGTTGCTGGTCGTGCTGGCATTGCTCAGTTCCACCCTTTTTGTGGTGGACCAGCGCCAGTTCGGTGTGGTGTACGCCTTGGGGCAGATCAAGGAAGTGATCACCGAACCCGGCCTGCATGTCAAGTTGCCGCCACCATTCCAGAATGTGTCTTATATCGACAAGCGTCTGCTAACGCTCGAGAGCACCGAC
Organism: Polaromonas sp.; assembly: GCA_031396485.1. GTDB lineage: Bacteria > Pseudomonadota > Gammaproteobacteria > Burkholderiales > Burkholderiaceae_C > Polaromonas. The sequence goes on along the minus strand of JANNKV010000386.1, from coordinate 3,060 downwards.
ACCGGTGCAGTGCTAACCGCTGAAAAGCAACCCGTCGTCATCGACTGGTATGTACGCTGGCGCATCATCGAGCCCACTCAGTACATCCGCAGCGTCGGTCGTGACGAGGCTACCGGCGCCAACCGCTTGAGTGGTGTGGTGCGCAATGCGTTCAACCAGGAAATCAACCGGCGTACGGTCAAGGAGTTGCTGTCCACACAGCGCGAATCCCTGATGGCTGCCGTCAAGTCCGAAGTCCTTGAGCAGGTCAGGGGCGCCACCAACCCATGGGGCATCGATGTGCTGGATGTGCGCATCACCCGGGTCGACTACACCGAAGCCATCACCGAGTCCGTTTATCGCCGCATGGAAGCCGAGCGCAAGCGCGTAGCCAACGAACTGCGTTCAACCGGCGCGGCCGAAAGCGAAAAAATCCGTGCCGATGCCGATCGCCAGCGTGAAGTGACGATCGCCAATGCGTATCGCGATGCTCAGAAGGTAAAAGGGGAGGGCGATGCAGAAGCCGCCCGCATTTACGCTGAGGCCTACGGGCGCGACGCGCAGTTTGCGCAGTTCTATCGCAGCCTCGATGCCTACCGGGCGAGCTTCAATAAAAAGTCTGACGTGATGGTGCTCGATCCGTCATCGGATTTTTTCAAAGCCATGCGCGGCTCGGGCGGCTCAGCGGCTGGCAACGCCGCGCCGCCAGCGCCACCGCGCCGCTAGCGTGATGTAAGCGCGAGGTGAACGTGCATTGAGCGGCGACAGCTTCTGGCAGGCACTGGCGATCGTGCTGGTCATCGAAGGACTTTTGCCTTTTGTATCGCCCAAACGGTGGCGGTCTGCTTTCCAGCAAATCCTCACGATGAGCGATGGGCAAATACGATTTTTTGGACTTTGCAGCATCGTCATCGGCCTGGTTGCGCTGGCCTTTCTGATTTAGGACAAACCCTGCCTGCAGCCGGGCATCTCTCCCAACTTGCGAACGGACGTTCGTGCTGCGCTGACTCTTAGTCGGAAATACCTGCAGGTCGGCCTCCGGCCGGGCGGAAACCGCCCTCAGGCCCGGTAAAATCGCTGTTTTAACAGCCCCACGAAAACAACAATGCCCGCCTGGTCGTCATCATGGCAATTGCCCGATCAAATTGCCGATGTCCTGCCCTCGGAGGCGCGCCATATCGAAGAGCTGCGTCGCCTGTTTCTGGACACCGCCCGCAGCTACGGCTACGAGCTGGTCATGCCACCGCTGCTGGAGCATCTTGAGTCCCTCTTGACCGGCACCGGCGAAGCGCTTGACCTGCAGACTTTCAAGCTGGTTGATCAATTGTCGGGTCGCACGCTCGGGTTGCGCGCCGACACCACCCCACAGGTCGCCCGCATCGACGCTCATTTGCTCAACCGCCAGGGCGTCGCGCGTCTTTGCTATTGCGGCCCGGTGCTGCACACCCGCGCCGACCGCCCGCTGGCGACCCGCGAGCCGCTGCAGTTCGGCGCAGAAATTTATGGCCACGCCGGGCTCGAGGCCGACCTCGAAGCGCAACTGCTCGCCATTGAAGGTCTGCGTGCCGCTGGTGTCGGCTCCCTGAGCGTCGACATGGCCGACGTTCGCATCGTCAGCAGCCTGCTGGCCGGCGCCACCATTCCTGCCCGAACCCTGGCACTGATCCAGGCGGCGCTTGCGTCCAAGGACACCAGCGAGCTGGACAGCCTGATGTCCAGCCTGGATGGCGGCATCTCGTCCGTATCACGCGAAGGCCTGAAGGCGCTGCTGCAGCTCTACGGCGACGAAAACGTGCTGGTTGAGGCCGAAAAAGTCCTCCCGCCCCTGCTGGGCGTGCGCGAAGCGCTACAATATTTGAAGTGGCTGGCAACGCATGTTGGGCGCGAAGGCGGTGATGTCACCGTCAGCTTCGACCTGGCTGATCTGCGCGGCTATGCGTATTACAGCGGCACCCGCTTTGCCATCTATGGTCATGGCGACGAGTTGGCGCGCGGCGGGCGCTATGACGAAGTCGGCGCCGTGTTCGGGCGCAACCGACCGGCGGTCGGCTTCAGCCTTGATTTGAAGGAGCTGGTCGGCGTGTTGCCACCGCGCCCGTTGAAGGCCGCCATCCGCGCGCCTTGGGGCGAGAGTGCCTCGCTTCGCGCCGCCATTTCCCGGCTGCGTGCCAGTGGCGAAACGGTCGCCTGCGTGCTGCCCGGCCACGAACATGAAGTCAATGAATTCGACTGCGATCGGGAGCTGGCCGAGGCCGCCGGTCAGTGGGTTGTCCGCGCGCTTCAACCGGCGACGTGATCCCGTTTATCCAGAACTTGCCTGCGGATGGGCTTGTCCAGACGCCATCCCTGAACCCTTAACCAGAAGATAGAAGATGACCCACCAACAATCCCCGGCTACCGGCCGCAACGTCGTCGTCGTCGGTACCCAATGGGGCGACGAAGGCAAAGGCAAGCTCGTCGACTGGCTGACCGAAATGTCGCAGGGCGTGGTGCGCTTTCAGGGCGGCCACAACGCCGGCCACACCCTGGTCATCAACGGCGTCAAAACCGCATTGCACCTGATCCCCAGCGGCATCATGCGCGCCGGCGTGAAGTGCTACATCGGCAACGGCGTCGTGCTGTCGGCGGCCAAGCTGTTCGAAGAGATCGAAGGGCTGGAAAAAGCCGGCGTCGAGGTGCGTTCGCGCTTGCGCATCAGCGAGGCTTGCCCGCTGATCCTGCCGTTTCACGCGGCGCTCGACATTGCGCGCGAAACACTTCGTGACGCGGGCCAAAACCGTTCCTCTCCAATGGCCTGCCGATCCACCCTCACGCTGCTCACCGCCTTGGCTGTCCTTCCGGCCTTCGCGGCGGAGGAGCATGATTTCTTTGAGAAGCGCATCCGTCCCCTGCTCGTTGAGCGCTGCTACGAGTGCCACAGCGCCGACAAGAAAATCAAGGGCGGGCTCCGGCTCGACACCCGCGACGGCTGGGCCACCGGGGGCGACTCCGGCCCCGCCATTCAGCCCGGCAAACCAGATGACAGCCTGCTGCTCAAAGCCGTAAGCTACACGGACCGCGACTTGAAGATGCCCCCCAAGC
>JANNKV010000373.1:0-4508 GCA_031396485.1 Polaromonas sp. | reverse complement strand
TCGAATATGTGTCCGAGATTCCCGGCATTGAACGCATCCGGTATGAGACCAGCCACCCGAACGAATTCACGCAGAGCCTGATCGACGCCTACGGCAAGCTGCCCAAGCTCGTCAATCATTTGCATCTGCCGGTGCAGCACGGTTCTGACCGCATCCTGATGGCGATGAAGCGCGGCTACACCGCGATGGAATACAAAAGCACGATCAGGAAGCTGCGCGCCATTCGTCCCGATCTGGCCATGAGCAGCGACTTCATCGTCGGCTTTCCGGGAGAAACCGAAGACGACTTCGACAAACTGATGAAGCTGGTCGATGACATCGGCTACGACACGTCGTTCAGTTTTATCTACAGTCCGCGCCCCGGCACGCCCGCCGCCGCGCTGCACGACGACACACCGCACAGCGTCAAGCTCAAGCGCCTGCAGCGCCTGCAGGCCACGCTCGACGACAGCGTTCGCGCCATCAGCGCCAGCCGTCTGGGCACGGTGCAGCGCGTGCTGGTCGAAGGCGCAGCCCGCAAGACGCCGAACGCGCTCTTCGGCCGCACCGAATGCAACCGCGCCGTGGTGTTCACCGGTCCCGACCGCCTGATCGGGCAACTGATCGACGTGCGGATCACCGAGGCGCCGCAGCGCTCGCTGGTCGGTGAAGTGGTGACCAGCGACTTTGCAGTCGCGGCCTGAGGCGCTACCCGCTGCTTCCTCAACTGCCTATGCTGCAACGGTTCTCGTTCCGTCAGCTTCTGGTCATTGCTTTTTTGCTGATCGCCGCCCTGCTCGGCGCAGCATCGCTCCGCGCCCTGTTCACGCTCGAAGACATCACGCTGCAAAGCCGTGACAACGCCGCCCGGGCGCTGGAACTGAGCGGTGCGGCCCAGTCGCTCAACGAGCGCAGTGTGTCGATGGAGCGTACGTCGCGGCAATCGGTGGTGCTCGATGACCGGGTGCTGCGCGGACGCTTCAACGACGAGGCGCGCGATGCGGCGAAGATCGTTGAAACACTGGAATCCGAAGGCATGCCACGCGCCACCGGCGAGCAGTGGCGTGGCCATATGCAGAAAATGGGCACACTGCTCAGCGGCACGCCGGACACGGCACTCGACCGCGAACGCCTGCTGGCCCAGGAATTTCGTGAACTTGAGCTTGTCAACACCGCCATTTCCTCACAGGTGCAGCAAGCCATCCAGCAGCGCAACAAATCGATGGAGGTCCAACTCGACAACAGCCGCAAATTTCTGACGCAGCAGGTGAGCTGGGCGATTGGGCTGGCGGTTGCGATGGCGGTGGCTTTTGGTATCTGGTTCACGCTGCCGCTGCGGCGGCTGGAGGACGCCATCGTCGGCCTGGGTGAAAACCGGCTCGACCAGGCAATTGCCATTCAGGGGCCCGCCGACCTGGCGCTGGTCGGCCAGCGGCTGAACTGGCTGCGGCTGCGGCTGGTTGAACTGGACGCCGACAAGTCGCGCTTTCTGCGCCACATTTCGCATGAACTCAAGACGCCGCTGGCGTCGATGCGCGAAGGCGTGTCTTTGCTCGAAGATGGCGTGGCCGGCGAGCTGAGCCACGAGCAGCGCGAGATTGCGCAAATCCTGCGACACAACACCGCCCTGCTGCAAAACCAGATCGAAGATTTGCTGCGCTTCAACACCGCCGCGTTCGAGGCGCGCCAGCTGCACCGGCAGACGATTGACTTGCTGCAACTGATGGAAGATCAGGTTGATGCCCAGCGCCTGCAGTGGCGCGCGCGCGAGTTGTCGGTGACGGTGGTCGGCGAGCCGGTCAAAATTGCGCTGGATCCGGAAAAAATCGGCACGGCGGTGGCCAACCTGCTGTCCAACGCGATCCGGTATTCGCCGCTCAAGGGCAGTATCCGCCTCGAACTGGTCAAGTTTGCAGGTCACGTTCGCATCGACTTCCATGACCAGGGCAGTGGTGTGGCGATGGCGGACCGGGAGCGTATCTTCGAGCCGTTTTACCGCGGCGAGCGCCAGCCGCAGGACGTGGTGCGCGGCAGCGGTATCGGGTTGTCGATCGTGCATGAGTATGTTGCCGCGCACGGCGGACGGGTTGAGCTCTTACAAGACCAGCCCGGCGCACACTTCAGAATAGAGCTTCCGCATGTTTCAAAATCCTGACCTTCCTGTTACCCGATTCGCGCCCCATTGGCGCGTGGGGGTGGGTGTCGCCGCCGCGTCCTTGCTGCTGGCAGCCTGCAGCGCCCTGCCGTGGTTTTCAGGCAAATCCGGCAACGGCGACAACGACAACGCGGGCAAAAAAATCGCGCAGCCTTCAGCCGCCACAGCCGCTGCGCAGGCAGCATCCAGCCCCGCGAGCAGCCCTGTAGTGCCCCCGCCAGCGCCGCCGCCCGCGCCCGATGCGGTGGTGGGCCGCATGCTGGCCTACGCCGAACGTGTGCGCGTGATGCCGCCAGTTGAACTCAGCCAGGAGGTCGCAAGGCTGTCGGTCCCCAGCGAATCCACGTTGCCGGGGAGCCAGCTTCAGCTGTCGCTGGTGCTCAGCCAGCTGCGGCAGCTGCCGGACCTGATCCGGGCGCAGGAACTGCTGGCCCGGGTGCTCGCCAACTCCGGCCCCGATGCGCAGCCGCTGCATCCGCTGGCACGCTTGCTGGCGTTTCGATATGGCGAGCAGCGCCGGCTGGAAGACCTGATCGAAAAAGAACGCCAGCAAGCCCGCGACGTGCAGCGCAAACTCGACCAGACCAATGAGCGGCTGGAAGCGCTGAAGGCCATCGAGCGCAGCCTGAACACCCGCCCGCCGGCACCGCCCGCACCGGCACCCGCGCAGCCGTCTGCGCCTGCGTCGGCACCCGCCAGTCGCGGCCGCGCTGCCCCGCCCTGATCACCCTGAACGTCATGGCCACTTCGCCTTCCGCTGCCCCCTCTCCAGGCACCCAGCCGCCGCATCTGCTGGTGGTTGACGACGACGCCGACATGCTTCGGCTGCTGACCATCCGCCTGACCGCGGCCGGTTATCGCGTCACCGCTGTGACTTCAGCCGAAGCAGCGTTGACACAACTGCATATCGAGCGGCCGCAACTGGTGCTCAGCGACGTGCAACTGCCCGGCCGCGACGGGCTGGCGCTGTTCGACGACATACGTGCCGCGCACCCCTCGGTTCCCGTCATTTTGCTGACGGCGCACGGCACGATTCCTGACGCGGTTGAAGCCACCGAGCGCGGCGTGTTCACCTACCTTACCAAACCGTTCGACGGCAAGGGGCTGCTCGACAAGATCGCCCAGGCGCTGTCATTGAGCGCGCCGGCTCACGTGGCGGCCAAGGGCAGCTTTGAGGCCTGGCAGGACCAGATCATCAGCCGCTCCAGCCGCATGGCCGAAGTGCTGGCCGAAGCGCGCATGGTGGCGCAAACCGAGGCGAGCGTGCTGATACGCGGCGAGAGCGGCACCGGCAAGGAATTGCTGGCCCAGGCGATTCACCAGGCCGGCGCGCGCGCCAGCAAGCCCTTCATTGCCGTCAACTGCGGCGCAATCCCTGAGGCACTGCTCGAATCAGAGCTGTTCGGCCACATGAAAGGCGCATTCACCGACGCGGTGGCGAACCACAAAGGGCTGTTCCAGGCAGCCGACGGCGGTACGCTGCTGCTCGACGAGATCGGGGATATGCCGCCCGCGCTGCAGGTCAAGCTGCTGCGCGTGCTGCAGGAGCGCGTCGTGCGTCCGCTAGGCTCCAGCCAGTCGATTCCGGTCGATGTGCGGGTGATTTCGGCCACCCACCGCGACCTGGACGTGGCGATGGCCGAGGGCCACTTTCGTGCCGACCTGTACTACCGGCTCAATGTGGTGACACTGACGCTGCCGCCGCTGTCAGAGCGGCGCGAAGACATTCCGTTGCTGGCCAACCACTTTTTGCTCAAACTGGCCCGCAAGTACGACAAGCGCCTGAGCGGCTTCGCGCCCGAAGCGCTGAAGGCGCTGACCACTGCGGCCTGGCCCGGCAATGTGCGCCAGCTTTACAACGTGGTCGAGCAGGTTTGTGCGCTGTTGACAACACCGCTGGTACCGCTGGCCCTCGTTCAGCGTGCGCTGCGCTCACCCAGTGTGCAGGTGCTCACCTTCGCTGAAGCCCGGCAGCGCTTTGAGCGGGATTACCTGGTCGGTTTGCTCAAACTAACCGACGGCAACGTGGCCGATGCGGCCCGGCTGGCCGACCGCAACCGCACCGAGTTTTACCGCCTGATGCAAAAACATGGCCTGACGCCCGGTCATTTCAAGGCCGATAGCGCGCCGGCTTTGTCGCCTTCTCCGGCCTCGCCCGACAACTGAGTCGCTGCACAGCGACAGCTTTAAACCGTTGATTCATAACGGTTTTCCTTAAAACTTCCGACCTCTTGTCGCTGACTGACGACAAAAAAACGCTAAATCGGCGGTTTCAGCCTCGCTGACTGGCCATTTTCCCGGGTCGTCAGGGAAATCTCTTTCCAAGTGCTTGATTTGCATGGACTTTTTAGTCTTGGCACAGGGTTTGCCCTAT
>JANNKV010000272.1:0-4843 GCA_031396485.1 Polaromonas sp. | reverse complement strand
CGTGGCCTTGACGGCGCTGGACGCGTGGCCCTCTTCGCCTTCGAGTGACTGATGGATTTCACCGGTGCTTTTCCAGATCAGAAACAGACCGCCACCAATCAGGATCAGGTCACGGCCTGACAGTTCCTGACCGATCACGGTGAAGAGCGGTGCCGTCAAACCGATGATCCACGACAGCACCAGCAGCAAGCCGATACGCATGAACATGGCCATGAACAAACCAATCTTGCGCGCCAGTTCCTGCTTTTCTTTCGGCAGCTTGTCGACCAGAATCGAAATGAAAACGATGTTGTCGATGCCCAGCACCAGCTCCAGCGCCGTGAGGGTAAAAAAGGCAATCCACGCTTGTGGGTCGGTCAGCAGTTCCATTATTTCTTCCATTCAACAGGTTTACTAAAAGCAGGTGATTATCAGCAATAGCAGCACGGGCACCGCGCCGGGCGCTAGGCGCCCTGCCCAGGCAAGCAGGGGCCGCGGAACCGGCTTTGCCGGGCCGCAGGCGCAGCGGCCCCCTCGGGGGGCAGGGAGCTACGCGAAGCGAGCGACCGTGGGGGTAATATCATGACCCAAGAAATTCGCCAATCGGCTTGAGGTCATCCACGCGGTCACACACCGCTTTGACCATCATCAGAATCGGAATGCCCAGCAGCAGCCCCCACACACCCCACAGCCAACCCCAGGCCAGCATGCCAACAAACACCGCGACCGGGCTCATCCGGCTGGCGCGGCTGGTCAGCCACGGGGTCAGCAAATTGCCGGTGACAGCATGAATCACGAGTGAAGCACCGCCGATCAGCAGCGCCATGTCGAGCGTGCCGAACTGCAAAAAAGCCACCATGGCCGAAGCCCCGGCGATGATGACTGTGCCGACATAGGGAATGAGGTTCAGCACACCCGCGGCAATGCCCCAGACCGCGGCGTTTTCGAGCCCGAGCGCCATCAGTGCCAGCCAGGTCAGCACACCCACCACCACACTGGTGAGTACCTGCACCTGCAGATAGCGCTGAATCTGGTCAGCCACTTCATGCAGCGCCTGCAGGGTGATTTTTTTATCACTCAGATTCGGACCCGCCAGTTTGAGCATCTTGCGCCGGAAGGTGTCGCCGGAAAGCATCAGGAAGTAGGTCAGGAAAATCACGACCGTCGTCTGCCCGATCAGCGCGGCCAGCCCGATGCCGCCCGACCAGAGATAGTCCTTGATGTTGAAACGCGACGGCTCGATGATCACGCGCGTCACCCCGCGCGCGCCGGCCTCGGCATCCCCGCGCGCCGCCTGCTCAAGCTGCGAGGCCGCCTTCTGCACGGTTTCAAGCGAGCTTGGCGCGGCGCCGGCACGCGTGCGCAGCACATTGGCCAACTTTTGCGTCGCCGCCGGAAGCGACCGGATCAGCTGGGTTGCCTCGTCACGAAGCGACCAGACTGTTGCGCTGGTTCCGCCGAGGATCGCAAATAAAAGAACCGCAGCGCTGAGCCAGCGCGGAATGCGCCTGCGCTCCATCCAGTTGACGATGGGCGACAGGGCGTAGCTGAACAAGATGCCGAGCATGACCGGAATGAATACCGCCTTGGCCCAGTGCAGTACAAAGAGGCTGGCAAAAATAGCCAGCACCACCAGCGACATGCTGCGAATGTCGACCGGCATGTGCAGCAGAAGGCGGTCTGGCTCCGGCTCAGGCTCAGAAGGGGGCGCGGCTTCTGCCACGGAACTGGCCGGGGGCACCAGGGGCGCTACTTTCGGATCGACACTGGCAGCCTGTGGTGGATCTTCAACGGTATGCATCGTCATGAGGAAGAGACCCTGAATTTTTTTACTGTAGCCGATCATGCGCAAACCCTCCGGTTTTTTCTCCGGCTATTACTCCGGCTTTTACTCCGGCTCCTCGCACACGGCCCAACCTGATTAAACCCGCCCTGACAGAAAAAGCTGTAGGACTCCAACGCCGAAAGACCGCTGCTGTCAGCCTGATAGCAGCCCGGACTCTTGCCATCAGCGGCCGCTCGCCATGGCCTCCCGCACAGCACTGAGTTGCCGCCGCGACACGGCCAGCAATTCATCGAGCCCGTTCAGCCGCACCGCCCAGCCCTCTCCTTCCTCGGCATCAAAGTGACGTTCCAGTGCCCGCACGGCGCGCCGCGCAATCAGTGCATTGCGGTGAATACGCATGAACCAGTGGGCATGGCGCTCTTCCAGCTCGCTCAAGGAACCGTCGAGGATGTAGCTGCGCAAGGCGGTTCGCACGGTGATGTATTTGAGCTCAGCCTTCAGGTAAAGCACCTCCGACAGCGGTATCCGTTCGGTCCGCCCCCTGTCCTGGATGATCAGCACTTCTTCAGCCAAATCTGCGTCCAGCCCCCTTGCTGACTGCAGGTGGCGCTCTACTTTTTGTAGCGTCTGCTGCAACCGCTCCAGCCGCACGGGTTTGGTCAGGTAGTCAATCGCCTCCAGCTCGAAAGCCTGCACGGCATGCTCGGAATGCGCCGTCACAAAGACCACGGCTGGTGGCTGCGGCATGGCGGCAATGGTTTTGGCCAGGGTCATGCCGTCAATCCCGGGCATGCGGATGTCGAGCAGCACCACATCGAAGGTGCCCAGCTTCAAGGCACTCATTGCCTGCTTCGCGTCGGCCGCTTCAGCGCTGACGACTGCGCCGGGCGCAACGCAGTCGCCCAGCAAAGTGGTGAGCCGGGAACGGGCCAGCGATTCATCGTCCACCAGCAGCACCCTGAGCTTCATGCGGGAATCTCCAGCCGGACCTGAAACACACCGTCCTTGAATGCGCATCTGAAGCTGGCCTGCACATCGTGCAGCAGAAGCAGCCGTTCACGGACATTCACCAGCGCCAGACCGTGTCCGCGTTCGCCGCTACCTGCCGGCGTGGTGTTGGTGACCTTGATCACCACCGTGCTGCCACGCCTGAGCGTGGAGATACGCAGCTGCGCGCCCTCGGCGCTGGGCTCGACGCCATGCTTGACGGCATTTTCAACCAGCGGCTGCAGCAGCAGCGGCGGCAGTTTGGCGGGGTCGGCGTGGCTGTACAGGCTCCAGACCACCCGCAGGCGATCGCCAAAGCGGATTTGCTCAATTTCAAGGTAGCGCTGGGCCAATGCGATTTCCTGTCCAACCGTCACCGACTCGGCCGGGTCTGCCAGCGCCTGGCGAAACAGCTCGCTCAAGTCTTCCAGAACCGCCTCGGCCTTGGCGGGCTCCGCCCGTACCAGTGCAATCGCACTGTTGAGGGTGTTGAACAGAAAATGCGGCCGGATGCGCGACTGCAGTTCGGCCAGCCGCGCCGTGGTGGCTGCCGGGGTACGCGCCTTGGCACGCCAGAAAAGACCGGCCAGCAGCATGGCCGACAGCAAGGCGCCCGCAGCGGCACTGGCCAACCAGGGCGCCGGCTCCACGAGTCCCATCAGCATCAGCATGGCGCAGCCATAGGTGCCAGCAGCGGCACCCAGCGCAATGCCGATCACCCACTGCATCGCGGAAGTCAATCGACTCAGGTGTGATTTAAGAACGCAGGCAGCGATCAGCCAGGCCAGCGTGGCCGGCAGCACCCCCCCGGTCAGCAATGAAAAGCGCAGCAGCCAGTCAAGCACCTGCGACGCCCCGAACATGGCCGCCACCGCCACCACCGCTTCCACAAACAGCACCGCGCGCAGTACCACGCCGACATGACAGGCATCAAACATGCTGGCGCGCGAAGGCTGCCGCTCCACCGGCTCGACCCCGCCCGCGACGAGGCCACCCATCACGGAGGTTTCATCGAACAGTCGAGACTCGGGGGGTGGCGTCATGGCAATTTTTTGCTAATTTGGACTTGGACACGGATTGGGTGGACTGCTTCAGTTGCAACAGGCAGCCCGCTGGCACTGCAGGCAGATAAAATCACAGCCGCGAGTATTGCACCAGAAGCACCATCCCGGCGACCAGCGCCCGCTTCGGCCGGGTGCAGGCCCGCTTCCTGCGCAGAATACCGCATCCGGCTTTTTGCTGGCCAACCATGCGATCCACTTGAACCGGGCCGACGATGCCCTGGCCCGATTCCACTGAAAAGAAACCGCCGTGAACCAATTCGACAAAAAATCCCAAGCCTGGTCTGCCCTGTTTTCAGAGCCGATGAGTGACCTGGTCAAGCGCTACACCGCCAGTGTGTTTTTCGACAAGCGGCTCTGGCAGGCTGACATTGCCGGCTCGCTGGCCCACGCCGACATGCTGGCGGCGCAAAAAATCATCGGTTCCGAAGACCATGCCTCGATTCAAAAAGGCATGGCCCAGATCACCGCAGAGATCGAGTCGGGTGCGTTCGAATGGAAGCTGGACCTCGAAGACGTTCACCTGAACATCGAGGCGCGCCTGACGCAAATCGTCGGCGACGCCGGCAAACGCCTGCACACCGGCCGCAGCCGTAACGACCAGGTCGCCACCGACGTGCGGCTCTGGTTGCGCGGTGAAATTGACTTGATCGGCGGGCTGCTGCTTGACTTGCAAAAGGCGCTGGTTGACATTTCCGAGAAGAATGTCGAGGTCATCATGCCCGGTTTTACCCATCTGCAGGTAGCGCAGCCGGTGAGCTTCGGGCACCACATGCTGGCCTACGTGGAGATGTTCAGCCGCGACGCACAGCGCATGGCCGACGTGCGCAAGCGCGTGAACGTGCTGCCGCTGGGCGCCGCCGCGCTGGCCGGCACCAGCTACCCGCTCGATCGCCAGATGGTGGCGAAGACGCTCGGTATGGACGGGGTTTGCCAGAACAGCCTGGACGCCGTGAGCGACCGCGATTTCGCGATCGAGTTCGCGGCCTGGGCTTCGATCACGATGATGCACGTCTCGCGTCTGAGCGAG
>JANNKV010000274.1:0-6383 GCA_031396485.1 Polaromonas sp. | reverse complement strand
GCAGTTGCTGCGAGTAGACGGTGTCACCGGGGAAGACGGCGGCTTGCTCGTCAACCGCAGGCGAGATGTCCCAGACTTTGAGTGGCCTGCTGGCAAGGGAATGGGAGGTGCTGGCGGTCATGGTGCAAAGGTAGCACTGCTGAAAATGTCGTGGTGTCGGTTATTTCCGACAGGTACTTACTTTTTCAAATTCGGTCCTCCGATTTTGGAGGAACGCAGATAGCAGCGCTGTCACAGGGCGGTCAGCATTGACGCATCGGCCAACGGCTTCCATACTGACCGGATGACGACCCCAACCGTCCGCGCCGCGCTGACCACGGCGGCCATCACACTGGCGCTGGTGGCAACGCCCAGCCAGGCTGTTGCACCGCTGATCGCGCTGCTCGGCAAACAATTGCTGCAGGACATGGTCATGACGACGGCCAAGAGCATGCTGATGGACAGCCTGCGCGGCACGGGCTGCAAAGGTACGGCGCTGGCGAATGCAGTCGACTCGTTCGGTAGCCTCAAGAGCGGTGGACTGGGTGCGTTGCGCGGCTTGCCTGGCGCCTCGGGCCTAGGCGGCATGCCGGCAATGCCTGCGGTACCCGGGTTACCAACCGTGCCAGGCATGGCCGGAATGACGGGAATGACGGGCATGACAGGAATGGGTGGCATGAGCGGCTTGCCGCCCGACATGGCCGCGCAGATGAATGGCATGCTGGCTGGCATGATGCCCGGCGGCGGGCTTGACGCCGAGCAGGCGGCAAGCGTCGCAGAGCTGCAGCGGCTGATGGGCGCGCCTCTGTCACCGCTGGAAACCATCGCCACCATCAACGAGATGAGCGAGTTAGGGCTGCTGTCAGCGGCCATGAGTACCGAGCTGAAGGAATGCCTGTTGGTACTGCCGCAATCGGCGCCGGGCATGGGCGCGGCCATGGGCATGATGAAACCCATGCTGTCCAAGTTTCGCGAGGCGCGCGATGAGATGCGTGCGCTGTCGCCTGCCGAGCAGGACGAACTCGCCGCCAGTCTGGCGGAGGAACTCGACAAGCTGCCCGCCGCTGATCGCAAACCCATGCTGACCGAATTGGGGAGCGGCCTGTTTCCACCACGCGTGGTAGAGACATTGACCAGGCGCTACAGCGCTCAGTAGCGGCGTGAAAGTGCGCGCCCGCAAGCACCCCCGCATGCCGACGCAGCTCGGGCACAATCCAAATTAAACAGCACGGCCGACAGCTTGCTGATAGGCAATTTCACCCACTTTCCACAAGCAAAAGAAAGAGACAAGGCAAACCATGAACAACGACAAGTCAAACAGCAAAGTCGTACTCGTCACCGGCGCCGGCACCGGCATTGGCCGCGCGGTCGCGCTGGCTTTTTTACGCGATGGTCATCATGTGGTGCTGGCGGGCCGGCGTGTCGAACCGCTGCAGAGCGTGGCGAAAGAGTCAGGCTCCGAACGCGCGCTGGCCGTGCCCACCGACGTCGGCAACCCCGATTCAGTCGCCGCACTGTTTGCCCAGATCAAGGACAAGTTCGGCCGCCTCGACGTGCTGGTCAACAACGCCGGCGTCAGCGGCCTGGGCATGAACTTTGAAGACATCGGTTTCGAGCAGTGGCAAAACATTGTCAACATCAACCTGACCGGCTCATTTCTGTGCGCGCAGGGCGCCTTCAAGATCATGAAAGACCAGGTACCGCAGGGCGGCCGCATCATCAACAACGGCTCGATCTCCGCGCATGCGCCCCGGCCCAACTCGGCGCCGTACACCTCGACCAAACACGCCATCACCGGCCTGACCAAATCGCTGTCGCTCGACGGCCGCAAATACAACATCGCGTGCGGCCAGATCGACATTGGCAATGCGCTGACCGAGCTGTCGGTTCGCATGACCAAGGGCGTGATGCAGGCCAACGGCGAGATCGCCGTCGAGCCGATGATGGAGGCGACCGAGGTGGCCGATGCGGTGGTTCACATGGCGTCGCTGCCGCTGACCACCAACGTGCATTTCATGACCATCATGGCGACAAAGATGCCGTTTGTGGGTCGGGGTTGACAGGTTTTTAGTGCTGAATCTGCACTTGATCAGTCACAGGTAGTGGGCGTTTGTAAAGATGTGCGCGTAGTAGAAAAAAAGCTAAAGGTTCAATTTTGTATAAGCCGCTGTCCGACAAATTATTTAAATCTGCAACTCTTTTATTGAGTTTCGGTTTTGTCTTTGCCCTCATTGTTGTTGGAGCTTACTTCAGTATTTTCGGCCCCCAGTCGGGCTATACATTGGCAGCAAGCGATGCAGCTTGGTCAAACTTTGGAAGCTATGTTGGCGGAGTCCTTGGGCCAATATTTTCATTTCTGGCTTTTGTAGGAGTCCTATTGACTGTTTACCTGCAAGCGATGCAACTCGACTCGGTACGTAGCCAGGGGAATCACGAGGAAATCCAGCGCGTTGCTTCTACTATTTCATCGCGCATCGATTCGCTCTTGGCCCAAGCACCTAACAAAAATATTGACGACTATCGACTCCGCGACGCTCCAATTACGATCTTTACTCTCATTTCCGGTGCGGGGTCTGTGGCTCTGGCTTCGTCCTCTGACTACATCGTTCAAGCATCCAGAGACAAGCTGATTGCAAATTCAAAGGCTGCAATTGAAACTGAAGTCGGCACGATCGCGCTTGAATTGGATCAACTTGTGTGGTGTTTAGAGCAGTATGAAAAGCAGAGCGGAAGCACTACGGTTGTTGAGTTTTACAAGCGAAGATATAACGCAGTGGTTTGTTGGCTGGATGCTATCGGCGAGTTAGACTCCGACCACAGAGTGCAAGGCTACTTTCAGCCAAAAACATTTCGCCAATATCTGGAACCTGATGCCATGCCTAGCAAATGATCAGCCCAACCGCCCTAACAACAAATACTCCATCAACGCCTTCTGCACATGCATCCGGTTCTCGGCCTCGTCCCACACCACCGACTGAGGCCCGTCAATCACGTCGGCTTCGACCTCTTCGCCACGGTGCGCGGGCAGGCAGTGCATGAAGAGGGCGTCGGGTTTGGCTGCGCGCATCATTTCTGAGTCCACACACCAGTCGGCGAAGGCTTTTTTGCGCTCTTCGTTTTCAGCCTCATAACCCATGCTGGTCCAGACGTCGGTGGTCACTAGGTCGGCGCCTTCGCAGGCTTGCATCGGGTCCTTGAAGACCTGGTAGCTTTCTGACGAACGAATGCCGGCAATCGACTGGTCTACTTCGTAGCCGCCCGGCGTGCTCACATGCACCTTGAAGCCGAGGATTTCGCTGGCCTGTAGCCATGTGTTGGCCATGTTGTTGCCGTCGCCCACCCACGCCACGGTTTTGCCCTGGATGGACCCGCGGTGTTCGATGTAGGTGAAGATGTCGGCCAGGATCTGGCACGGGTGAAATTCGTTGGTCAGCCCGTTGATGACCGGCACGCGCGAATGCTCGGCGAAACGGTCGATCTTGGTCTGTTCGAAGGTGCGGATCATCACGATGTCAACCATGCGGCTGATGACTTTGGCGCTGTCTTCGATCGGTTCGGCGCGGCCGAGCTGGCTGTCGCCGGTGGTGAGGTTCACCACGCTGCCGCCCAGCTGGTACATGCCGGCTTCAAAGCTCACACGGGTGCGCGTTGAGGCTTTCTCGAAAATCATCGCCAGCGTGCGGTCGACCAGTGGCTGGTGTTTTTCGTAGGCCTTGAACTTTTTCTTGATGATCGCCGCGCGTTCAAAAAGGTAGGCGTATTCGTCCGCGGTCAGATCACTGAACTGCAGGTAATGCTTGAGCGGCTTGTTCACGCGGTTTGCCCCGCTACCGGCTCGGCTGCCTTCGATGCGTGCTGCTGCAAAAACGCCTTGATCAGCGGGCACAAAATAGCCACGATTTCATCAGCCTCGGCAGTCGTCATGATGAGCGACGGCACCATGCGGATCACGGTGTCGGCGGTCACACTGAGCAGCAGGCCATTGTCAGCCGCCTGCTTGAGCAGTTCGCCGCACGGCACGGTCAGCTCGATGCCGATCATCAGGCCGCGGCCGCGGATTTCCTTCACGCCTTTCAAACCCGCCAGGTCACGCGTTAGCGCGGCATGCAGGTGCGCACCGACCTTGCTCGCGTTTTCCAGCAAGCCATCTTCTTCCATGATTCGAATGGTTTCCACACCGGCGCGCATCGCCAGCGGGTTGCCGCCGAAGGTGGTGCCGTGGTTGCCGGGTTTGAAGATATGCGCCGCCTTCGGGCCAGCCACCACAGCGCCGATCGGCACGCCCGAGCCCAAGCCCTTAGCGAGCGGCATCACGTCGGGTTTGATGCCTGACCACTGGTGCGCAAACCATTTTCCGGTACGGCCCATGCCGCACTGCACTTCGTCGATCATCAAGAGCCAGTCGCGCTCGTCGCAGAGCTTGCGGATTTGCCGCAGGTAGTCGTCACTCATCGGGTTCACGCCGCCTTCACCCTGAATGGCTTCAAAGAACACTGCAACCACGTTCGGGTTGTTGGCGGTCGCTGATTTGATGGCTTCGATATCGTTCATCGGCACGCGAATAAAGCCTTCCACGAGCGGGCCGAAACCGGCCTGCACTTTCGGGTTGCCTGTGGCGCTCAAGGTGGCAATGCTGCGGCCGTGAAAGGCTTTTTCATAGACCACCACTTCGGGTTTGTCGATGCCCTTGTCATGGCCGAATTTGCGCGCCAGTTTCAGGGCGGCTTCGTTGGCTTCCAGGCCGGTCGAGCAGAAGAAGACGTTTTCCAGACCCGACAGTTCCACCAGCTTGGCCGCCAGCGTTTCCTGCAACGGCACATGGTAGTAGTTGGACGAATGGATGATCTTGCTGATCTGGTCCTGTAGCGCGGGCACCAGGCGCGGGTGGTTGTGGCCCAGCGTGTTCACCGCAATGCCGCCCAGCGCGTCGAGGTATTCCTTGCCGTTGACGTCCCAGACGCGGCAACCCTGGCCATGCGACAGCGCGATCGGCAGGCGGCCGTAGGTGTTCATCACGTGGGGCGAGGCAGCTTCGATGTGAGGGGGCAGGGCAGCGTTCATGGAAACTCCGGGTCAGAAATAGCCGGCTTCACTGCGGAAGTGCAGCAAGTGCGGCGGTTTGGCAATTTTAGGGGCAGACCCCGCCATGTTTGGTGACGATAGTGCATTACAGCCATGCGTGCCGCCCCTGGTGAATGACGGGCGCCAAACCGGCTGGACGTCAGGTCTTCAGTCTTCCATAAGATAGAATTCTTGTGCAGTGCAGCACGGCGCAACACCCTCGCACCACCCTCGCACCAGGCCCGTCAAAAACCCTCCATCCGATGGTCTCCCCTTCAGTCAAAGAAGTCTTCATTCAAGGCATCACCCAAGACGGTAAAACCTTCCGCCCCAGCGACTGGGCCGACAGGCTGTGCGGTGTGATGAGCCCTTTCCGGCCCGGTGGCCCGCACCCCGGCAGCCACCTGACGTATTCGCCCTGGTGCGTGCCGACAGTCGTCAACGGCGTGAAATGCGTGGTGGTGAATGCTGAGCTGCGCGAAGCCGAACCGATGGCTTGGGAGTTCGCGATTAATTTCGCCCGGGACAATGCGTTGCAGTTGGTGGAGGCTTGTTTGTTGCCGGATATGCCGAAGGGTGCGGGATCGGGATCGGGATCGGGGAGTTAATCAGTTTGAGGACAGAGCGACGGTGGCTTCGCCTGTCCGTCGGTCTGTCCCGCAAAATCCTAGGGGGCAAGTGAAGTCGCGTCTTTGCGCGATTTGGCTTCGCCAAACAAAAAAGCCGTCTTTCGACGGCTTTTTTGCTTCACTTGCAGCGCACCCTACAAAACGGCGGACTGACTATTTTGAGGAGTCAGGCCGGGCGATTTGCCTGATTGGTCAGGCGGCTTTTGCGGCGGCTGCGGGAGCCAGTGCCAGCGCTTTCACGCGAGCAGACAGACGGCTTTTGTCGCGCGCTGCCTTGTTCTTGTGGAAGATGCCCTTGTCGGCAACCGTGTCCACAATGCTTTGGGCCTTGGCGAAGAGGTCTTTGGCCTTGTCTTTGTCGCCAGCGGCGCAGGCTTTTTCGACATTCTTCACCGCGGTGCGGTATTTGGAACGCAGCGAGGTGTTCGCGGCGTTGAGTTTGACGTCCTGACGAACGCGTTTACGGCCCGACGCAAGGCGCGGGTTCTTTTTCTTGGGTTTGGCTGTTGCCATAAATAGTTTCCTTTGATCCGGGGAGGAGTCTGTGGATGTTGCGAGCGAAGCCTAACATTATAGCGCCCCCACGGTTGCTCACTTCGTGTAGCGCCCTGCCCCCCGAGGGGGCCGCCCGCCTGTGGCCCGGCAGAGCCGGTTCCACGGCTCCGCTTGAATGGATCGGGTGCGCACACTGCGTAGATCGACCTCTTAGCCAGC
>JANNKV010000267.1:0-3060 GCA_031396485.1 Polaromonas sp. | reverse complement strand
GAGGGGGCCGCTGCGCCTGCGGCCCGGCAAAGCCGGTTCCGCGGCCCCTGCTTGCATTCCAAGCCCCCATGCTCGCCCGCTCTGTGTGGCTCACTGCCTCCTGAGGGGACCGCTGCGCCTGCGGTCTGGCAAAGCCGGTTCCGCGGCCTCTGCTTGCATAACTGGCCCCCACGGTCGCTCGCTGCGCGTAGCTCCCAGCCCCCCCAGGGGGCCGCCCGCCTGTGGCCCGGCACAGCCGGTTCCACGGCTCCGCTTGAATGGATTGGGTGCGCGCAGTGCGTTTTTGTGACGTTGCCTGCTGTTGCCGGCCGTTGATCGCAAGCACTTACCAGGTCGGGACCAATGGACGTTGCGCTTTGCCCCGGTCTGTGTCAAGTTACGCTTTCATCCCGATTCAAGGAGCATTGCGGCCCAGTGGACGGGTCGGAGGCCGTTTTACGGCCCGTTCGTGCGCCTGGAGAAGAGGTGAATCGTTTCACCCATAACAAGGACAACACCATGAAACTTTCCAGTCGGCTACCAGGACACGTCGCAGTTCTTGGCTTCAGCCTTCTCACGTTCATCAGCTCGCTGAGCGTGGCCCACGCGCAGAGCGTCAGTCGCCTGCAGCTCGTGCCATCAACCATTTCAGGCGGCAGCGGCGCGGCGTCAACCGGCGTTGTAACACTCACCTCCGCAGCGCCTGCCGGCGGAACCGTGGTCAGGCTCGACAGCTCGAACCTCCAGCTTGCCGCAACCGTCCCGCAGATCACGGTACCGGCCGGGCAAACTTCGGCCAGCTTCACCGTGGCCACCAACGCGAAGTACCGGCGCTACAGCGGGCTGGCCTTCACCGCCGCCATTTCTGCCGTCGCGGCTCAAGCTGGAACGCCGGTTTCCGCCACGCTGAACGTATCGGCCCAGGCCAGGCCGGCAGACGTGGTCATCAATCCACGGCCCGACCGGTCCGGGCCGGTCTGCGCGGGCGATTCGGGGCTTTTGTTCGATTGCCCCTTGAGCCCAAACCGACAGGATGTTCAGTGCACCTTCCGCCAGGAATGCACGCTGGGCTGCGAAAACCGCCCCATCCAGGGCACCAGCTGGCGCGACGTCTGCGCGGCAAGCGGGCCGGTGCCGGTGGCTTTGAGCCCCGCACGTCTGATCGGTGGCGAAACCGGCGGCGGCTCACTTCAGTTGTCCGCTGCTGCACCGGCGGGAAGCACGGGTCTGGTTGCCAGCGCGAGTCTGGTGGCAGCCGAACCCAGTCGGGTCAACATTCCCATTCCGGTCGGTGCCACCAGCCACCGTTTCATCCTGCGCACCGCACCGGTGAACCAGCTTCAGTTCGCGCCTATCGATGGTGTGGTCACCACGCCGCGTGTGACCAACGGCAGCACTTTTTTCCAGTCCCGAAAAGCCCTGTCATGGCTGCCGGTCACCCCGGGCGTCGCGCCGGCACCCCGGCTGGTGTCAAACGCGCTTGAGAGCACCAGCGTTCTTGGTGGAGAGGTGACGTTCGGTACGACCTGCATTGACCAGTTGGCACCTGCGCCTGCTGTCGGCAGCGTCGCGCTGACTGTCTCCAGCAGCAACGCTGCCGCTACCATCATCGGCCCTGCCTCTGCGGCGATCGCCCAGGGCTCCGACTGCCGGTCATTCAGCGTGCAGACCACTGCGGTTGCCGCCGATACGCTGACGAACATCAGGGTTCAGCTTGGCGCCCAGGTACTCAGCGCGGCGCTTTTGGTGAGGGCCACGCCCGCAGCAAGCCAGGCCAACTCCCTGTTTTTCGATCCGTCGATGCTCACGGGGGGCCAGAGTACACAGGGACTGGTCGTGCTTGATGGACGGGCACCGCCCAGCGGCTTTCTGGTGACGCTTTCCACCGATCTACCCGCCGCCATCGTGCTGCCAGCCAGCGTGACCGTGCCCGCCGGTGCAGACCGCGCCAGCTTCACTGTGGCCACAAAGGCAACCGGAGCCGATCTGCTGGTCAACATCACTGCGACGCCTTCGTCGTCTGTGCTGGTGTCGCAGCTGTCTATTCTGGCGACGGCAGGCTCACCGTCGCTGACCTCGATTGGCGTGTCGCCCGCCAGGGTCACGGGCGGTTCGGGCAGCACCGCTACCGTGACGCTCAGCGGCGCCGCGCCGGCGTCCGGAACCGTGGTCAATCTCTCCAGCAACAGCAGCGCCACGACCGTACCCGCTACGGTCTCGGTAGCGTCGGGTTCGACCTCGGCCCAATTCGCTGTCGCCACTGCGGCGGTTTCCGCTGAAACCGTCGCGACGCTGTCGGCCACGCTGGGCGGTATAGGCAATACAGGCGTGACCCAGATCACCAGCCTGACGGTGACGCCCGCTGCCACGCCCAACCCCGGCGTTCTGGCCGCGCCCACGCTGCTCACCCCGGCCAGCGACGCGAGACTCGCGGTGTCCCAGCCCGTGAACTTTGACTGGAGCGATGTCTCCGGCGCGGCGTCGTACGTGCTGCAGGTCGACAGCGCCAGTGACTTCGCCGCGCCTTTGACGCTGAACTTGAGCGTGACTGCCTCGCAGCACACGGCGTCGCTGGCGGCCAGCCGACCCTATTGGCGCGTGCGGGCCATCGACGCATCCGGAAATCCAGGCACCTGGTCGGCGGTCAGGCAGTTCCGGGTGGAGTGAGGCCCCCACGGTTGCTCGCTGCGCGTAACTCCCTGCCCCCCGAGGGGGCCGTAAAGATAAGCCCCCACGGTTGCTCACTTCGTGTAGCGCCCTGCCCCCCGAGGGGGCCGCTGCGCCTGCGGTCTGGCAAAGCCAGTCCCGCGGCCCCTGCTGGGTTTAAAACCAAGAGGAGTGCGCTTGATACGTGCCTGCGTTTAGTCCGGTGAGGACAGGCCGCTGCGCATTTGCCCCAGCGGCCTTTTCTTTTGTGCAGTGTTAGTCAGGGATCTGTCCTTGTTATCCATGAAACTCACGCATTCCCGAGCCATCGCGCTGATGATCGTTGTCACACTGATGTGGTCTATCGCGGGTGTCCTCACGCGCCAGCTGGAAGCCGCACGCAGCTTTGAGATCACTATCTGGCGCAGCTTTTTT
>JANNKV010000245.1:0-2365 GCA_031396485.1 Polaromonas sp. | reverse complement strand
GGTAGTTGACGGCGCGATCAGGCCAACGCTTGCCCCGAGCCTTAAAGGTTGCGAATTCGGCGTCGCTCAGAATTTTCTGCGCGAAGCGGTCACCGTGGCGCCCCAGGCTGGCGCGGATGCGGCGGATGTCGCACACATCGGTGCCGATGCCGAAGATCATGAGCCCCCACGCTCGGCACTGGCGTGTCCTTCGCTGCCCCCCGAGGGGGCTGATTTTCCTTTGGGCGGCCCGGCGGAAAATTGACCCCCACGCTCGGCACTGCCGTGTCCTTCGCTGCCCCCCGGGGGGGCTGATTTTCCTTGGGGCGGCCCGGCGGAAAAATGCCGGCTATGCGCCTTCATGCGTGTACAAATGCTTCGTCGATGCAGCGCAGATAGTCTTTTACCGTGGCCACATAACCCAGCTCAAGCGCGTCGGCAATCAGCGCATGGCCGATGGAGACTTCGAGCACGCCGGGCACAGCGCGCAGAAAGCCGGTGAGGTTGTCGCGGTTCAGGTCATGGCCGGCGTTCACTCCCAAATTGATAGCTGCCGCCGCTTGTGCTGCCTGGGCAAAGCGGTGGAGCGCTTCCTCATCGTGGCCTTCTGCGTGCGAGCGGGCATAGCTTTCGGTGTAGAACTCGACCCGGTCAGCACCTATCGCCTTGGCGGCGGCCATGGAACCTGCAATCGGGTCCATGAACAGGCTGACGCGCACGTTGCGGTCGTGGGCCTGCTCGATCAGCGGCGCGAGATCGTCGGCGTCGGCCGGAAAATTCCAGCCGTGGTCGCTGGTGAACTGGTTTTCGCTGTCAGGCACAAAAGTGCACTGGTGCAGCGGCAGGCCGCGCGCGCTCAGGTCACGCACGAAATGCATGAGGTTGTGCAGCGGATTGCCTTCAATGTTGAATTCACAGTGTGGCCAGTCTTTCATTAGCGCGGCGATCTCGTACACATCGTCGGCGCGAATATGGCGCTCGTCAGGCCGTGGATGCACGGTGATGCCGTGGGCACCGGCCTCCAGGCACAGCTCGGCCGCGCGGCGAACGCTGGGAATGTCGAGGTGGCGTGTGTTGCGCAGCAGCGCGACCTTGTTGATGTTGACCGACAGCACGGTTTTAGGGAACTGCTGCGTCGGCGAAGGGAAGTCCGGCAAATCGGCGTGAGCCGCGCGTCCACCTATTTTCCTGGGGATTTTGAGGGCGAGTTTCATGACATCAGCTTGGGTTGTCAGCTTGGGTAGAGGCTGGTTAAAAAGCTTGCAGATCCATCATCATTTGCCGGGTTTTCAAAACCTTGACGCCACAATGGTAGTGCAGCAGCGCCCGCAATTGGGTCTTCAATTCATTGAGCCCCGGAATACAGGCCCGCATGGTGTCCGAAAAAAGTGCACTTTCCTCCAGCGCCAGCTGCAATTGCTGCCATTGTGCGCCCGGCAGGCTGCTGCGGTCATCGTCATGCGCCTGGCGCAGCCCGGCTTCAGGCACCAGCACGTAACGGATTTGCGCATCC
Organism: Polaromonas sp.; assembly: GCA_031396485.1. GTDB lineage: Bacteria > Pseudomonadota > Gammaproteobacteria > Burkholderiales > Burkholderiaceae_C > Polaromonas. Next base: position 873 of record JANNKV010000245.1, on the reverse strand, counting down.
AGCGGTGCCAGCGTTGCAGTTTCCATATCCAGCGTCGGCAGCAAGCCGATGTCGCGCAGCAAACGCAACTCGAACGCGCGCAGGGCAATTTGCAGTGTCATCTGCGCCGCATCCAGGTTTTGGCTGGCAATCAGTTGCACCGTGGCGGCATAGGCATCGAACAGTACGGGATGCGGGTCGTCTCTGGCCAGCAGGCGCATCAACAATTCATTGAGGTAATAGCCCGACAACAGCGCATCGCCGGTCGGCATGACGTGGCCGCCCTGCCATTCGGCGCTTTTCAAAGTACGAATCTCGGCATCGCCACCAAAAGCCAGATGCAGCGGCTGCAGCGGCAGCAAAATTGGCCGAAAACTGGAACTGGGTTTTTTAGCCCCGCGCGCCACCAGCGCCACGCGCCCGTACTGCCGCGTGAAGACTTCCAGAATCAGGCTGGATTCACTCCAGTCGTAGCGGTGCAGCACATAGGCTGGCTCATCGGAAATACGCTTGGTGGCCACAGAGAAGGTATCAGGCAGAAACTGAAAAGCTCATGCCGCGCGCGGGGAACTGCAAGCAGGGGCCGCGGAACCGGCTTAGCCGGGCCGCAGGCGCAGCGGCCCCCTCGGGGGGCAGCAGGTTATTGGGGTCAGACACCAATTTCACTGCGGTGCATAGCACCGCACCCTGAGGGCGAGCCGACGGCTCGGTGAATTTGGGCTCTGACCCCAAAAACCTGAGTGGGGGCAACATTATTCATAACCGAATGTTTTAACTCTGGCTTCATCGTCAGCCCATCCCGAGCGAACCTTGACCCAGATTTCAAGGAACACCTTGCCGCCGGTCAGCGTTTCCAGCTCGTGGCGCGCTTCGGTGCCAATGCGTTTGAGCTTT
>JANNKV010000235.1:0-2099 GCA_031396485.1 Polaromonas sp. | reverse complement strand
CCCTTGTCGCCTTCCATGGCGAGCTTGGCGCTGCCGTGGATGATGGGGGTGTCGTCGCCGGGGAAGTCGTATTTGTCGAGGAGCTCGCGCACTTCCATTTCAACGAGTTCGAGCAGTTCGGCGTCGTCGACCATGTCGCATTTGTTCAAAAACACGATGATGTAGGGCACGCCAACCTGACGGGCGAGCAAGATGTGCTCGCGGGTCTGGGGCATGGGGCCGTCAGCGGCGGAACACACCAGAATCGCGCCGTCCATCTGGGCGGCGCCGGTGATCATGTTTTTGACATAGTCGGCGTGGCCGGGGCAGTCGACGTGGGCGTAGTGTCGGTTGGCGGTCTCGTACTCGACGTGGGCGGTGTTGATGGTGATGCCGCGGGCTTTTTCTTCCGGGGCGGCATCGATCTGGTCGTAGCCTTTGGCTTCGCCGCCGAACTTGGCCGCCAAAACGGTGGTGATTGCTGCGGTCAAGGTGGTCTTGCCGTGGTCGACGTGGCCAATCGTGCCGACGTTGACGTGCGGCTTGGTCCGCTCAAATTTGCCTTTTGCCATTTTTAATTCTCCAAAGAACAGGTGCCCGTGTACGGTTTAACGTCTGCACTGTGTTGCTGATTCACTTCGCACGGGTACAAAATTACACGCAATCTCATACAAGGAATAAGTACGCAGACTCACGAGGAGCCGACGATTTGGTTTTACTTCGCGCGGGCTGCCATGATGGCTTCAGACACATTGCGCGGGGCTTCCGAGTAATGTTTGAATTCCATCGTGTAGGTTGCCCGGCCCTGCGACATCGAACGCAGCGTGGTCGAATAACCAAACATTTCAGACAGTGGCACTTCAGCCTTGATGGCTTTGCCGCCACCGACCATGTCTTCCATGCCCTGCACCATGCCGCGGCGTGAAGACAAGTCGCCCATCACGTTGCCGGCGTAGTCTTCAGGGGTCTCCACTTCAACAGCCATCATCGGCTCAAGAATCACGGGGCCGGCCTTGCGGCAGCCTTCCTTGAAGCCAAAAATCGCCGCCATCTTGAAGGCCATTTCGTTCGAGTCCACATCGTGGTACGAACCGAAGTGCAGCGTTACCTTGACGTCTACGACCGGATAGCCCGCCAACACACCTGACGTCACGGCTTCGTGAATGCCTTTTTCAACCGCTGGAATGTACTCGCGCGGCACCGTTCCGCCCTTGATGGCGTCAACAAACTCAATGCCTTTACCGGGTTCATTCGGCTCGATCTTGAGCACCACGTGACCATACTGACCCTTACCACCGGACTGGCGCACGAACTTGCCTTCGGCATCTTCAATGGTCTTGCGGATGGTTTCGCGGTAGGCGACCTGCGGCTTGCCGACGTTGGCTTCGACGCCAAACTCGCGCTTCATGCGGTCAACAATAATTTCCAGATGCAACTCGCCCATGCCGGCGATCAGCGTCTGGCCGGACTCTTCGTCGGTCTTGACGCGGAAAGACGGATCTTCCTGCGCCAGACGCTGCAAAGCGATGCCCATTTTTTCCTGATCAACCTTGGTTTTTGGCTCGACGGCCTGCGTGATGACGGGCTCAGGAAACACCATCCGCTCGAGCATCACGATGGCATCCGGATCGCACAGCGTTTCGCCGGTGGTCACATCTTTCAGGCCCACACAGGCCGCGATGTCGCCAGCGCGAATTTCGCTGACTTCTTCACGGTTATTGGCGTGCATCTGCACGATACGGCCGATGCGCTCTTTCTTGCCCTTGATCGGGTTGTAGACGCTGTCGCCTTTCTTCAGTACGCCGGAATACACGCGCACGAAAGTGAGCTGGCCCACAAACGGGTCAGTCATCAGCTTGAAAGCCAGTGCAGCGAATTTTTCGTTGTCATCAGCTTTGCGGGTGACAGGCACTTCGTCTTCATCCATGCCTTTAACGGGCGGAATGTCGATCGGCGACGGCATGAATTCGATCACGGCGTCCAGCATGCGCTGCACACCCTTGTTCTTGAAAGCCGAGCCGCAGTACATAGGCTGGATTTCGCTGGCGATGGTACGCGTGCGGATACCCAGCTTGATCTCGTCTTCGGTCAAGTCACCTTCTTCAAGATATTTGTTCATG
>JANNKV010000223.1:0-4546 GCA_031396485.1 Polaromonas sp. | reverse complement strand
GATGAACAAGGGCGCGGTGCAGCGCGCCATCGAGTTCGGCCTGGCGGTGAACGGGCACATCGCCGAATTGAGTGTGTTCGCGCGCAAAAATTACTTTTACCCCGACCTGCCCAAGGGCTACCAGATCAGCCAGTTCGAGATTCCGGTCGTGCAGGGCGGCAGTGTCGAATTTTTCCTGGATGGCGAGAAGAAATCGGTGCGGCTGGTGCGCGCGCACCTGGAAGAAGACGCCGGCAAGTCGCTGCACGAAGACTTCATCGGCATGAGCGGCATCGACCTGAACCGCGCCGGCACGCCGCTGCTGGAAATCGTCACCGAGCCCGACATGCGGTCGTCGGCAGAGGCCGTGGCCTACGCCAAAGAGCTGCACAAGATCGTGACCTGGATCGGCATTTGCGACGGCAACATGCAGGAAGGCAGCTTCCGCTGCGATGCCAACGTGTCGGTGCGCAAACCGGGCGAGGCGCTGGGCACGCGGCGCGAGATCAAGAATTTGAACAGCTTCAAGTTCATGCAGCAGGCGATGGACTACGAAATTCGCTGGCAGATCAGCGAGCTGGAAGAAGGCCGTGCGATTCAGCAGGCGACCGTGTTGTTTGACCCGGATACGGGCGAGACGCGTTCGATGCGGACCAAGGAAGACGCAGCCGATTACCGCTACTTTCCCGACCCGGATTTGCCGCCGCTGGTGATCGGGCGGGACTGGGTTGAGAAGACGCGCTCTGAGATGACCGAGTTGCCGCGCGTGATGGCGGCGCGGTTTGTGAAGGACTATGGCCTGTCTGCGTACGATGCCGAACAGCTCGTTCAAAGCAAAGAAAAGGCGGTCTTCTTTGAGGACCTAGTCCAAAACTTACGCTTGCTCAATCCGGCCATTTGGCCTGAAGCAGACAGCTCGGACGCTTCCCAGATGTATGGTCGCGCAGCGGTTAGCGCAATAAGCGGGCCGGTAGCTACTTTGCTCAATCGCGATGACTTGACGTTTAAAAATATTCCGATCGTTCCAGTCAAGCTTGCGTATTTGCTGTCCGCGCACATCAAGGAAGAGATCAATGCAAAAGCTGCGCGAGAAGTATTGGCAGATATGTGGTCTAGCGAGTCTGGGGCAGATGACTTGGCTCTCACCATCATTGAAGCCAAAGGCCTCAAACAGCTAAACGACTCCAGCGCCCTCGAAAAAATCATCGACGACGTGCTCGCCGCCAACGCCAAAAACGTTGCCGAATTCAAGGCGGGCAACGCCAAAGCCTTCAACGCGCTGGTCGGTCAGGCCATGAAGGCGACGCAGGGCAAGGCGGATCCGGCGCAGGTCAATGAGCTGCTGAAGAAAAAACTGGGTTGATCGCGAGAGGTTTGGCCGGACAGGCGCTAAAACCGCTCCGGTCTGGGAATGACCAACAGAAGCGCTATTAATTCAATAGCTGCTCGCGCAGACATTACCTGGGCTAGAGCCCGATTCGACCAAAATATTCAGGGTTTGGCGGCAGTTTTGGCTGCAGGCGCCTCGCCCGTGGCGGCGGCGCCGGTCGCAGCACCGCCGGCCATCGCCCACAAGGATTTGAGCTTGACCAGCTCTTCGTCGAAACGCAGGTTGACGCGCTTCTTTTCCAGGTCCTGTTCGGCAATGAAGCGTTTTTGGACGACCACGCTCTTGTCGTTTTCCTCGATCCGGCGCTTCAGGGCGATCGGCGCCTTGCTGGTGTCTGCGGCGTAGAACTCCAGTTCGCTGTCGATGGTTTTGCGCTGCTCGGCCAACTCGCCGGTGCGCTTGTTGGCTGCCTTGATGACTTCGTCGACCTGCGCCAGCGCGGTGGCGCGTTCCTGGTCGTGCACGGTGCGGCTGGGGTAGCGCAGCAGCAAGGCGCGGTCACGGCGCTTGTTCTCGGCGTCGCGGGCGCGCGCCTCCTGGGCCAGCTTGTCTTTGGCTTCCTGCGCGGCAAGTTCCTGTGCGGTGAGCGACGGACCAATCTCGCGGCGCACGGTGCCGGTCTTGCTCAGCTCGCGCTGGGTGCGGTCGGTGCATTCGGCAATCGGGCGATCGGCCGTGATCTTGCGGCCTTTCGCATCGACGCAGGTGTATATGCTTTGCGCCGAGGCGCTGACGCAGAAACAGGCGAACAAGCCTGCGGCCAGACGCGACCCGCCCGCCCTTGCCAACATCGCCCTGAATAAAACCACGCCAACTCCTTGGAAATCAATCGACGCCGTAGCGCTCACGGTAGGCCAGCACCGTCTGGTAATGCGCCTGCATGTTCAACGTGCCAGCCGCAGGCGCTGCCGACCCCGCCGCAGGTAAAGCCAGATAGTGCAGCAAGTCCGTCAGCCGTGCAATCGCACAAACCTGCAGGCCCAACTGATTTTGGACGTATTGCACCGCGCTGTAGGGCACGTCCTGACCGTTCTCGGTGGCTTTTTCCTGGCGGTCGAGGGCAATCGCCACCGCGTGCGGCGTGGCACCGGCGGCTTCGATGATCGCGATCGACTCGCGCACGGCGGTGCCGGCTGACATCACGTCATCGACGATCAGCACCCGGCCTTTGACGGGCGCGCCGACCAGCGTGCCGCCCTCGCCGTGGTCCTTGGCCTCTTTGCGGTTGTAGGCAAACGGCAGGTTGCGGCCGCGCTGCGCCAGCTCGACCACGACGGCAGCGGCCAGCGGAATACCCTTGTACGCGGGGCCGAAAACCATGTCGAACTGCAGGCCGCTGCGCGCTTCTTCCAGCATCAGGGCGCGCGCATAAAATTGCGCCAGCCGGCCGAGCTTGGCACCATCGTCGAACAGGCCGGCGTTGAAAAAGTAAGGGCTCAGGCGGCCGGCCTTGGTTTTGAATTCACCAAAACGCAGCACGCCCGATTCGAGTGCGAACTGCACGAATTCATGCGCCAAGACATCGGATGAATCGCTGCCCGCATCACCGCCCGGCGCCTTGTTTTTTTCTGCCGCAATCATTGGAGAGTTTCCTTGTTCAAATTGACCAGCCTCAACCTCAACGGCATTCGCTCGGCGGCCACCAAAGGCCTTGAAGCCTGGGTCGCGGCCACTACCCCAGATTGTATTTGCGTGCAGGAGCTGAAAGCCCAGGCGCCTGACGTGGCCGGCCGGTTCGAGGACATCGCCGGCCTGAAAGGCCATTTTCACTTCGCCGAAAAAAAGGGCTATTCGGGCGTGGCGATCTACACGCGCCACGAACCCAGCGACATCGTCACCGGCTACGGCTCGACCGAATTCGACGCCGAGGGCCGCTATGTCGAGCTGCGCTTCGACCGGCCGGGCCGCAAGCACTGCCCCAAGCTATCGATCATCAGCGCCTACTTTCCCAGCGGCTCGTCGGGCGAAGAGCGGCAGGCCGCCAAATTCCGCTTTCTGGCCGAGTTCTACCCGCGCCTGCTGGCACTGAAGCAAAGCCGCGACTTCGTGCTGTGCGGTGACATCAACATTGCGCACCAGGAGATCGATTTGAAGAACTTCAAGGGCAACAAGAAAAACAGCGGTTTTTTGCCCGAAGAACGCGCCTGGATGACCAACTTGCTGCGAGAGAACGCCGAGGCCGACGCCGCCGAAGCTGAAGCGGCGATCGAAGAACTGACCGCCCACCAGGGCGTGCCCGCCGAATCCGTACGCGCCGCAGGCGGCGGCATGGTCGATGTCTACCGCATGCTCAAACCAACAACGACGGACGAGGCCTACACCTGGTGGAGCAACCGCGGCCAGGCCTATGCGAAAAATGTCGGCTGGCGGCTCGACTATCACCTGGCCACGCAGGCGTTTGCGGCGCTGGCACGCAGCGAACACATCTACAAAGAGACCCGCTTTTCAGACCACGCGCCGATGACTGTGGATTACGAATTTGCGCTGTAAGGGCTGCGTACGGCCCCCCAACAGGCGCTATATATGCTATTTAATTCATAGCTGCTTGCGCAGGCAGATCCTGGGCTAGCGCACTATTTAATGCTGAAAATGGTCAGTATGGCGTGATACCAGCCCGAACAGCATCGCGGGCGCGCTTCAGCCCACCCAGCTCACATGCGCAGCGACCACGCGCCAGCCGTCGGCGGTGCGCAGCCAGGTCTGGCTTTGCCGGCTGATCTTGGAGATTCCGGCGCGCTCGAACTCGATGTGGGCCGTTGCGAAGTCATGCCCATAGGTGGTGATGACGGTTTTCAGGACCGTGCGCGCCAGCCCCTGCGAGGGCCTCCCAGCGCGAAACGCCCGGATCGCGTCGTAGCCGTAAAGATTCTCGGTCGCGCCAAAGCGCAGCGTGTGCGGACTGTTCCAGAACAGCTCGTCGAGCACGTCGACATCATTGCTGGTCAAGGCTTTTTCGTAGCGCGCGAACTGGGCCGTCACCTCGGCCACCACATCCGGCAAATTGATTGAAAGGCTGGGGTTCACGCCATGGCTCCCTCGTTTTGAATGTGGACCCCGACCGACGGGGCATCAGGCTGGACGCTACCAGATGTTTCAGCGCGTCGCCGCCCGGTTCAGGCGGCTGGTTTTCTTACAGCGAAGCGAGCCCGCTGGTTCTTTCGGGGATTTGTTGAGGCG
>JANNKV010000218.1:0-3595 GCA_031396485.1 Polaromonas sp. | reverse complement strand
GCGCCGCCGACCAGGTAGGCCTTCATCGCCGGCGTGGGTCGGCCGGCTGGAAGTGGCCGGCCAGCGTGGCCAGCGCCGCCGCTTGGATGCCCAGGCTGGCCAGGCCGGGCAACTGCACCAGATGTGGGCGGCCCAGTACTACAAGTTTGACGAACCGCGCCGCTGGATCAACTCCGGCGGGCTGGGCACCATGGGTGTTGGCATTCCTTACGCCATGGGCATCAAGATGGCCAAGCCGGAGTCGGAGGTGTTTTGCATCACCGGCGAAGGCTCGGTGCAAATGTGCATTCAGGAGCTTTCGACCTGCCTGCAGTACAACACGCCGATCAAGATCGTGTCGCTGAACAACCGCTACCTAGGCATGGTGCGCCAGTGGCAGGAGTTTGACTACGAAGGCCGCTACAGCCATAGCTACATGGATGCGTTGCCCAATTTCGTGAAGCTCGCCGAAGCCTATGGGCATGTCGGCCTGCTGATCGAAAAGCCGCAGGACGTGGAGCCTGCGCTGCGCGAAGCGCGCAAGCTGAAGGATCGCACGGTGTTCATGGACTTTCGCACCGACCCGACCGAAAACGTGTTTCCGATGGTCAAGGCCGGCAAGGGCATCAACGAGATGCTGCTGGGCTCCGAGGACCTGTAATTTATAGGAAATAGGGCTCTAGCCCAAGTAATACCTGCGCTAGCAGCTATTATTTTAATAGCATTATTCAATAGCGCCTAAAAGCACATAAACCCATAGGATCGATGAATCTATTGCCCGCCGAGCCCGCGCATTACCGTGCGCGGGGGAGGGCGGCGAAAAGAGGAATCGCAAAAAACCATGAAGCACATCATTGCAGTTTTGCTTGAAAACGAACCCGGCGCCCTGTCGCGTGTCGTGGGCCTGTTCTCGGCCCGGGGCTACAACATTGAAAGCCTGACCGTCGCGCCGACAGAAGACCCGAGTCTGTCGCGCATGACGATTCAAACCACCGGCTCTGACGACGTGATCGAGCAGATCACCAAGCATTTGAACCGCCTGATCGAAGTCGTCAAGGTCGTCGACCTGACCGAAGGCTCGTACACCGAGCGCGAGCTGATGATGGTCAAGGTGCGGGCTGTCGGCAAGGAGCGCGAGGAAATGAAGCGTCTTGCCGACATCTTCCGCGGCCGCATCATCGACGTGACGGAAAAAAGCTACACCATCGAGCTCACCGGCGACCAGTCCAAAAACGATGCGTTTCTGGAGGCGATCGAGCGCAGTGCGATTTTGGAAACGGTTCGCACCGGTTCCAGCGGCATTGGCCGGGGTGAGAGAATCCTGCGGGTCTGAAATTTCGGTTTTCCGTGCGCGCGTTTCGACAGGCTCAACGCGAACGGAAATTGGCAGAGGCGACCAGCGTTAACCGTTCGCCCTGAGCCTGTCGAAGGGCGTTTCGCCACACGTTATCCATTATTTTGAAAGAGAAAAAAATGAAAGTCTTCTACGACAAAGATTGCGACCTGAGCCTGATCAAGGGTAAGACCGTGGCGATCATCGGCTACGGCAGCCAGGGCCACGCACATGCGCAAAACCTGAACGACAGCGGCGTGAAAGTCGTGGTCGGCCTGCGCAAGGGTGGCGCTTCGTGGCCCAAGGTCGAAAAAGCCGGCCTGAAGGTCGCTGAAGTCGCTGATGCGGTCAAGGCTGCTGATGTGGTGATGATTTTGTTACCGGACGAGCAGATCGGCACCGTTTACACCAACGATGTGGCTCCCAACATCAAACAGGGCGCTTCACTGGCGTTTGCTCATGGATTCAACGTGCATTACGGTGCCGTGGTTCCGCGTGCTGACCTGGATGTCTGGATGGTCGCGCCCAAGGCCCCGGGCCACACCGTTCGCAACACCTACACCCAGGGCGGCGGCGTGCCTCACCTGGTCGCCGTGCACCAAGACAAGAGTGGTAAGGCCCGTGACTTGGCGCTGAGCTACGCGATGGCCAATGGCGGCGGCAAGGCCGGGATCATTGAAACCAACTTCCGCGAAGAAACCGAAACCGATCTGTTCGGCGAACAGGCTGTTTTGTGCGGTGGCACGGTCGAGCTGATCAAGGCCGGATTCGAGACGCTGGTGGAAGCCGGTTACGCACCCGAGATGGCTTACTTCGAATGCCTCCACGAGCTGAAACTGATCGTGGACCTGATCTATGAAGGCGGCATCGCCAACATGAACTACTCGATCTCAAACAACGCCGAATACGGCGAGTACGTGACCGGCCCGAACATCGTGACATCGGCGACGAAAGAAGCGATGCGCAAGTGCCTGAAAGACATTCAGACCGGCGAGTACGCAAAGAGCTTTTTGCTTGAGAACCGTGCTGGCGCGCCGACCTTGCTGAGCCGCCGGCGCCTGAACTCGGAGCACCAGATCGAAATCGTGGGCGAAAAACTCCGCGCCATGATGCCGTGGATCGCCAAGAACAAACTGGTTGACCAGACCCGCAACTGATGTCGGCGACAGACCGTCACGGGTCTGTTGCACCGTCCTCGCAAGCCGCGCAATCCGTTGCGCGGCTTTTGTTTGTAAAGCGCAGTTTGGTATCCTTCCCGCATGACCAATGATGTTTTTGCTGATCGCGGTGCTGTTGCTGCCCATGCTGCAGTCGCTATGCTTTCAATAGCTGCTCGCGCACGTTTTACCTGGGCTGGGAGCCTTTTTTATGCATGACGGCACCGATTCAGCGCCTGCAGAGGTCGAAGTCCTGACGCGCAAGCGCCGCAAGGGCATCTACATACTGCCCAACCTTTTCACGTTGGCTGGGTTGTTCGGCGGTTTCTATGCGATTGTGATGGCCATGAACGGCCGATTTGATCAAGCTGCCATCGGGGTTTTTAGCGCGATGGTGCTCGACAGCCTGGACGGCCGCGTGGCGCGCATGACCAACACGCAAAGCGCTTTTGGCGAGCAGATGGATTCGCTGTCCGATATGGTGTCCTTCGGCGCTGCACCGGCGCTGATCGCTTATGTCTGGGCCTTGACCAGCCTGGGGCGCTGGGGCTGGATAGCTGCCTTTGTCTATTGCGCCTGCGCGGCGCTGCGTCTGGCCCGGTTCAATGTGAACACTGCAGTTGTCGACAAGCGCTTTTTCCAGGGCTTGCCTTCCCCTGCAGCTGCCGCTTTGGTAGCCGGGTTCATCTGGCTGATGACCGAGGCCGGCGTGGCTGGCATTGAAGTGCGCTGGTTCACCTTTGCGCTGACGCTTTACGCCGGCTTGACCATGGTCACGAACGTGCCGTTTTACAGCTTCAAGGATGTGAGCCTCAAACGCAGCGTTCCGTTTGCCGTCATCGTGCTGATTGCGCTTGGCATTGCCGTGATCAATATCGATCCACCCACGGTCATGTTCGGGTTGTTTGTGATTTACGGCCTGTCGGGCTATGTGCTGTACGGCTGGCGCAAGGCCAAGGGGCAGCAGACCAGTGTCATTTCAACATCGACGGACGAGCCGGACGAACGCGGGCTACACAAATAAATAAGGTGTTCTGTGATACATTGCCAGCGATGAAACGAATTTTGCTAGCACTACTGCTATCTGCCAACGGGCGGAGTCGGTAGCGCGCACGCGTACACCTAA
>JANNKV010000185.1:0-2226 GCA_031396485.1 Polaromonas sp. | reverse complement strand
GCCGCATCGGTAATCCTCAAACAAGGCACTTTGGTTTGCCCGCCCTCCCGCGTCAACGCATCGCGGTCGGCCCCCGGCGGTTGCGCGTCAATGCGCTGGATGTTGAGCGACAGCCGGCCAATCTCCTGCCGCACCTTCATGCAAAACGGGCAGGTCTTGTATTGGTACAAAGCCAGGCTCTGGCATTGCAGATCGGCGCTTTGCTGAGCGGCTTGCGGGCGAACAATGCCTTTCGGCTGGGTCAGTTTTTCCTTGAGCAGCATCACCGGGCCGAGGATGATGCGCAGGATCTTGAAGAAGGTTCGGATAATAATTTTCATGCCCGATTTTAAAGGGCGTGAAAAACATCGTTGACGAAGCTGCGGTCAAGGCGTGAAGTCAGCGGACTACCTTCGACTCAGGCAGTTGGCAGCAGGGCATCGCGCTTGACAGGCCAGTAACGATAAATACAATGTACATATGATCAGATTCGAATGGGACCCTCCCAAAGCCGCTGCAAATCTTAAAAAGCATCGAATCTCTTTTGAAGACGCGCAATCTGTTTTCTACGACGAGTTTGCGGTTCAGTTTTTTGACGACGAGCATTCATCTGAAGAAGAGCGGTTCTTGATGTTGGGCAAGAGCTCTGCGGCCAGTCTGCTAATCGTGTGTCATTGCGAACGTGAGGGTGGTGCCGTCATCCGCATCATCTCCGCGCGCAAAGCAACCAAGCGCGAAAGCGCTTTCTATCGAGGTGTTTACCCATGAAAGCTGAGTACGATCTCTCGAAACTCAAGTCCCGCAAAAACCCATACGCCTCAAAGTTGAAAAGGCCGGTGACCATGCGGTTGTCCGAAGACGTGGTGGCGTATTTCAAAGGCATGGCTGATGAAGCTGGCATGCCGTATCAGAGCCTGATCAACCTCTATTTGCGCGACTGCCTGGCCAAACACCGTACAGTGCAAATTAACTGGCCGCAGTCCGGTTAACGCCTCAACGCCTCTATCTCTTCGGCCTTCGCCGGCAAGCCACGCGTCATCAGCTGGCCGCTCATTCCCGTGACCAGCGCATCGTCTTCAATTCGGATGCTGATGCTTTAGGCTGTCCAAACGGCTACTCCCACCAAGCGAAGTGGCCGGCTCAGGTCTGAATTGCTATGTTTTATATAGCTACCCGCGCACATATTTATTGGGTTAACGGCCTGTTCCGCAGCCAGTTTCCATTCGATCCCGGACAGATACCGGCAACGGTCTGAAGTCCGGGTGGTTGCGAAACCGAGCCGCCTTCAGGCAGGTGAATGCGTGGCCCGGTCACACGGCACTAGCCTACGAGCCCATTCGCGGCTGTCTGACCGTCCGGCTTTGGGGTCAACGCCAGTATCAATCTGCTCTGCGTTCCTGTCCCCGGAACTTCCAGATTCGCGACACCACACCACACCACACCACACCACGCCCGAGCGGGCACACCTACAGGAATGAAATGGCAAAGACACCAAAAGGCACGAAGTTATCGACCGAACCGGCTGCGTTTGTCGGCTCCGGCGGAGAGCTTCACCAGACCAGCGGCGGAACTCACCCTGCCCTTACCACCAACCACGGCGTTCCCATCAGCGACGACCAGAATTCTCTAAAAGCAAATCCGCGGGGGCCCGTCCTTCTCGAAGACTTTGTGCTGCGTGAAAAGATCAGTCACTTCGACCACGAACGCATTCCCGAACGCATCGTGCATGCGAGGGGCTCCGGGGCGCACGGTTTCTTTGAGCTGACCGAGTCTCTGGCGCAGTACACGCATGCAAAGGTGCTGACCGAGGTGGGTGCCAAGACGCCGCTTTTCACCCGGTTCTCGACCGTCGCAGGTGGCGCCGGTTCGGTCGACACCCCGCGCGACGTTCGCGGCTTTGCGGTGAAGATGTACACCCAGGAAGGCAATTGGGACCTTGTTGGAAACAACATTCCGGTGTTCTTTATTCAGGACGCGATCAAGTTTCCGGACTTGATTCACGCCGTGAAGATGGAACCCGACCGCGGCTTTCCGCAGGCTGGCAGCGCACACGACACGTTTTACGATTTCATCTCGCTGACGCCCGAGGCCATGCACATGCTGATGTGGGCCATGTCAGACCGGACCATTCCACGTTCGCTCCGGATGATGGAAGGTTTTGGCGTTCATAGTTTCAGGCTGGTCAATGAAGAGGGCAAGTCAACCTTCGTGAAGTTCCACTGGCGCCCGAAACTGGGCATTCAGTCC
>JANNKV010000090.1:0-16492 GCA_031396485.1 Polaromonas sp. | reverse complement strand
AAGTCGACGTTGACGTGGCCAGGCACATTGATGATCTCGGCAATGCCGCCGACCGCGTTTTTCAGCACGTCGTTGGCATGGGCAAAGGCCTCGTCCTGCGTCACGTCGTCGCCCAGCACTTCCAGCAGCTTTTCATTGAGCACCACGATCAGCGAATCAACATTGGCTTCCAGCTCGGCCAGGCCCAGATCGGCATTGGTCATGCGGCGACCACCTTCAAAGTCGAACGGCTTGGTGACCACGCCGACCGTGAGAATGCCCATTTCCTTGGCCACGCGCGCGATCACGGGCGCAGCACCGGTGCCCGTGCCGCCCCCCATCCCGGCGGTGATGAACAGCATGTGCGCACCGGCGATGGCGCTGCGAATGTCGTCCACCGCGAGTTCGGCCGCGTCACGGCCCTTGTCGGGTTTGCTGCCCGCACCCAATCCGCTGCTGCCGAGTTGGATGGTCTTGTGCGCCGTGCCACGACTCAGCGCCTGGGCGTCCGTGTTGGCGCAGATGAACTCCACACCCTGCACGCCGCAATCGATCATGTGCCCGACCGCGTTGCCGCCACCACCGCCGACACCAATCACCTTGATTTGCGTGCCCTGGTTGAATTCCTCAATCTCAATCATTTCGATGCTCATTGGGAGCCTCCTATCAAATTAGTTGCAGTTGCCAAAAATCAGAAACTTTTTACTTGTTAGCGGAAAACGTCATGAAGGCGGATCTGCCCCGCCGGAATGGCTACAACGCGAGGGTCGCCCGAGAAAGTTTTTGAATCTGTGCATCAGAAATTCCCCACAAACCAGTCTTTGACCCGACCAAATGCGTTGTGCACGCTGCCTGCTTTTTGCGACACCTTGTAGCCCCGCATGCGCGCCAGCCGGGCTTCTTCCAGCAGGCCCATCACCGTGGCGGCACGCGCCTGCGCCACCATGTCGGACAAGGCGCTGGAGTATCGCGGCAGACCGCGCCGCACCGGCTTTAAAAAGATGTCTTCGCCAAGTTCAATCATTCCGGGCATGACGGCGCTGCCGCCGGTAATCACGATGCCCGAGGACAGCACTTCCTCGTAACCCGACTCCCTGATCACCTGCTGCACCAGCGAGAAAATTTCTTCGACGCGCGGCTCGATCACACCGGCCAGTGCCTGCTTGCTGAGCATGCGCGGGCCGCGGTCACCCAAGCCCGGGACTTCGACCTGCGTGTCAGGGTCGGCCAGCAATTGCTTGGCATAGCCACTCTCGACCTTGATGTCTTCGGCATCTTTGGTGGGTGTGCGCAGTGCCATGGCGATGTCGCTGGTGATCAGATCGCCTGCGATCGGAATCACCGCGGTGTGGCGAATGGCGCCACCGGTAAAAATCGCGACGTCGGTGGTGCCGGCGCCGATATCAACCAGCGCCACGCCAAGTTCCTGTTCGTCCTGCGTCAATACGGCCAGGCTGGACGCCAGCGGGTTGAGCATCAACTGGTCGACTTCCAGCCCGCAGCGCCGCACACACTTGATGATGTTTTCCGCCGCACTTTGCGCGCCGGTCACGATATGCACCTTCGCTTCCAGCCGGATGCCGCTCATGCCGATGGGTTCGCGCACGTCCTGGCCGTCGATGACGAACTCCTGGGGTTCCACCAGCAGCAATCGCTGATCGGTCGAGATGTTGATGGCCTTCGCGGTCTCGATCACACGGGCTACGTCGGCCTGCGTCACTTCCTTGTCCTTGACCGCCACCATGCCGCTGGAATTGATGCCGCGGATATGGCTGCCCGTGATGCCGGTGTAGACGCGCGCGATCTTGCAGTCGGCCATCAACTCCGCCTCTTTGAGCGCTTGCTGAATACTTTGTACCGTCGCATCGATGTTCACCACCACGCCGCGCTTCAAGCCGTTGCTGGCAGCAATGCCCAGCCCGGCAAGCTTCAATTCACCGTTGGGCATGACTTCGGCCACCACCGCCATGACCTTGCTGGTGCCGATGTCCAGCCCCACCACCAGCTCTTTGTATTCTTTAGCCATCGTCTTACCTCTTCACTTTTTTGTCGTCTTTGTCACCGGCGTTGGTGGTTGTCACGCCTCTTAACTTGATTGCGTAGCCATTGGCGTAGCGCAGGTCCGCAGATTCCAGATCACGGCCGTACCGCGATGACACCTGTGCCAGCGTGGCAATAAATCGTTCTGCACGTACATCGATCTCGTCCAGCGTGCCGTGACCCAGGTCGATCACTGCACCGCTTTCGAGCTGGCCGCGCCAGTTGCCCTGGCTGGTCAGTTCGAGCTGCTCAAGCACACCATCGATTTTCTCGAACAGTGGCGATAAACGCTTAAAGCCCTGCAGCACCAGCGCGGCCTGCCCTTGCGGCCCATTGAGCAGCGGAAGGTCTTCGGATTCCACGTCGCCCTGGTTGACTTCAAATACTTCGCCAAAACTGTTGACCATCCGGGCGTCGCCTTCAGGCCCCCAGAACGCAACCGGCTGATGCTCCTGCAGCGACACCTTCAGCCGATCGGGAAATTCGCGCTTCACCACTGCCCGGCGAACCCACGGCACCGACTCAAAGGCGGCGCGGGTGCTGGCCAGATCCATCATGAAAAAATTGCCGGACAGACGGGGCGCCACGTTGGCGCGCAGCGTGGCGGCATTGTTGTGCTTGAGGTCGCCTTCGACATGAATCGCGCTCAGGTTGAACAGTGACTGGCGCATCACCCAGGCCAGCGCCAACGCCATGACCATCGCGGCAAATACCAAGCCAAAAAGCAGCGACAGGCCATTCATCAGTCGAACGTCCAGCGGTGGCATGCTTGGCAATCGCAGGGCACGGTTCAAGCCACGCCTCCTTTAGCCAAGGAATAGTCAAGCGAGGCAGTCCGCAACACAGCGACGCACAGGTCTTCATAAGAAAGCCCGTCGGCGCGTGCAGACATGGGAACCAGCGAATGGCTGGTCATGCCCGGCGAGGTGTTGATTTCCAGCAGATAAGGCTTGCGTGTGGCTTTGTCGATCATCACGTCGGCCCGCGCCCATCCGCGGCAATGCAGCGTGTCGAACATCTTCAGCACCAGTTGCTGGATGACCTGCTCTTCGCCGGCCGGGAGTTCGCAAGGCACCAGATATTTGGTGGTGTTGGTGAAGTACTTGTTTTGATAGTCGTAGTTGCCTTCGGGCGCCACGATGCGGATCACCGGCAGGGCGCGCGCCAGGCTGCCAGTGCCCAGGACAGGGCAAGTCACCTCGTCACCGTCGATGAATTGCTCGCACAAGATGTCGGCATCGAGCTGCGCGGCCTGTGCCACAGCAGCTGCCAGGCCCGACCGTTCGGTCACTTTGGTGAGGCCAATCGACGAGCCTTCCCGTGCCGGCTTGACGATCAGCGGCAGGCCCAGCTCATCAGCCAGCGTATCGACCGCGGCGCTGTCAAAAGCGCCTTGGCGCAGCAACACGTATTTGGGCGTCGGCAGTCCTTCAGCCATCAACACGCGCTTGGTCATGACCTTGTCGATCGCCACGCTGGAAGCCATGACGCCCGAACCGGTGTAAGGAATGCCCAGCAGCTCCAGCGCGCCTTGCACGGTGCCGTCTTCACCAAACCGGCCGTGCAGCGCAATGAAACAGCGCGCAAATCCTTCACGCTTGAGCTCAACCAGATCGCGCTCGGCCGGGTCAAAAGCGTGGGCATCGACCCCGCGGCTGCGCAGTGCCTGCAGCACGCCACTGCCCGACATGAGCGACACCTCACGCTCGGCCGAGGCACCACCCATCAGCACAGCCACCTTGCCGAATTCAGAAGGTTTATTGCTCATAGCCCAGGTCCTTCATGCGCAAGCTGCTCTTTATTTTGTAGCAGATTAACCAATTTGGAGGCCACGGTGCCGATGGACCCTGCTCCCATGCAAAGCACAACGTCGCCGTCTCTGGCGTTGTCGGCAATGACTTGCGGCATGCTGGCGATGTCGCCCACGAAGATCGGCTCCAGTTTGCCGGCCACCCGCAGCGCGCGCGCCAGGGCGCGTCCGTCGGCGGCGACGATGGGCGTTTCACCGGCTGCGTAGACTTCAGCCAGCAGCACGGCATCAGCCGCACCAATCACTTTCACGAAATCCTCAAAACAGTCACGCGTACGGGTGTAGCGGTGCGGCTGGAACGCCAGCACCAGCCGGCGCCCCGGGAAAGCACCGCGGGCCGCCTCCAGCGTGGCTGCCACTTCGACCGGATGGTGGCCGTAGTCGTCCACCACGCGGAAGCTCCCGCCACCCGACGCCGGCAGGTCGCCATAGCTCTGAAAGCGGCGCCCGACACCGGCAAAGCCGGCCAACGCGCGTTGGACCGCGTCGTCCGGCACATTCAGCTCCACCGCAACGGCAATGGCGGACAAGGCATTGAGCACGTTGTGACGACCGGGCAAATTCAGCACGATGGGCAAATCAGGCAAGGTGACGCCGTTGCGGCGGCGTACCGTGAAATGCATCTGGCCCTCAACCGCACGCACATCGACGGCACGAACCTGCGCTTCTTCACCGAAGCCGTAAGTGGTCACCGGGCAAGTCACCTTCGGCACGATGTCACGGATCGCTGCATCTTCCGTACACAAGATCGCGGTGCCATAAAACGGCATGCGATGCAGAAAATCGACGAATGCACCCTTGAGGCGCTCGAAGTCATGGCCGTAGGTTTCCATGTGGTCAGCGTCGATATTGGTGACGACCGCCATGACCGGCAGCAGGTGCAGGAAAGAGGCATCGGACTCGTCCGCCTCCACGACGATGTAGTCGCCGTTGCCCAGGCAGGCATTCGCGCCGGCGCTGTTGAGCCGGCCACCAATCACAAACGTAGGGTCCAGGCCGGCTTCCACGAGCACACTGGCAACCAGGCTGGTGGTGGTGGTTTTGCCGTGCGTGCCGGCAATCGCAATGCCGCGTTTGAGACGCATCAGCTCAGCCAGCATCAGGGCGCGCGGCACGATGGAAATGCGCTGCTCGATGGCCGCAATCACTTCGGGGTTGTCAGCCTTCACGGCCGTTGAGGTCACCACTGCATCGGCGCCGGTCACGTTGGCGGGCGAATGTCCCACACGGGTCTGAATGCCAATACCGGCTAAACGGCGCAGCGTGGCACTGTCCAGCTGGTCTGACCCGGACACCACGTAGCCGAGGTTGTGCAGCACTTCGGCAATGGCAGACATGCCCGAACCACCAATCCCCACGAAGTGAATATGTTTGACAGCGTGCTTCATTGCGCAATCTCCTCGCAGGCAGCCACCATACGTGCCGTAGCTTCTGTTTTTTGCATCTTTTTGGCCTGTAGCCCACATAAAACAAGCGCAGAGCGCTCCGTTTTTTGTAGCATCTGTGCGAGTCTTTCGGGCGTCAGGTCGCGCTGCTGGATCAACCAGCCGCCGCCCTGATCCACCAGGAACTTCGCGTTAGTGGTCTGATGGTCATCCACCGCAGAAGGAAACGGCACGAAGAGCGCCGCTGCACCCACGGCCGCAATCTCGGTCACGGTACTGGCGCCCGCGCGGCAGATGATGAGGTCCGCGTCAGCGAAGGCTTGCGCGGTGTCTTCAATAAATGGCGTGAGTTCGGCCTGCACGCTGGCCGCCTGGTAGCTTGCGCGCAGCGCATCGAGTTGTCGCGCGCCACTTTGATGCGTGACCACGGGGCGCTCGCCAGCAGGAATCAGGGCCAGCGCCTTGGGCACCAGTTCGTTGAGCGCCATCGCACCCAAACTGCCGCCCACGACGAGCAGCTTGAGCGGACCAGTGCGCCCGGCAAAACGCGACTCGGGACCAGGCTGCCGGGTGAAGGCCGGGCGCAGCGGATTTCCGATCCATTCGGCCTTCTTCAACACCCCGGGGAATGCGGTGAATACGCGATCAGCAACGCCGGCCAGAATTTTGTTGACCAGGCCCGCGACCGAGTTTTGTTCATGCAGTACCAGCGGCTTGCCCAGAAGCACACTCATCATGCCCGCGGGAAAGCTGATGTAGCCGCCCAAACCCAGCACCACATCGGGCTTGACCCGGCGGACAACCTGAATACTTTGCCAGAATGCCTTGAGCAGGCGCAGAGGTAAAAACACCAGCGTGGTCGGGCCCTTGCCCCGCACGCCTGAAAAGTCGATGGATTCGAAGGCAAAGCCGCGCGGTGGCACCAGCTGGCTTTCCATGCTGGGATGCTGCGCCGTGCCTTTGCCACCGAGCCAATGCACACGCCAGCCGCGCTCGCGCAGGGCTTCGGCCACAGCCAGACCAGGAAAGATATGCCCACCCGTACCACCGGCCATGACCAGAGCGCAGTATTGGCGGCTCATGCGCGACCTCCCCGCATCAGCAACCGGTTCTCGTAATCAATCCGCAGAACGACGGCCAGCGACACCAGGTTCATCAGGATGGCCGAACCGCCGTAGCTCATCAACGGCAGCGTCAGCCCTTTGGTCGGTAGCGCACCGAGGTTGACACCAATGTTGATGAATGCCTGAAAGCCGATCCAGATACCCACGCCCTGAGCCACCAGCCCGGCGAACAGCCGGTCCAGCGCAATCGACTGACGGCCGATGTGCATGATGCGACGCGTCATCCACATGAAGAGGCCGATGATGATCACGACGCCAACCAGGCCGAATTCTTCGCCAATCACCGCCATCAGGAAATCGGTGTGCGCTTCGGGCAGCCAGTGAAGTTTCTCGATGCTGCCGCCCAATCCCACACCAAAAATCTCCCCACGGCCAAACGCGATCAAGGAATGCGACAACTGGTAGCCCTTACCCATCGAATACTTGTCGCTCCACGGATCGAGATAGGCAAAGATGCGCTCGCGCCGCCATTCGCTCAGCATCACCATCAGCCCAAAGGCGACCACCACCACGGCAGCGATGACAAAGAACATGCGAGCGTTGACGCCTCCCAGAAACAAGATGCCCATCGCAATGACAGATATCACCATGAAGGCGCCCATGTCGGGTTCAGCCAGCAAGAGAAGACCCACGATGGCGACCGCAAACGCCATCGGCATCACGGCGCGAAAGAAGCGCTCTTTGACTTCCATTTTTCGCACCATGTAGTCGGCGGCGTACAAAAGCACCGCAAACTTCGCCAGCTCGGAAGGCTGGAACGTTATGAATCCGATGGCAATCCAGCGCCTGGCGCCGTTAACACCCTTGCCGATAAAGGGGACCAACACCAGGACCAGAAGCAGCAACGAAAGCACAAAAAGCCAGGGCGCAAGCTTTTCCCAGACAGCAATCGGCACCTGGAATATCAGCACCACCACGATAAAAGCCGCGCTCATAGACAACACATGGCGAAGCAGGAAATGGGTGTGTGCGTAACGGGCGAACTTCGGGTTGTCGGGCATGGCAATCGACGCCGAATAGACCATCACCAGGCCCGCCATCAGCAACGCGACCGTGACCCAGACGAGTGCCTGGTCGAAGCCGGCCATGCGGTGCGGTGTGGCGGGTGTGCGTGACAGGCTGTGCGACCCCAGACGAACCGGAAGTACATCGGCTGCGGGGGCAGCAGAGCCCGAGAACCAGCCCACCAGACGCGAGATGGTTGTCATAGCACCACTCCCTGGTCATGGGCCAAGGCGTGAATGGCCTCGCAAAATACCCGGGCGCGATGCTCGTAGTTGTCAAACATGTCAAAGCTGGCGCAGGCGGGCGACATCAGCACAGCGTCACCGGCCTTGGCATGCGCTTGTGCCGCCGCCACCGCAGATTCCATGCTGTCGGCATCCACCAGTTCGACGCCACTTTCTTCAATGGCTGCCCTGAGAAGACCCGCGTCCCGTCCGATCAGGATCACCGCCCGGGCATAACGAGATATGGGTTCCGCCAGCGGCGAAAAGTCCTGGCCCTTGCCTTCACCGCCGACGATCAATACCAGCTTGCGCTCCACACCCAGGCCCTCCAGCGCCGCCACGGTCGCGCCGACGTTGGTGCCTTTGCTGTCATCAAAATATTCGACCTCATTGAGGACGGCCACAGATTCGACACGATGCGGCTCGCCCCGGTACTCGCGCAAGCCGTGCAGCATAGGCGCCAGCGGGCAACCAGCCGCTGTCGCCAGAGCCAATGCGGCCAGCGCGTTGGTGGCGTTGTGGCGGCCGCGGATGCACAGTGCGTCCAGCGGCATGAAACGCTGGATGTGCAGCACAATCTCTTCGTCCTTGCGCCGCTTGACCGTCTCGTCCGCTTCGATGGCACGTACCAGCCACGTCATGCCATTGGCCGCTTGAATCCCATAGTCGCCCGGACGTGTCGGCTCGTCGGCACCGAAGGTGATGTAGTTGCGTAACTGGCGGCCTTTGACGAGCGGCGGCAGCGCCGCCATCACGAGCGGATCGTTACGATTGAGCAGCATCAACCCATTGCCGAAGATGCGCGATTTGGCGGCCGTGTAGGCGGCCAGCGTGCCGTGCCAGTCGAGATGGTCCTGCGTCACATTCAGGATCGTGGCCACAGTGGGTTCGAAATTACTGCAACCATCGAGCTGGAAGCTGGACAGCTCAAGCACCCACACCTGCGGCAACACATCGCCACCCGCGCGGGCGTCGAGTTTTTCGGTGAGCGTGTCCAGCAAGGTCGGGCCGATGTTGCCGGCCACGGCGACTGACTTGCCCGCGTGCTGCACCAGCAGGCCAGTGAGCGAGGTGACGGTGGTTTTGCCGTTCGTTCCGGTGATGCCAATCACTTCGGGCGCGTAACCCTCGGTCGCCTTCAAGTCGGCCAGAGCCTGCGAGAACAGGCTGAGTTCGCCGCCACAGGGGATTCCGGCTGCGGTGGCAGCCGTCGTCAGGGCTGCGACGGATGCAGGCGGCAGACCCGGGCTCTTCAGCACCAGGTCGAACGCTTTCTGCTGCAGCAAGGCTTCATCCAGCGAGGCATGGACAAAGTTTGCGGAGGGCACTTGCGCCTGCAGCGCCTGGCGCTGCGGCGGCGCGTCACGCGTATCGGCCACGACAACTTTCGCACCTTCTCGAACGCACCAGCGCGCCATGGCCAGGCCCGAGGCGCCAAGCCCCAGCACGAGAATGTTCTTTTGGGCGAGCTGGTTCATCGCAACTTCAGGGTTGAAAGCCCCACCAGACACAGCAGCATGGTGATGATCCAGAAGCGAACCACCACCTGCGTTTCTTTCCAGCCGGTTTTTTCGAAATGGTGATGCAGCGGCGCCATTTTTAGAAGGCGCCGGCCCTCACCAAAACGCATGCGGGTGTACTTGAAGTACATCACCTGAAGCATCACCGACAGCGCTTCCACCACGAAAATTCCGCCCATGATCGCCAGTACGATTTCCTGGCGCACGATCACTGCGATCGTGCCCAGCGAAGCACCCAGCGCCAGTGCGCCAACATCGCCCATGAATACCTGCGCCGGATGCGTGTTGAACCACAAGAAAGCCAGCCCGGCACCCGCCATGGCTGAACAAAATATAAGCAACTCGCCAGAACCGGGGATGTGCGGGAAGAAGAGGTATTTCGAGTACACCGCACTGCCCGTCACATAAGCAAACACGCCCAGCGCCGAACCCACCATGATGACCGGCATGATGGCCAAGCCGTCCAAACCATCCGTCAGGTTCACGGCATTGCTCGAACCCACGATCACCAGATAGGTCAGGATGACAAAACCGAACACGCCGAGCGGATAGCTGATCTCTTTGACGAACGGCACCAAAAGGCCGGCTTTCGGAGGCAGATTCACATCAAAGCCAGACTGCACCCAGCTGAGGAACAGCTCGAGAACGCGCAGATTAGAGCTTTCAGAAATACTGAAAACCAGATACAGCGCAGCGACCAGGCCCACCACCGATTGCCAGAAATACTTTTCCCGTGAACGCATGCCTTCCGGGTCTTTCAGCACCACTTTGCGCCAGTCATCGACCCACCCGATAGCGCCGAATCCGAGCGTCACGACCATGACGATCCAGACAAAGCGGTTAGACAGATCGGCCCACAGCAAAGTCGAAATGCCTATGGACAGCAGAATCAGCACACCACCCATGGTCGGTGTGCCGCTTTTGCTCAGGTGCGTTTGCATTGCATATTCACGAATTGGCTGGCCGATCTTCAAAGAGATCAGGCGGCGAATCACGAAAGGCCCGGCGATCAAGCCAATCAGCAATGCTGTCAACGCGGCCATGACAGCACGAAACGTGAGGTACTGAAATACCCGGAAAGATCCGAATTCGGGCGAGACCGACTGAAGCCATTGGGCCAGGCTAAGCAGCATGCGTATTCCCCTGGCTGTTTTCTTGGGCAAAGCCGGAAATGGCCTGAACGACCCGCTCCATTTTCATGAAGCGTGAACCCTTCACCAGCACACTGGCCGACTGAGGCAATTCGGCGAGGACAGCCGCGTTCAGCTCGTCCATCGTTTCAAAATGACGTCCCGACCCGAAAGCTGTATGCGCTTCTGCAGACTGGTCGCCAATCGTGAACAGCATCTCGATGCCACTCGCACGCGCCTGCGCGCCCGCCTCGTGGTGAAAACGCGGGCCCTGATCACCCACTTCACCCATGTCACCCATGACTAGCAGACGACGGCCGGGCAATTCGGCCAGCACATCAATGGCAGCCTTCATGGAATCAGGATTGGAGTTGTAGGTGTCATCGATCAGTGCCAAAGCATGCCCGGGAAGGCGTATTTGAAGAGAGCGCGAGCGGCCCTTGACTGGCACAAAAGCTGTGAGGCCCTGCGCAATGGACGCCAGCGGGGCGTTGATCGCCAGCGCACAGGCAGCAGCGGCCAACGCGTTCTTCACGTTGTGCCTTCCTGCGATGTGCAGGGAAAATTCCAGGGGGCCGGCGGGGGTCCGCGCAGCAACTTGCCAGCAGCCTTCCACCCAGTGCGCGGTCGCCGTCACATCGGCTTCGCCGTTCTGTGCAAAAGTCAGTGTTTGGCGGGCGCCCGCGATCTCACGCCAGATAGTCGCGTAGTCGTCGTCAGCCGGAAACACCGCAGTGCCCGATGCATCAAGTGCCCGCAGAACTGATCCGTTTTCGCGTGCCACCGCTTCGACGGTTGACATGAATTCCAGGTGCTCGCGCTGGGCGTTGTTGACCACGGCCACTGTGGGTTTGACCAGCGCGGCCAGAAAAGCAATCTCCCCCGGATGGTTCATGCCCAGTTCAACAACAGCCGACTGGTGCGAAGCGCGAAGACGCAGCAGAGTCAATGGAACCCCGATGTCGTTGTTGAAATTACCCTCGGTCGCGAAGGCACCGTCCGCCTTCCACGCGCGCAGAATCGAGGCAATCATTTGGGTCAGCGTCGTTTTGCCATTGCTTCCGGTGACGGCAATCAGCGGCAGCATGAATTGCGTACGCCACGCGGCGGCCAGTTCACCGAGGGCGATTTTTGAATCGGCGACTTCCAGCCCGGGCAAACCGGATTCAAGCAGACCGTGTTGCGCCATCGCAGCCACCGCACCTTTTTCGCGGGCTTGCTGCAGGAAGTCATGCGCATCAAAATTTTCGCCCTTCAAGGCCACGAACAAATCGCCGCTTTGAAGCGTTCGCGTGTCGGTATGAACGCGATTGAAACGGACCGCATCGCTACCCACGATCTGCGCCTGAGGCAGCCAGCGTTGCGCCTGTTGCAAGGTCATCATGCCGGGCGCTCCGGCTGAGTGGCAGTCACACGCGCATCCAATGCGGCTCGCGCATGGGCCATATCAGAAAACGGAAGCTTTTTTCCCTTGATTTCCTGAAACTGCTCATGTCCTTTTCCAGCCAGCAGCACCACGTCATGAGGCATGGCGTGATTCAATGCAGAGCTGATGGCTAGCGACCGGTTCACTTCAGTCTGCGCGGCATCACGTTGCTTCAATCCAGCCAACACATCGTCAATGATGGCCAGCGGATCTTCTGTACGCGGGTTGTCGCTGGTCACAACGATGTTGTCGGCGTATTTTTCGGCCATGGCGGCCATCAGCGGTCGCTTGGTCCGGTCCCGGTCGCCACCGCAACCGAAGACACACCAAAGCTGACCGCCACGGCTCTGCGCGACCGGCCGCAGTGCGGTCAGGACTTTTTCCAGCGCGTCCGGCGTGTGCGCATAGTCCACCACGACCATCGGAAGCCCGTCCACGGAAAGGGCATCCATCCGACCAGGAACCGGTTCAAGGTCAACGCAAGCAGCAACAATCTCATCGAGCGGAAAATTCATGGCGCGCATGCTGGCCATGGCGGCCAGCAGATTGGACACGTTGAACTTACCGACCATAGGCGTTGCGATGCGGTACACCTGCGTTCCCTCGACAACATCAAAACTCAAGGTGCCATCACCGTAAGTGAGCCCGCGCGCCTGCAGACGGGCCACCGCCGGAGACGACTCACAGGAAAATGTCCAGACATCAAGACCGCTACCGGCCAGCGCCATGTCGAGCTCAACACCCTTTGGATCGTCGATATTGATCACAGCAGCCTTCAGCCCGGGCCAGTCGAACAGGGATTTCTTGGCCCCCCAATACGCCTGCATGGACCCGTGAAAATCAAGGTGATCCTGGGTAAGATTCAGGAAAGCGGCGACACGAAAAGACACCGCATCAAGCCGCCGCTCGACGATGCCGATCGAAGACGCCTCCAGCGCACATGCGGCGAATCCTTCATCGAGAAAACGCCGGAGCTGCGATTGCAGCAGCACAGGATCTGGTGTGGTCAGGCCCGTCGAAACCATGGCACCGGGCTCTCCAACACCCAGCGTGCCAACCACGCCGCAGCGACGTCCCAGCTTTCCGAGCGCCTGCGCCAAAAACCAGGTGGTGGATGTCTTGCCGTTGGTGCCCGTGACGGCAACTACATCGAGATGCTGACCAGGCGACTCGAAATAGGCGGCGGCAATCGGCCCGCTGGCCGCCTTCAATCCGGCGTATGTCGCAACCCGGTCATCCCGAAAGTTAAAACTCGATGCGCCGTCTTCCTCAACCAGACACGCGCTGGCGCCCACCGCCAAAGCGCCGGCAACAAAGTTGCGACCATCACTAGCCGCACCCGGCCAGGCAATAAAGCCATCGCCTGCGGCCAGCTGGCGGCTGTCGGTCAGCAAGCGGCCGCGCACGCGCTCGCGCAGCCAGGTGGCTGCGTGATCAGGCGTGTCGAGCCGGGTCGTCAAAACGATTCCTCCACCGGGTTGGTGACGATTTGCGGCTTCACGCTCATATCGGGCTGAACGCCCTGCATGCGCAGCGTCTGCTGCACAACTTCACTGAACACCGGCGCCGCGACATCGCCGCCAAAATACTTACCTGCGCGCGGCTCATCGATCATCACTGCGACGATGACGCGTGGCTTGTCGATGGGCGCCATGCCGACAAACCAGCCGCGGTATTTGCGGTCTCCGGCGGTGCCGTAACCGTTGCCGACCTGCTTGTAGGCGGTACCCGATTTGCCGCCGACCGAGTAGCCCAGGGTCTGGGCTTTCTGGCCGGTGCCGCCGGGGCCGGCAGCCATCTGCAGCATTTTCCGGATTTCTGCAGCGGTGCGCGGTGAGAAAACGCGCGTACCGACTGCGGGTTCCTCGCTCTTGAGCAACGTGGCCGGGATAATCTGGCCGTCATGACCAAAGACCGTGTAGGCACGCGCCATCTGGAACAGCGACGCCGAGAGGCCGTATCCGTAGGCCATCGTGGCCTGCTCGATCGGCCGCCAGGTTTTGTAAGGCCGCAGCCGCCCCGACACGACGCCGGGAAACGTGATTTGTGGCTTCTGCCCAAAACCCGCCTGGGAAAAGACGTCCCACATTTCGCGTGGTTGCATTTGCATGGCCATCTTCACCGTGCCCACATTGCTTGATCTCTGGATGACTTCTTCCACGGTCAGCATGCCGTTCGGGTGCGAATCGCTGATGGTGGAACCGGTAATTTGTATGCGTCCGGGCGCCGTCTGAATCTGGGTGTTGGGTCTCACCCGGTTGGTATCCAGCGCCAAACCCACCGTGAATGCCTTCATGACCGAACCGGGCTCAAACGTATCCGTCAAAGCGCGGTTACGCAACTGGGCGCCTGTCATGTTCTGGCGTTTGTCAGGGGTGAAGCTGGGGTAGTTGGCCATGGCCAGCACCTCCCCGGTGACAGCATCAAGCACTACGACACTGCCTGCCACGGCCTTGTTGCTGATGACTGCATCGCGCAGCTTCTGGTAGGCGACAAACTGCATCTTGCTGTCGATGCTCAGCTGCAAATCCTTGCCGTCTACCGGCGGGACCTGCTCGCCCACATCTTCCACGACGCGCCCAAGACGGTCTTTGATCACGCGGCGCGAGCCCGCGCGTCCTGCCAGGTCTTTGTTGAAGAGCAGTTCCATGCCCTCCTGTCCCCGGTCTTCCACATTGGTGAAGCCGACCACGTGCGAAACCGTTTCGCCCTCAGGGTACTGGCGCTTGTATTCCTTGCGTTGATAGATGCCCTTGATGCCCAGCGCTGCAATTTTCTGCGCCACGGGCTCATCGACCTGGCGTTTGACCCAGACGAAAGTCTTATCGTCGTCGCCGAGCTTTTTGTTCAGGTCCGAAAGCGGCATCTCCAGCAGTTTGGCCAGCTGTGCGAGTTGCGATTTACTGGCTTCAACGTCCTCCGGAATGGCCCAGATACTGGGCGCCGGCACGCTGGAGGCGAGAATCAAACCATTGCGATCCAGAATGCGTCCGCGATTGGCAGGCAGTTCCAGCGTGCGGGCAAAACGCACCTCGCCCTGACGCTGGAAAAACTCGTTGCCGAAAACCTGGATGTAGGCGGCACGGCCCGCCAGGCCGACAAAAGCCAGGCCGATACCCGCGACGATGAACTTGCTGCGCCACACCGGCGTGCGGCTGGCCAGCAGCGGGCTTGCCGAATAAAGAACACTTCTACTCACGCGCAGTCCCCTTGAGCGGGACGCCGCCTGTGTACGTCACGTATTGCGTGATGGCCGGCGTTGCGGTACGCATCTGCAGGCGGTCTCTGGCCAGTTTTTCTACTCTCAGCGGCGTCGCCTGTGCGCGCTTTTCAACCTGCAGGCGCTCGTTGTCCGATTCGAGCTTTCGACTTTGCGCTACGGCTTTTTCCAGCTCGACGTAAAGACGGCGCGACTCATACTGCGTATGAACCAGGTACAAGGCGCTGGCCATCACGGCGAGCAGTAAAACGAGGCTCAGCCTTGTCATGCGGTGGCTCCCGTGCGCTCGGCCACACGCATGACCGCACTGCGGGAACGAGGATTGCCAGCAACCTCTTCTTCGCTGGGCTTGGTGCGACCCAGCGCCTTGAAGTGCATGACCTTCGGCTCGGCAAACGGCGCGCGGCGGTCAAACACATCGCGCGAATGGCTGGCGATGAATTGCTTGACGATGCGGTCTTCGAGCGAATGAAAACTGATGACCACCAGACGCCCTCCGGGTTGCAGCACCTTGAGCGACGCCTCTAGCGCCTGTTGCAGCTCTTCAAGCTCGGCGTTGATGAAAATCCGAAAAGCCTGAAATGTGCGCGTTGCAGGGTCCTTACCCGGCTCGCGGGTTTTGACCGCGCCAGCCACGACTTCGGCCAGATCAGTGGTGGTTCCAAGAGGGCCCCGTTCCTGTCGGCGACGATCAATCGCCTTTGCAATCTGCCCAGCAAACCGTTCTTCGCCATATTCACGAATCACCTCCGTCATGGTTTCTACCGATGCATCTGCCAGCCACTCGGCCACGCTCTGGCCACGCGTGGTGTCCATACGCATGTCGAGTGGGCCTTCCGAGCGAAATGAAAACCCGCGCGCGGGGTTGTCGATCTGCGGTGAACTGATGCCCAGATCCATCAAAACGCCGGCCGCACTGGCAGCTGGCAAATCGGCCAGATGCGCAAAGCCCTCGTGCCGAATGACTACGCGTGCATCGGACATGCTGCGCGCCTCGGCGATGGCTTCCAGGTCCTTGTCGAACACTGTCAGTCGGCCCTGCGGCGACAGCTGCTTGAGCAGCAACCGCGAATGACCACCGCGACCGAATGTTGCGTCGATGTAGTGCCCGTCTGGATTGGTGAGAAGCGCTGTAATGGCTTCGTTCAACAAGACGGTGCGGTGTGTCCATGTGCCGTTCACCGCTTTCTTTCTAAAACGAAAAGTCTCTGAAGACGTCGGGCATGTCACCCTTCATCTGCTCTGCTTCCTGCGCCGCGTAGGTCGCGGCATCCCAGAGTTCGAAGTAACCGCCCATGCCGAGCAACACCGTGTCTTTGCTGATACCGGCTGCTGCACGCAACTCGGGCGACACCAGCACCCGGCCCGTCGCGTCCATGTCGACATCCATCGCGTTACCCAGAAAGATACGCTTCCACCACTGTGCCTGCATTGGAAGCGAAGCGATACGGTCGCGGAACTTTTCCCATTCATTGCGGGGGAAAATCATCAGGCAGCCGTGCGGATGTTTGGTGATGGTCAGCTGACTCGATGCGGTCGCGCTCAAGACGTCACGATGCCGGGTCGGCACAGAAAGCCGACCCTTGTTATCGAGAGCTAAAGAGGACGCACCTTGGAACACTGGAAAAA
>JANNKV010000253.1:0-3916 GCA_031396485.1 Polaromonas sp. | reverse complement strand
CGAGCCCGTAGGCGAGGGCGGCGGCGGTCGGCTCATTGACCAGCCGCATCACTTGCAGACCGGCGATGCGGCCGGCGTCTTTGGTGGCCTGGCGCTGGGCGTCGTTGAAGTACGCCGGCACCGTAATCACGGCGTCGGTGACCGGCTCGCCGAGGTAGTCTTCGGCGGTTTTCTTCATCTTGCGCAGGATGTCGGCGCTGACCTGCTGGGCCGACATCTTCTTGCCGCGCACTTCAACCCAGGCGTCACCGTTGTCGGCTGCCACGATGGAATATGGCATCAGCTGAATGTCCTTCTGGACTTCTTTTTCGCTGAACTTGCGGCCGATCAAACGCTTGACGGCGTACAACGTGTTCTTCGGGTTGGTCACAGCCTGGCGCTTGGCCGACGTGCCGACCAGCACTTCGCCGTCTTCCTGGTACGCCACGATAGACGGTGTGGTGCGCGCGCCCTCAGAGTTCTCAATCACGCGCGGCGTATTGCCTTCCATGATGGAAACACAGCTGTTGGTGGTGCCCAAATCGATGCCAATAATTCTTCCCATGATGTTCTCCTGCTTTTCTGGTTTGCTAAAAATTAGTCGAGGCGCCGGACCGTCCGGATGCCTGCTTGCCTGCTGTGGATAAATCCGTTGGTAAACATGTTGATCGAATGTTGATCGAATGTTGATCAGATGTTGATGAGTTGTGGATAAGTGGTCACAACTTCAAGTCCATGTACCGGTTTTTTCTAACTATTTCGGTGCGGCCACGGTGACCAGTGCGGGGCGAAGCACCCGGTCTGAAATCAGATAGCCTTTTTGCAGCACGGTCACGACGGTGTTGGCTTCCTGCTCGGCAGGTACCACGCTGATGGCCTGGTGCTGATGCGGGTCAAACTTCGCGCCCGCTTCCGGGCTGATTTGGAGCACGCGGTTGCGCTCCAGCGCGCTTTTGAGCTGCTTGAGCGTGGCCTCGGCACCTTCCCTGATCTGTTCGGGCGTGGCGCCCTTGATGGCCAGACCGGCTTCGAGGCTGTCGGTCACGGGAAGCAGGCTTTCGGCAAAGCTTTCCACAGCGAACTTGCGGGCTTTTGAAATTTCGTCGTCGGCGCGGCGCCGGGCGTTTTCGGCCTCGGCCTTGGCCCGGAGATAGCTGTCAGACAGCTCGGTGTTTTTGGCTTGAAGCGTGGCGACTTCAGCTTGCGCCACTGTCAGCGCGTCAAATTCATTGGCAGCTTGCGCAGCCTCCAGCTCTTCCGGGCTGGGCGCGCCGGTGAGGGGCTGATTGGGTTCGGATGGGTTGTTTTCAGACATGCTTGTTCAGGCTAATTGGGCTAACAATGTTGTGAGCTTGGGGCTTGAAAGCCCTTTTCAAGACAGGGGATTGAATTTTTCAACGAAAGCTCTGGAGCGGCGCGGGTAGCCGGCACGAGCGCGGGCGGACTTGAGAAAGCGTCAAACACGCCGACAGCCGGTGTCAACGGCTTCAAGCGCAGGCATCGTCCCTGCTCACCACATCTTCGATTGCTATTGATTGAATAGCTGCCTGCGCAGGAATATCGCGGGCTACAGCCCTGAATGATTAAAAAAAATGAGGATGGGCAACAATCCTGCCCACAACCCCCTGGCTGCAGCGAAGGCGAAAAAAAACAGGCGGCGTGCCTGTCTTTTTCAATAGGCGGCGCCGAACCTGCGCCGCAAAGTCAAACCACTATTTTTTCTTGACTGCAGCCACTTTGGTCTGGCTCACGGCCCATTTGCTGGCAAACGCCTGCAGATCGTTCAAGCGTTTGAGCAGGTCGGTGCCCAGCGGGGTGACGTTATAGCCGTGGGTGTCGTGGCCCATCAGACCGGCGGCACGCAGTTCCTTGATGCGGGTGTTCAGTGTGTTGGGGGTGATGCTGCCAATGCTGTCCTGCAGAAGGCGAAAAGTCTGCGGATGACCGTCTTTCAGGGCCCACAGGACGCGCAGGGCGTAGCGTGATTCCAGCAGCTCGAGCAATTGGCTGACGGCTGCATTTTCTTTGGCACTCATTTTTTATCTCCTCTGATCACAATGAAAGTGGGGTGGAATTTGGCAAGGTGCGTGCATGCACAAGCAACAAGCTCGAACGAAATATAACGCAAAAATCTGCATTGCTACGAGTTTTATAGCTACTCGTGCCCGCCGGGTGTGGTCTGGAGCCCTAAAAGTTTTGGCAATTTACCGTAAAGGCGTCAGTCAGGTGGTTTTTCTTGTGCCCCCAGAACTGGATTGCCGCAAATGATTCCCACTTTTGCCTTGCTTCAACCGGGTCGGCATCATCCAGTGCGAAGTCGCCTGCTGTTAAGTTGTCGTACAACTAAAACCCGGCGCTGATCAGCTTATCTTGTTGAGCCTGGTGTCGTGGGGTCCGGCCTCGACCTGCCGATTTTCAGGCTGCATGGTGTGCGCGTTGGTGCCGCGCCGCAGGCGCTCGCGGCTGTTGGAAAGGTGCGTCCGCATGGCTGCGCGCGCGGCCTCTGCATCCTGGTTGCGGATCGCGCTGTAGATGCTTTCATGCTCGGCGTGGACGCGCTGCAGGTAGTTCATGCGGCCCTCGGGCGCGTTCTGCGCCGTGTTGACGCGCGTACGCGGAATGATCATGGTTCCGAGGTAAGTCATCAGGTCGGCAAAATGACGGTTACCGGTAGAGCGGGCCACTTCCATATGAAACTGGAAGTCGGGCGGCACGGCATCGGAATCGTGGTTGATCGAATCCCTGAAGGCCAGCAATGCCGCTTCCATGGCCTGAAGGTTGGCTGCGGTTCGCCTCTGGGCCGCCAGCCCCGCAGCCTCGGTTTCAAGGCTGATGCGCAATTCCAGCACCGAAATGACATCGGCCACCGTGGCGAAATCCGCCGCCGCAATCCTAAAATTGCCGGCGTCCTGCGGCGGCAATACAAAGGTTCCGATGCCATGGCGGGTTTCCACCAGACCCGAGGCCTGAAGCCTGGACAGCGACTCGCGAACGACCGTGCGGCTCACGTCGAAACGAGCCATGATTTCGGCTTCGGTGGGCAACTTGTCACCAGCCTTCAGTTGTCCGTCGCGGATGCTGGCCGCCAGGCTTTCCACGATCTCGCTCACCAGCCCGCGTGGCCGGCGCGTGGCGGGCGACGGCGCAACCAGAAGCGACGGGGGCGCCGGGGAGGTCACGTTAGGGGTTTTCCTTGTCTGCATAAAAAGTTATTGACAACAAAATTGAAGAGCCACAAAATCTAGTCATCAGACAACCGACGACTGCGTCTTTTGGTTTGACTTTATCAAACTCCTGTTGAATGTCCAGCGATTACGCGCCCACCAACCCTGATTCTTCAAATATGACTCTCAAGGTTCATCAAAAACTGCTGCTGACCGGCGCTGCCGGCGGCTTGGGTCAGGCCCTGCGCGAGCGCCTCAAGGCCAACTGTTCAGTGCTGCGTCTGTCCGACTTGAAAGCGTTTGGTGCCGTCGGCCCCGGTGAAGAAATCGTGCTCGCCGATCTGGCCGACGCGGCTGCGGTGGATGCCATGGTCAGCGGCGTCGATGCAATTGTTCACCTCGGCGGCATCTCGGTCGAAGGTCCATTCGGGCCGATCCTGCAGGCCAACATTCTGGGCCTCTACAACTTGTACGAAGCGGCCCGTAAGCACGGCGTGAAGCGCGTGGTGTTTGCCAGCTCCAACCACGTCACCGGGTTTTATCGGCAAGGCGAGACGATCACCGCCGACCACCCGCCGCGGCCCGATGGCCTTTACGGTTTGAGCAAGGCCTTTGGCGAAGACCTGTCGCGCTTTTACTTTGACCGTTATGGCATTGAGACGGCGTGCGTGCGCATCGGCTCGTCGTTTCCCGAACCCAAAGACCGCCGCATGCTGGCCACCTGGCTGAGCTACGACGATCTGCACCGCCTTATCACCGCTTGCCTGACCACG
>JANNKV010000082.1:0-7871 GCA_031396485.1 Polaromonas sp. | reverse complement strand
TGTGGATGGCAACGGCACGGCTGACTTCCAGATTCAGCTGACGGGTAACCAAAACCTGACTGCGACTGACCTGGTGCTTTGAGCCGCTGACGGCTGTCAGCAGCCACCGCGGACCCATGCGCGGATCGAAACCCCCGCCTTCGGGCGGGGGTTTCGTGCATTTGTCACGTGAACTCCGTGCCTGATGACTGGAATATGTGAAATCAATGGCTTACCATGTGCAACATAGTGTGAACAAGCAGCAAAATTAGCAACATCAAGCACATCCCATGATCTCTTCACTCAAGCTTCCGAAAAATGAAATCGCAGCAGCTCTGGGCGACTTCAAGGGAGCTTTTCGCACCGTGGGCATCTTCAGCGCCATCATCAACATGCTGCTGCTGGTGCCATCGCTTTACATGCTGCAGGTCTACGACAGGGTGCTCGCCAGCCAGAACGTGACGACCCTGCTGATGCTGACCTTGATGGTGCTGGGTGCGTTTTTGTTTACCAGCGCGCTGGAGTTCGTGCGCAGCTTTGTACTGATTCGCGTTGGCGCGCAACTGGACATGAAGCTGAACAAGCGCATTTACACCGCTGCTTTTGAGCAGAACCTTAAAAAAGCTGGTGGCAACGCCGGCCAGGCCTTGCATGACTTGACCACCATCCGCCAGTTTGTCACCGGCAACGGGCTGTTCGCATTTTTTGATGCGCCGTGGTTTCCCGTTTATCTGCTTGTAATTTTTATGTTCAGCCCGTCGCTCGGGGTGTTTGCGCTTTGCGGAATCGTTATCCTGATTGTTCTGGCTTTCGTGAACGAAATGGTGTCGAAAAAGCCGCTGAACGAGGCCAGCAGCATGGCAATTTCCGCGGGCAACCTGGCCACCAACAACCTGCGGAATGCCGAGGTGATTGAGGCCATGGGCATGCTGCCCAATCTGATGGCGCGCTGGTTCAAACTGCATGGCCGTTTTTTGAGTTTGCAGGCTGAAGCCAGCGAGAAGGCCGGCATCATCGGGGCCATCACCAAATTCGTTCGCACTTCCTTGCAGTCGCTCATCCTCGGCTACGGCGCGCTGCTGGTGCTTGATGGAAAAATCACAGGCGGCATGATGATTGTTTCGTCCATCCTGATGGGCAGAACACTGAGCCCCGTTGAGCAACTGATTGGCGTCTGGAAAAGCTGGAGCAGCACGCGCAGCGCCTATAACCGCCTGAGCGAACTGTTGACGGCCAATCCGCCCCGCGTAGCCGGTATGCCGCTGCCCAAGCCCAAGGGTCAGATTGCGCTGGAGGCCGTGACGGCAGCGCCACCCGGGTGCCCTGTGGCGATCATCAAAAACATGAGTTTTTCCCTGGCGCCCGGTGATGTGCTGGGCGTAATCGGGGCCAGTGGCTCGGGCAAGTCCACGCTGGCGCGCTTGCTGGTAGGCGTCTGGCCTGCCGCGATGGGCAAGGTACGACTGGATGGCGCTGACATCTACCAGTGGAACAAAGACGAGCTTGGCCCGTCGATAGGTTATCTGCCGCAAGACATCGAACTGTTCGCCGGAACGGTGTGCGAAAACATTGGCCGCTTCGGAGAAGTCGATCCGGAAGCAGTCATCCTGGCGGCCAAACGAGCGGGCGTCCATGAACTGATTCTGCAGTTTCCGCAAGGCTATGACACGCCACTGGGCGATGGCGGTGCCGGTCTGTCCGGCGGTCAAAAACAGCGTATTGGTTTGGCGCGGGCCATGTACGACGACCCCTCACTGCTGGTTCTGGATGAGCCGAACTCAAACCTCGACGAAACCGGGGAGCAAGCGCTGATTACTGCCATTGTGGATTTTCGCAAGCGCGGTAAAACCGTCGTGCTGATCACGCACCGAAGCAGCGCAATTAACGTGACGAACAAATTACTGCTGCTGCGTGACGGTGTAGCCCAGATGTTTGGCCCCACCACGCAGGTGCTTGCGGATCTGGCCAAAGCCGCGCAGCAACACGCGCCGACAGCCAAACCTGCCGCTATTACGACGACGGCAGCCGTGAAACAGCCCGCAGAATTTAGCGCACCGGCCAGCGCCGGCGCAGCAGGCTGAAAAGTGATTACGCAGGCAACAGGGCAGCACCATCATGAAACGCTTATTCGGTAACGACCCGTCTGCCACCGATATTGAATCGCGGGAGGTGGCTGCGCGTGAAGTCAGCACCGACATGACGCGGCATACCCGTCTGGGCTGGTGGATCGTGATCGCCGGTCTCGGCGGCTTTGTGTTGTGGGCCTCACTGGCGCCGCTGGACAAGGGCGTGCCGCTCAGCGGCACTGTGACTGTGGCGACCAACAAGAAGGCGGTTCAGCACCTGACCGGTGGCACGGTTGAAGCCATCTTGGTGAAGGAAGGCGATGTGGTGAAAGCCGGCGACGTGCTGGTCCGCATGAACGCCGTGCAGTCCCGCGCCAATGCAGAAAGTAGCCGTGTGCAGTACTTCGCCGCCCGAAGCGCAGAGGCGCGGCTGATTGCAGAACGGGACGGCAAGCGGAGTATTGTGTTTCCACCTGAACTGGAAAGCGTCAAAGCCGACCCGCGCGTGGCTGTCAACGTCAGTCTGCAGCGGCAATTGTTCAGCTCGCGGCAGTCTGCCATCCAGAGCGAACTTTCAGCGCTTGACGAAAATATTGCCGGCTTGGTGCTGCAAAACCAGGGGCTGGAAGAATCCCGTGATGGCAAAAAAGTGCAGCTCCAATTTTTGAAAGAGCAACTCGACGGCATGCGCGACCTGGCCAAAGAAGGTTACGTTGCCCGAAACCGACTGCTGGAGCTGGAACGAACCTATGCCCAACTGGCGACTGCGATCTCGGAAGACGCCAGCAACATCGGCCGCGGCAAAAGCCAGATCTCGGAATTCAAGCTGAAGCGTTTGCAACGCCAGCAGGAATACCAGAAGGAAGTCCGCACGCAACTGTCAGACATCCAGAAAGAAGCCGAAGCGCTGTCCAATCGACTCAACGGCCTTGACTACGACCTGGGCAATGTGATGGTCAAGGCCCCGGTGGACGGCACCGTGGTGGCCATGAACGTTTTCACCCACGGCGGCGTGGTCGCCCCCGGCTTCCGGCTGATGGATATCGTTCCAAGCGAAGACGCGCTGGTGATTGACGGGCAATTACCAGTGCATCTTGTCGACAAGGTTCACCCGAACCTGCCGGTCGAACTGATCTTTTCGGCTTTCAACCAGAACCAGACACCGCACATTCCCGGCATCGTCACCCAGATTTCAGCCGACCGCCTGGTCGACGAAAAAAGTGGCCAGCCTTACTACAACCTCAAGGCCAAGGTCGCGCCCGAAGGCATGAAGATGCTCGCCAACCTGCAGGTTCGTCCTGGCATGCCTGTCGAACTGTTCGTCAAGACCGGTGAGCGCACCATGATGAACTACCTTTTCAGACCGCTCATTGACAAATTCAAGATGTCGATGACGGAGGAATGAGGATGATGGCCCGGGTATTTTGCCAGCCACTCGCCTTGGTTTTGTGCGGAGCGGCGCTGTTCCAGACGCAGAACGTGGCCGCGCTGGGTTTGCTGCCGGCCTACGAGGCGGCATTGGCCAACGACCCGGTGTATCGCTCGGCCCAGCGCGACAACGAAGCGGGTCAACAATTCAAGGAACTGGGGCGCTCCAATCTTTTGCCCAACGTCTCGGCGAGTTATTCCCGAAACAGGAATCAGGCCGACATATCCACGTCTTCGGCGCGTGGAGAAGTCACAGAACGCCGCAACTATTCCGGCCTGGCGGCGTCGCTGCAGGTGCGGCAACCCCTTT
This sequence comes from Polaromonas sp., assembly GCA_031396485.1. Classification (GTDB taxonomy): domain Bacteria; phylum Pseudomonadota; class Gammaproteobacteria; order Burkholderiales; family Burkholderiaceae_C; genus Polaromonas. The sequence goes on along the minus strand of JANNKV010000082.1, from coordinate 4,088 downwards.
ATCACCCTGAAGGACAAGCGCGCTATCGCCAGGGCCTCGCGCAGACGAATGCCAGCGACGCACAGTTTTCGGCCCGCAGCCAGGATCTGATCGTGCGTCTGCTGGGCCTGTATACGCCCGCCAAATATGCCGAAGACCAGCTCAACCAGGCCATCGCGCAGCGTGACGCCTACGCGGAACAGCGCCAGTCCAATGTACGCATGTTCCAGCGGGGTGAAGGCACGCTCACTGATGTGCTGGAAACCCAGGCCAAATACGATCTGGCCGAAGCCCAGGTGCTGGAGGCCAGAGACAACCTGGTCAACACGCGTAATGCACTGGCCGCCATGGTGGGACAGGATGTCGACAAACTCGACCCGCTGGCAGACGATTTTCGCGTCAGGCCGATGCTGCCCGAAACCTTTGACGCCTGGAAGGAGATCGCGCTCGCCAACAACCCCGAACTTCTGGCGCAGCGGTATGCCGTCGAAATAGCCCGGGAAGAAATCAACAAAAACCGGGCCGGCCACTCGCCGCGCCTTGACCTGATCGCCAGCACTGGCAAGAACAGTTCGGACACCACCAACACATTCAATCAGAGCTCAAAAGTCCATACGATAGGCGTGCAGCTGAATGTGCCGATCTATTCCGGCGGCGCCGTCACCGCAGCCACCAGCCAGGCCGTTTCAAACTACGGCAAGGCGCAGGCGGATCTTGACGCAAGAACAAACACCGTGGTGCTCGAGTTGCGCAAGCAGTACAACCTCACCTTGAGCAGCGCGCTCAGAATTGATGCAGCCGCCAAAGCGCTCAGCTCGGCCACCTTGTTGGTCGAAGCGACGCGAAAAAGCGTCAAGGGCGGGCAACGCACCAACCTCGACGTGCTCAATGCGCAGCAGCAGCTGTTCGAGGGTAAACGCGACCTGGCGCTGGCTCGCTACAACTATCTGCTCGGCTACCTGCGCCTGCGCTATGCCGCCGGCACACTCAGCGTTGCAGACCTCCACGACATCGCCAGCTACTTCGTCGCGAGCCCTTAAAGCGGCTCCGCCGCAGTCAACCGGAAGAGCCGCGCCGGGCACTGCCTGCCCTGTCGCCCCTTATTAAACGCTATTATTTTTATAGCTGCTTGCGCAGGAAATACCCGGGCTAGCGGCACTTTTTACTAAAATATTTCAGGATCAGGCGGATTCTGCATCTCACGCGCCCTCTCCAGCAAAAGCTCGCGCTCCCGCAAGTTGGACGCCAGCGCAGCCGCCTGCTCGAACTGCACACGCGCCTCCCCAGTTCGCCCCAGCCTGGCCAGCAGGTCGCCGCGCACGCTGGGTAGCCACTGGTAGTTTTGCAGCGATTTTTCTGCCGCCAGCTGCTCGATGATCTCCAGCCCCGCTGCGGGGCCGAAGGCCATGCCCACCGCAACGGCACGGTTGAGCTCCACCACCGGCGAAGGCTGGGCCTGCGCCAGCGCGTCGTACAAGGCGGCGATACCGCGCCAGTCGGTTCGCGCAGCCGTCGGCGCCCGCGCATGGCACGCCGCGATCGCAGCCTGCAGTGCATAAGCGCCGAGCGGCTCACCACGCCCTCGGCTCAAGGCCTCCGCACGGCCAAGCGCTGCCAGGCCACGCCGGATCAGCAGGTGGTCCCAGCGCGCGCGGTCCTGATCAAGCAACAGCACCGGCCGACCGCCTGCATCGACCCGCGCGGCCATGCGTGAGGCCTGCAACTCCATCAGCGCCGCCAGGCCGTGGGCTTCGCCTTCGCCCGGCGCCAGCTCCGCCAGCATGCGGCCCAGCCGCAAGGCCTCATCGAGTAACGCGGGGCGCATCCAGTCCTCGCCGGCGCTGGCGGTGTAGCCTTCGTTGAAGATCAGGTAGACCACTTCCAGCACCGACGCCAGCCGTTCGCCCAGCGCGTCTGCACGCGGCACCTCGAACGGCACTTGCGCCTCAAGCAGGGTGCGCTTCGCGCGCACGATGCGCTGGGCAATGGTCGGCTCGGGCACCAGGAAACCACGTGCGATCTCGTGCGTCGTCAGCCCGCCCAGCAGCTTCAATGTCAAGGCCACCCGCGCTTCGGCCGGCAGCACCGGGTGGCAGGCGGTGAAGATGAGCCGCAGCAGATCGTCGCCGATATCGTCCTGCCGGGCCGCGTCCAGCGCATCGACAAAGTCAGGCACGATCAGCGCCTCCCGGGCTTCGAGGTCGTGGCCGATTTCTTCGAGCTTCTGGCTCTGCATCTTGTTATGACGCAGCCGGTCAAGTGCGCGGTGTTTGGCGGTGGTCATCAGCCAGGCGGCCGGCTTGGCGGGTACGCCTTCTTTGGGCCAGTGCTCCAGCGCCGCCACCAGCGCGTCCTGCGCCAGTTCTTCGGCCACGCCGATGTCGCGCACCAGGCGCGCCACGCTCGCGACGATCTTCGCCGACTCGATGCGCCAGACCGCCGCGATCGCCTGGTGGGTGGCTGAATACATGCCGCTGTGAGCTGATCAGGCCTGGGGCGGCGCAGCGTTCGGGTCCATCCACGCCAGTTCCCAGAGGTGACCGTCAAGGTCTTCGAAGCCGTGACCGTACATGAAACCGTGGTCTTGCGGCGCGTTAGGTGTCTTGCCGCCGGCGGCAACCGCTTTTTTAACCAACGCATCGACTTCCGCCCGGCTGTCGCACGAGAGGCAGACCAGCACTTCGGTCGTCTTGCTGGCGTCGGCAATCGACTTTTTGATGAAGGTACTGAAGAACGGTTCCACCAGCAGCATCACATAGTTGTGGTCCTCACTGATGACCATGCAGGCGCCCTGCTCATTGGTGAATTGCGGGTCGAATGAGAAGCCCAGGCTCCTGAAAAAGACCTGGCTTTTTTCCATGTTCTTGATGGGCAGATTGACGAATATTTTCCGGGACATGTTTTGTACCTTTCGAATCAGTGAAAAAGGAAAAGACGCCTCAGGATTTTTCGGCTTTGGTTTTGAGATTGGCAAGACCGGCCTCGAAATCGGCTCCCACCATCTTGTCCATGTTGAAGATCACGCCCATGAACTTCGCCAGGAACGGCGCGGGGCCTTCCATGGCCCAGGTTGCCTGCGTGGCCTGCATGGCGTTGCCTTGCGGTGCCAGCGTGAAGATGACGGTGTTGTCCACCTTGAACGGCGCAGTCATGTTCAGCCGTATCGTCACTTCCGAGGGGGCCGTCGCCCGCAGAACCTCGAAGCTGCCAGTGCCGGCTTTTTTGCTCTCGAAATCGTAGTGCGCGCCCGGCCCGCTCGCAGGGCCGCTGTAGCTGCCCTTCATCTGCGGGTCTTTCTGGTTGTAGGGGTTCCAGGTGTTGAACTCGCGTACGTCGTTGATCATCGGAAACAGCTTGTCGGCTGGCGCAGCAATCGTGGCGCTGCGCGACACGCGAAAGGTGTCCGGCCGGCTCGCGGCGATCGCCGACACCACAGCGACGGCCAGCACGACCACGCCCAATATCACAAGCAGGGTATTTTTAACCATGGAGGGCTCCTTACTTCTGGCTGGGGGTGTTCATCTCGCGAAAACGATCAACCTGCTCGTTCGGCGTGAAGTCATCCAGCTCATAAAGCTGGCGCACTTCGATGACGGCTGGCTGCCCAACGCCTGCCGGATTCGGAAAGCGCCGCGACCATTCCAGCGCTTCCTCGCGCGAGCGCACCTGGATGGTCGTGAAGCCGGCGATCAGTTCCTTGCTTTCAGCAAACGGGCCGTCGACCACCGTGCGCGTGCCGCCCTGCTCATAATGAATGCGCCAGCCCTTGCGGCTGGGCTGCAGGCCACTGGCGTCGAGCAACACGCCAGCCTTCGACAGCTCTTCATGGAAGTCGGCCATCGCGGCCATCAGTTTTTCGTCTGGCGTTTGCGGGAGGGTCTCGGCCTCGAATTCGGGCGTGGACTTGACGATGATCATGAATCGCATGGGAAGCACTCCTTCAATGGACAGTTGAAAGCCGGGCCGGTAGCCGGAAAAGCTGGCCTCGAAAAACCCGGCTTGTATTCAAACGACGAAGCAGCTGCGGACGAATCGACACACCGTTGCTAAAAACCCGGAATATTTTCGGCAGGCTGTCAAAAGCAGCTTTCAAGCCGCTTCACAGCCCT
>JANNKV010000071.1:0-2715 GCA_031396485.1 Polaromonas sp. | reverse complement strand
CTTTCGGAAATCGTCAGCGGTGCCGCAGCGGTTTAGTCCGCGCCACCCGATTTAAAAGATTAAAGAACCCAAGGATCTCATCATGGCTCAAGCTCAAGGCAAGATTGTTCAGTGTATTGGTGCGGTGGTCGACGTCGAATTCGCACGTGACCAGATGCCCAAGATTTATGACGCGCTGAAAATGGAAGGCTCCGCGCTGACCCTGGAAGTTCAGCAGCAGCTCGGTGACGGCGTGGTGCGCACGATTGCGTTGGGCACGTCCGACGGCATGCGCCGCGGCAACATCGTGTATAACACCGGCGCCAACATCACGGTGCCTGTTGGCAAAGCAACGCTGGGCCGCATCATGGACGTGCTGGGCGCGCCGATTGACGAGCGTGGCCCGGTTGACCAGACCCTGACCGCCCCGATTCACCGCAAGGCCCCGGCTTACGACGAACTCAGCCCATCGCAAGAGTTGCTGGAAACCGGCATCAAGGTGATTGACCTGGTGTGCCCGTTCGCCAAAGGCGGCAAGGTCGGTTTGTTCGGCGGCGCCGGCGTCGGCAAGACCGTCAACATGATGGAACTGATCAACAACATCGCCAAGGCGCACTCGGGTCTGTCCGTGTTTGCTGGCGTGGGTGAGCGTACCCGTGAGGGCAACGACTTCTATCACGAGATGGCCGACTCTGGCGTCGTGAACCTCGAGAAGCTCGAAGAGTCAAAAGTGGCGATGGTCTACGGCCAGATGAATGAGCCGCCAGGCAACCGTTTGCGCGTGGCGTTGACGGGTCTCACGATTGCCGAGTCCTTCCGTGACGAAGGCCGTGACGTGCTGTTTTTCGTCGACAACATCTACCGCTACACCCTGGCCGGCACCGAAGTGTCCGCGCTGCTGGGCCGTATGCCATCCGCCGTGGGTTACCAGCCGACGCTGGCCGAAGAAATGGGCCGCCTGCAAGAACGCATCACCTCGACCAAGGTCGGTTCCATCACATCGATTCAGGCCGTCTACGTGCCCGCCGATGACTTGACCGACCCGTCGCCGGCCACCACGTTTGCCCACCTGGATTCGACCGTGGTGCTGAGCCGTGACATCGCTTCGCTGGGCATCTACCCTGCGGTTGACCCGCTCGATTCGACCAGCCGCCAGCTGTCACCAGCCGTCGTCGGCGAAGACCACTACAACACGGCGCGCGCGGTGCAAGGCACGTTGCAGAGGTACAAAGAGTTGCGCGACATCATTGCGATTCTGGGCATGGACGAACTGGCGCCAGAAGACAAGCTGGCCGTAGCGCGCGCGCGCAAGATCCAGCGTTTCCTGAGCCAGCCCTTTTTTGTGGCCGAGGTCTTCACCGGCACCTCGGGCAAATACGTGTCGCTCGCTGAAACCATTCGCGGCTTCAAGATGATCGTGAACGGCGAATGCGACCACATGCCCGAACAAGCTTTTTACATGGTCGGCACTATCGACGAGGCCTTCGAAAAAGCCAAGAAGATGGCGTAAGCCTACACCAGTCAAGGGAAAGCAAATGGCGACGATTCACGTTGACGTAGTAAGTGCCGAAGAGTCGATTTTCTCCGGCGAGGCGAAATTTGTGGCGCTGCCGGGAGAGATGGGCGAGCTCGGCATCTACCCGCGCCACACGCCGCTTATCACGCGCATCAAGGCCGGCTCGGTGCGTATCGAAATGGCCGATGGCTCGGAGGAATTTGTGTTTGTCGCCGGCGGCATCCTGGAGGTGCAACCAAACTGCGTGACCGTGTTGTCCGACACCGCGGTGCGTGGCAAGGATCTGGACGACGAAAAAGCCAACGCAGCCAAGGCGGCGGCCGAGGAAGCGCTGAAGAATGCCAAAGGCGAGCTCGACATAGCCAAGGCGCAGTCAGAACTGGCCGTGATGGCGGCCCAAATCGCAGCGCTACGCAAATACCGCCAGAAGCGCTAGTTGCATGCTCCCGTGCCGGGAGACCATTCAAAAAGCCCTCGCCGCAATCGCCAAGGGCTTTTTTTCTACCCCATATCAACCCAGTTCAGGCGCGTCGGGTAATTCGTTGTTGTTCCCGGCACCCGGCTGGGACGGGAAGTGATAGACCAAGGGCGCGGAGACTTCTTCCAGCGCTTGGGTTAGGCCGTCTTCAAAGCGCTTTGCGGCAAAGGCGTGGCCCATGCGCTCCACCATGCTCTGCCAATCAGTCTGGCTCACCACGGCGTTAAGGCCGCGGTCGGCAACCAGTTCGATTTGGTGCTCGGCCAACAACAGATAGATCAAGACGCCGTTGTTTTGCTCCGTGTCCCACAGGCGCAGCTTGCCAAACATGGCCACGGCGCGTTGCCTGGCTAGACCCTCGATCGAAGTTGCGTACCGCAGATGCAGCCAAAGGTAGCTTGAGGGCAGTCCCGCTTCCGCGTAAATCCGGATCTCGCCGCTGTGGCGAAGCTCGCTTGCCGCGACCCGGCGCCGCAGTCGCTCCAATATATCGGGACCGAGCATGCGGCGTGTATCGGACTCGTCCAGCCAGTAGTGTCTGAAGGCCGTTTGAAGGCGCTTCCACATGTTTGCAGCCCTCACCATTTACCCGAGGCGCCGCCCCCGCCGAAGTCTCCACCACCGCCGGAACTGAAGCCGCCGCCCCCACCGCCGCCGCCCCAGCCGCCGCCGCCGCGCAGACCACCTCCGGCGCCAAATCCCCCGCCGCCCGCACCCCATCCACGCCCCCGTGCCGACCCGC
>JANNKV010000016.1:0-9163 GCA_031396485.1 Polaromonas sp. | reverse complement strand
GCTGCGGCTACCATCACGCAGACTCGCGCTGAGTAATTAGCCCCCACGGTCGTTCGCTTCGCGTAACTTCCTGCCCCCCGAGGGGGCCGCTGCGCCTGCGGCCCGGCGGAGCCGGTTCCGCGGCCCCTGCTTGCATATCGGGCGCGCACGCGGGGAGTTTGCGTGTCGATAACGGATGACGCTGTTCTTGCCGCAACCCGGCATTGGCTCGAAAAAGCCGTGATCGCACTTAACCTCTGCCCATTTGCCAAATCCGTGTACGTGAAAAACCAGGTGCGCCTGGTTGTCAGCCATGCGCGGCATGCAGATGATCTGCTGGAAGAGCTCGATCGTGAGCTTGATCTACTGGTGGCTACACCCGCTGATGAGATCGACACCACGCTTCTGATTCATCCCACGCTGTTCGAAGACTTCCTTGACTTCAATGATTTTCTTGAAGTGGCCGAAGGCGTGGTCGATGAGCATGAGCTGGACGGCGTGGTGCAGCTGGCCAGCTTTCACCCGCGCTTCCAATTCGATGGCACCGAGCCGGACGACATCGGCAACTACACCAACCGCGCACCGTTTGCGATGCTGCACCTGCTGCGCGAAGAGAGCGTGGAAAAGGCGGTAGAGGCTTTCCCGGAAGCCGAATCAATTTTCGAACAGAACATTGCCACGCTGGAAAAGCTCGGGACTGAAGGCTGGAAGGCCTTGGGGCTTTAGATCCGAAAGCCGCAGGCGCGGGGCTCAACCCACTGCAGTCTGCCCCTCAAGCTTCGCCTTGCGCTCCAGCGCCCGCGTCACGTCGCGCTTGTCCAGACCGTACATGTCGGCGAACTCGGCGACAGTTTTTCCGCTGGCCTCAAAAGTTTTGAGCAGCGCATCCTGCCGCGCCTGCTTTTCGCTGTGTTCGGCCAGCGCTTCTTCGAGCAGCGCGGTGGCGGCTTCGTCACTGGTCTGCACGCGGGCCTGGTAGTCCTGCCGTGACAAGCCCGAAGCTTCAAAGGCCTGAATCAGCTGCGCCCTGAATTTGGGCCGCAGGTCTTCGCGGGCGCGAGCGGCGCGTCGGCGAAACAGTTCCAGCATTGACAGGTAGATATGCTCCGGTGCCACGTCTTCGACCGCGTTGCCCTGCATGTCATGGCGTTTTTTTCCGGCCGCTACGCTTTGCAGGTAGCGCGTGGAGCGAGTGTGCGTGCCCAGCGCTGCTTTGAGGGCTGCGCGTTCAAAGTCTTCAGGATGCGCGGCCAGCAGTTCCTGGAAGATGCCGAGTTTCAACGGAAGAAATTCGGCGCCGAAGAGATGCGGATACAGCTCGAACAGTTTTTCAAGAACGGATTGAATCGATTTCTGGCCGACCGCTTTGGCCGGTGAATCGTTTGGCGGCGATGGCTCGCTGGCCGCAATGGATGCGTCTGGTGGCGTAGAAGTCATGGAGTTGGAAAAGAGGTTCAACCCATGATTGTCCCGCAATTGCTGGCGGGCCGATTCTGCGCCTTTAATAGTGCGGCGGGGGCGCGTCGCGCAAGCTGCGAAACTCGGTCGCTTCGCCGTTGCTGGCGTTTTGCTTGAGATGCGCAATCTCGCGGGTCAGGCCGTCGATTTGCTGCTGCTGGCGCACGATAACCGCGTCCAGCCGTTCGAGCAGGTCTTCCATGAAGCTGGCCTTAATCTCAAGCTCGGTCAGGCGTTCATCGATCGGAAATGTTGAGCTCATGGTGATTTGATGCAGGTCGTCGTTCAGGCGGTTTCCGTGTCGGTGCGCAGCAGTTTTTTACGCACCAGATGAATATTGCTGCGCAGGGCGTACAGCTCGTCGGTGTACGACAGCGGCACGGTGATTTTCTCGGCGCGGCTTTCGAGTTGACCGAGTTCTCGCAGCAGTTCGCGGTTGTCTTCAGTCTGCATCCTGACCTCTATATTGCGCAGCTGGCCGTACCAACGAAAGATGCGTGAGCGAACGCGAAACGCGTACAGCGGCGGAATGATGCGGCGGAATGATGCGCGACAGCGGCAGCATGATCGCCAGAATAATACCCATCGCCAGCCACATGCGTTCAACCAGATTGGCGACCCAGAATGGCAGGTAGCGCTGCAGCAGCGGCGCATCGTTCTTGATGGCGCGTTCAGCTTCTTTCGAGATCGGCAGCTCGTTGTTGTCGCGGTTCGGGTATTCGCGGGCGCTCTTGAACCAGCCGGCGGTGCCGTGAATTGCGTTGCCCGCCTGCGCGAACAGCTGCACCAGCGCGGGATGTGTTGCGGTGCGCGCAATCAGCGAGGTCGTCGGCGCCACCAGCCGCACATCGTCGGGCGGAATGTTGCCGGCCAGGTCAACCACACCGCGCGGCAGGCGCGCGGTGCTCAAAAACGCAAAGCGGCGCGAATAGGCTTCGCTCTGCGCGAAGTTCATCAGCTTCACACCCGGTGTTTGCAGCAGCATTTGCACCATCAGCGATTCGGGTGCCGACGCAAACACGATGGCGTCGAGCTCGCCGTTGAGGAACGCCACTGTCGCAGGCGTCTGCTCCAGGCTGGAAAGTTTCAGGCTGTTCGGCTCGATGCGGTTGCTATCCAGCAGCTTGTTCATCAGGTTGGGTACACCGCTGCCTGCGGTGCCGACGTTGACACGCAGGCCCTGCAACTGCGTGAGCGAAGCCAGTACCGGCTCTTCTCCAGCGACGACCGGCTTTTGCTTCTTCGCTACGTCTTCGCGGTAGAACAGCCAAAGCGGCTCGACAAACAGGCTGCCCAACGAGATAAAATTTTCCTCGTCAACATCGGTGTAGGTGCTGGTGCCCCCCTGCACAAAACCCAGGTCCGCTTTGCCGTCTCGCAGCAGTTGCAGGTTGGCCGCCGAACCTTCAGAAGGCTGCAGGATGACTTCGATGCCTTCGACAGCCAGTGCTTTGGCATAGCGCTTGCCGAACTCCTCGTACGCGCTTTGCGCAGGCCCGGTGGCCAGCGTGACGCGTTTGGGCGGGTTCGGGTCCAGCCACCAATAGGCCAGTACCAGAAGCGAAACCGCCAGCAATACGAAAGGCCCCACCGAGACGGCGAGGTCGCGTATCGAGAGCAGCGTGTAGCGTATGGTTTTGGACATGGGGCGAACCTTAGCATGGGCCCTGCATCCAGGCAGGCCATTCAGTGCATTTTCTCGGTGAAAAAAGCCTCTAGCCCAGGAAAAACATGCGTAGATAGCTATCGAAATAATAGCGAAAAAGAAGTCTTGAATGGGCGATTGCTGCGGCTGTTAACTGCCGGGGGGGGGGCGCATCACCCGTGCCAGTCAGCATTTCACGTTGCCCTGGGCCTTCGCCGCATGAGCCAGTACGCCGCCGGAATCACAAACATCGACAGCAGAGGCGCCGTGACCATGCCGCCCACCATGGGTGCAGCGATGCGCTGCATCACCTCGCTGCCGGTTCCGCCGCCCCACAGAATGGGCAGCAGGCCGGCCAGAATGACCGCCACCGTCATTGCTTTGGGCCGCACACGCAACACCGCGCCTTCGCGGATGGCCTCGAGCAGCGCGGGCGGGGTGTTGTCGCCGCGCGCCAGACGCTCATCCCAAGCCTGTTTGAGGTACAGCAGCATGATGACGCCGAACTCGGCAGTGACGCCGGCCAAGGCGATGAAACCGATCGCACTGGCAATCGACAGGTTATGCCCCAGCAGGTACAGCAGCCAGAAGCCGCCAATCAATGAAAACGGCATCGCCAGCATGATCAGCAGCGCCTCGTCGATGCGCTTGAAAGTCAGGTATAGCAGCACAAAAATAATCAGCAGCGTGAACGGCACCACGACCTTGAGTTTGGCGGTGGCGCGCTCCAGATATTCGAACTGCCCAGACCACGACACGGCATACCCGGCGCTGAGTTTGACCTGGCGTGCGACCGCCTGCTGCATGTCCTGCACCGCTGATTTCAGGTCCCGCCCGCGAATGTCCACATAGACCCAGCCCGACAGTCGTGCGTTTTCACTGCGCAGCATGGGCGGGCCATCGGTGATACGGATGTCGGCCACGTCCCCCAGCACCAACCGCGCGCCGCGCTCGGTGACGAAGGGCAGCCGGCGCAGTTTTTCAAGTGAGTCGCGTGTCTCGCGGGGGTAGCGCACATTGATCGGGAACCGCTGCAGACCTTCTACCGTTTCGCCCACGTTCTCGCCGCCCACCGCCGATGCGACGACCGATTGCACATCGGCAATGTTGAGGCCAAAGCGCGCCGCGGCGTCGCGGTTGATGGTGATATCGACATAGCGCCCGCCGGTCAGCCGTTCGGCCAGCGCACTGCTGACGCCCGACACGTTTTTCACGGCGCGCTCAATCTCTCCTGTGATGCGGTCGATCTCCGCCAGATCTGCGCCCGACACTTTCACGCCCACCGGGCTCTTGATGCCGGTGGCGAGCATGTCGATGCGGTTGCGAATCGGTGGCACCCAGATGTTGGACAGGCCAGGCACCTTGACGATGCGGTCCAGCTCGTCCACCAGCTTGTCGGGCGTCATGCCAGCGCGCCATTCGCTTTTCGGTTTGAACTGGATGGTCGTTTCGAACATTTCCAGTGGCGCCGGGTCGGTCGCGGTTTCGGCGCGGCCGGCCTTGCCGTGCACGGTCAGCACTTCAGGAACCGTCTTGATGAGCCGGTCGGTTTGCTGCAGCAGTTCAGCTGCCTTGCCGGCTGACAAGCCGGGCAGGGCGGTCGGCATGAAAAGCAGGTCGCCCTCGTCAAGCGGCGGCATGAATTCGCCGCCGATACGCAGCATGGGCCAGGCGGTGATCGCCAGCAGAACCACTGCCACGGCAATGGTGGCCCTTGGCCACCGCAGCACCGCGTCAAGAAGCGGGCGGTATGCGTTAATCAAAAAGCGATTCAGCGGATTTATTTGCTCGGCCGGAATGCGGCCCCGGATCAGGTAACCCATCAGCACCGGAATCAGCGTGACCGACAGACCCGCTGCTGCCGCCATCGCATAGGTTTTGGTGAAGGCCAGCGGGGAAAACAGCCGTCCCTCCTGCGCCTCTAGCGTGAAAACCGGAATGAAAGACAAGGTGATGATCAGCAGGCTGAAAAACAGCGCAGGCCCGACTTCGGCCGCTGCATCACCGATGACGCGCCACTGCGCATCGCCCTTCAAATTTCCACCGGGGTTGGCTTGGTGCCAGCGCTCGATGTGCTTGTGCGCGTTTTCAATCATCACCACGGCAGCATCGACCATGGCTCCGATGGCGATCGCAATGCCGCCCAGCGACATCACGTTGGCGTTCACGCCCTGGTAGTGCATGACGATGAAGCTGGCGAGTATGCCCAGCGGCAGCGATACGATGGCGACAAGCGCCGAGCGCAGGTGAAACAGAAACACGAGGCACACCAACGCGACGACGATGAATTCCTCCATCAGCTTGTAGCTCAGGTTGTCCACCGCGCGATTGATCAAACCGGAGCGGTCGTAGGTGGGAATGATCTCCACGCCGGGCGGCAGGCTGCCTTGCAGCGACTTGATCTTGTCTTTCACCGCCGCAATGGTTTCCAGTGCATTTTTGCCGGAGCGCATCACAATCACGCCGCCGGTGGCCTCGCCTTCACCGTCCAGCTCGCCAATGCCGCGCCGCATCTCGGGGCCGAGCTGCACGCGGGCCACGTCGCCAAGCCGCACCGACACGCCAGCACTCGATGTCGTGAGCGGAATCTTGCGGAAGTCGTCCAGCCCCTGCAGATACCCCGAGGCGCGCACCACGTATTCGGCCTCGCCAAGCTCCAGCACCGCGCCGCCGGTTTCCTGGTTGGCTTTTTGCAATGCGTCGATCACGCGGGTGTGCGGGATGTTGTAGGCCGCCAGCTTGTCGGGGTCGAGCACCACCTGGTACTGCCGCACCATGCCGCCGACTGACGCGACCTCGGCCACGTTGGGAACCGTCTTGAGTTCGTATTTGAGGAACCAGTCCTGCAGCGCGCGCAACTGGCCGGCATCCATTTTTCCACTGCGGTCAATCAGCGCGTAGGTATAGATCCAACCCACGCCGGTGGCGTCCGGCCCGAGCGCGGGCTTGGCGCTGGGCGGAAGCCGAGACTGCACCTGGTTCAGGTATTCCAGCACGCGCGAACGCGCCCAGTAGGGGTCGGTGCCGTCTTCAAACAGGATATAGACAAACGAGTCGCCGAAAAAGGAATAGCCGCGAACCGTTTTTGCACCCGGCACTGACAGCATGGTGGTGGTCAGCGGGTAGGTCACCTGGTTTTCGACGATGCGCGGCGCCTGACCGGGGTAGGGCGTGCGGATTATGACCTGCACGTCGGACAAATCAGGCAGCGCGTCCAGCGGCGTTTGTTGTACCGACCACACGCCCCAGGCTGCGATCATCACAGTGGAAAGCAGCACCAGAAAGCGGTTGACGAGTGACCAGCGGATCAGCGCGGCGATCATCGGGTCGCTCCGCCTGCAGGCTGGGCTGCAACCGAAGGCGCCAGTGGACTGATACCGGTCAGCGTAGGGTCTGCGTCCTTGGGAAGCACAAATTCAAACTGCACCTGATCGCCGACCGCCACATTGCGCGGCAGACCACCGGCCGGGGGCTGAAACGTCATCGTCATGTCGCCCCAGCCGGCCGAGGGAATCGGGCCATGCGACAGGGTGACGCCGTCTTTGGTGATGGCCTCGACGCGAGCCTGACCCTGATGAGTGACGGGCTTGACTGGTTGCGGCGGCGGTGCATTGTTCAGCCGGGCTTCCACGCCCTTCAAGCTGGCCTCGGAGTCAATGAGAAACTGCGACGAGACCACGACGCGCTGGCCTGCCGTCAGGCCTTTTCTGATTTCGGTTTGACCGCCACTCTCAATACCAGGCTCAACATTGACCGGCCGGTACCGCCCGTCTTCTTCGGCCAGCATCACCACGTTGCGCTGCCCTGTGGCAATGATGGCCTCGGTAGGCACCAACAGCGCCGGAGTGCTCTGCATGTCCATGAACTGCATGGTGACCAGCATGCCTGGCGACAAGGCACCACCCGCATTTGCGAGCTGCACGCGCGCTTTCAAGGTGCGCGTGGCGGCTGTGACTTCGGGCAGGATGGCTTCTACCTTGCCCTTGAACACCTTGCCGGGCGCGCCCGGGCTGCGGGCTTCCACGTTGGCGCCCGGTCGCAGCAGCGCGATCTGGCTTTCGGGCACTTCAGCGAGCGCCCAGACCGTGCCCAGGCCATTGATGCGCGCCAGCGTCATACCGGGCGTCACCGTCATGCCGACCCGCGCGACCAGCTCAGCCACCACGCCGCTGGTAGGCGCGGTGATGGTGACGCGCGGCTGCGTGATGCCTGACGATTCGACACGCGCCACCTGCGCCTCGGTCATGCCCGTCAGCAGCATGCGCTGGCGCGCGGCGGCAACCAGTGGCGCGTCGGCCCCGGCCGCTTTTTTGACGGCCAGAAACTCCTGCTGCGCCGCCACCCATTCCGGCACATAAAGATCGGCAAAGGGTTGACCGGCGCGAACCGTATCCAGCGTGGCGCGCACATGCAGGCGCTCAATGAAACCGGCAGCGCGCGCCTGAATCACCGACTGGTCGCGCTCGTTCCAGCCAATGCTGCCGATGGCTTGCAACTGCGGGCTGAGCACGCCCTGAACGACTTCAGCGGTGCGCAGTCCCAGGTTTTGCTGTACGCGGGGGCTTACCGTCACCTGGCTGGCGTCGGCGCTGCCTGCACTACCGCCATAGACCGGCACCAGCATCATGTCCATGAACGGCGACTTGGCCGGTGTATCAAAGCGTTTGCCGGGCACCATGGGATCGTGGTAGTACAGCACGCGCTGCCCGGTAGCAGGGTCCACGTCGCCGGCTTTCAGACCTTCCTGGATGTGGCGGCGCGTGGCGGATTCGCCAAAGGCGATGCTGCTCAAATCTGCAGTGACGGATGCAGCCGCCGGCGGTGTGTTTGCGCTGGTGCCCGCGCTGGCGCCGCTCTTCAAACCCATCGTGTACAGCCCATAGGCAGCGGCGCCCAAGAGCAGCATGACCAGCAGCGTCAGTGAAATACTTTTTGTTTTCATCGCGTTTGCTCCGGAACGATGGAATTCAGACGCCACTGCGCGGCCCGCTGGCGTGCCTGCAGCTCAAGCGCGCGCAAACCCGTTTCGGTTTGCTGCTTGCGCGCCTCCAGTACAGAGCCCAGCTTGTCTCGTCCGCTTTCATAAGCGGCCAGCGTCAGTGCTGTGCGCTGGGCCGCAAGTGGCTGGGCTTGCTGGGTGAGCCGGTTGAGCTTGCTGTCTATTTCGGCCAGTTCAGCCAGCAGGGTCTGAAGCTCCTGCGTCTGCCTGCGCAGCAGCTCGTCGTAGTCCGCGGCAAGGCGTTCCTGCTCTTTCTGACCGGCGCGAATCTGTGGCTGCTGGCGTTGCCCCGGTGAGAGGGGCAGCTCGAAGGTGAGCAGCACCGAAACCAGATCGCCGTAGCCCTGTCCACGCCGGCCATAGTTCACGCTCCAGCTCCAGTCTCCGCGCGTGGCTGCTTCTGCTTCGCGTACTCCGGCGCTGGCCATGGCCCGCATCGGTGCCAGAGCGGCAATCTCGGGGTTGCGTTCAAGATTAGCCAGGAGATAGGCCGAGTCCACCGGCATTGCCGGCAGGGTCGCTGCCAGATCGACTGCCGGTGTTTTTCCGTCGGTGTCACCAACCCAGCGGCGCAGGGCGATGGCGGCCTGGCTGGCTTCTCGTTGCAGCTCATCGCGCCGGTCTTCCAGCGCGAGGGTTTCCATGCCGACCACCGTCACGTCGGCGGGATTGATTTTTCCGGCAGCGACCTGGGCGGGCGCCGTGCTTTGCAACAGCTTTTGGCGGGTGATCAGTTCGTCAAACAGGGCCAGGCGCTTTTCTGCAAAAAAGCTGACCAGCCAGGCCAGACCTGCCTCGCGCCGTACTGCGAGCTTTTCCATCTCGAGGAGGGCCCGCTCGCGCTCCGTGCGCGCCAGCGCCACATCGGCACGGGCGGCGCGCTTGGCCTGGTTGGGTACGTCCTGCATCCAGCCGATCTGTCGCTGCGTGAAATCATCGCGTGTGAGGCTGCCCCGGTTGGGCCCCGTGACCGGCAGGCTGTCGATGCCCCGCGTGAGTTTCGGGTCTGGCAGTTGCGCCGCACTGGTTTGCAGCGCCGGCGCGCCTTGCACGCTGGCGCTGCGCGCCTGCAACTGCGGGGC
>JANNKV010000401.1:0-2427 GCA_031396485.1 Polaromonas sp. | reverse complement strand
GGTGCCGCGCAGCACGGCGCAAGCGCAGCTGCCTTTGATGCTGCTGAGTTTCATGGGCGAGTCGCGGCGGCTGGTGAATGATCGGCTGAAAAATGAGTTGGGGGTTAGGTTGCGGTATTCGACTGTGGTGGAGGGGTTGGGTAAGGTTTGATGCTGCTGTTTTCTTCCGTTCGCGCTTACCGTGTCGAAGCCTTGCGTTGAATCAGGCTGCAGGTTCGTCGATGAGTTCCGGTGCCGCTCGGTCGCCGCGGCGGGCGACTTACCTTTCTTTGCTTCGCCAAAGAAACCTAAGGCAAAGAAATGCGAGCCGAAGTCAGGGTCGCTGCGCGATTCCCTGCGCTGCTCGCGGCAGGCGGGGTCGAGCTCGAACTCGCCTGCGGCTCAGACAATCGCTCGCCCTGATCCGCCTGCCGCTGCGCTGCTCGGCCCTGCCACACGGCGTGGGGGGAGGAATTCGGGAGCGGGATCGGATTCGGATTCGCGTGCGGGATCAGGCGTTTTTGGGGTCAGCCCGAATTCGCCACGCCTACGGCGCGCCCTGCGGGTGCTACGCAGCGAAATCGCGATCCGAACCCCAAAACTCGGTTACACGGTGATTTCTTAAGCTGCTTTAGGCGCTAGCCCAGGTAATACTTGCGTAAGCAGCTATGAAAACAATAGCAACTCACAGCCGCACCTTGATCCCGAATCCGATCCCTATCCCGTCCCCCCAAACCGTTGTGAATGCGCCGAGGAGCGGAAGCCCAGACGGAAAACGGCCCGCGATTGTCTGAGGCGCAGCCGAGTTCGAGCGGGACCCCGGCCGGGCTGAGCACCACAGGCTGCCCCGTAGCGAAGCGAAGGGGACGCAGGCACCAGGGTCGCCTTTCTTTTCCTTAGGTTTCTTTGGCGAAGCAAAGAAAGGTAAGTCGCCCGCCGCGGCGATAGAGCGGCACCGGAACTCATCGAGGAACCCGCTGTCTGAATCGACGCAAGGCTTCGATACGCTTGCGTACCCTGTCCTGAGGAGCTGGAACGAGGCTTCAACGGGCTCAGCCCGAACGGTTGGCGAGGTCAAGGCTTCGATACCTCAGCCCAAACGGAGCAGACCAGATTCAATGCAAGGCGCTATCAATTCAGTAGCTGTCCGCGCACATCCCGCCTGGGCTACAAGCCAAAAAATCCCTCAGCCTCAGTCATAAACCTCGGCATCCGGATCGGTCGCCTCCAGCTCATAACTCGCCGCCAGCATCGCCAGCCGGCCAATCACGCCGTACATGTAAAAGCGGTTCGGGCTGCTCGATCCCGGCTTCTCACCGGGCTGAGGCAGCCGGCCGCTGTCGGCAAAGGCGAGCGGCACAAAACTGGCGCCCGGTGCATTGAGGTTTTCATCAATACCGCGTTCGGCATGCACGCGGTAAAAGCCGCCCACAACATACCGGTCCATCATGTAGACCACCGGCTCGGCCACCGCATCGTTGACGCGCTCGTTGGTCAGCACGCCTTCCTGGATGATCACGCCCGACAGCGGCTGGCCGTCTTTGGTGGTGCTCATCTTGTTTTTGCTCTTGCGGTTCAGCGCGTCCAGGTCTTTCACGTCGCGCACCGTCATGATGCCCATGCCGTAGGTGCCGTTGTCGGCTTTCACGACGACGAAGGGCTTCTCGTTGATGCCGTACTCCTTGTACTTGCGCTTGATCTTGGCTAGCAGTGCATCGACATTCGTCGTCAGGCATTCCATGCCCTTGTCTTCGGTGAAGTCGACTTCACCGCATTGCGCGAACATCGGGTTGATCAGCCACGGGTCAATGCCGAGCAACTTGCCGAAGCGCTTGGACACTTCCTCGTAGGCCTTGAAATGGGTGGACTTGCGCCGCACCGTCCAGCCGGCGTGCAGCGGCGGCAGCAAATACTGTTCGTTGATGTCTTCCAGAATGCCGGGGATGCCGGCCGACAGATCGTTGTTGAGCAGGATCGTGCAGGGGTCGAAGTCTTTCAGGCCGAGGCGATTGCGCGTGCGGATCAGCGGCTCGATGACGATCGATTCGCCGGTGGGCAGGTTGATCGTGGTGGGTTCCTTGATTTCACTGCTCAGCGAGCCGAAGCGCACATTCAGCCCGGCCTGGTGGAAGATGCGCTTGAGCTGCAGCACGTTGGACAGGTAAAAAGTGTTACGCGTGTGGTTTTCGGGCACCACCAGCAGGTTGCGTGCTTCCGGGCAGATCTTTTCAATTGCGGCCATCGCGGCCTGCACGGCCAGCGGCAGCATTTCGGGCGTCAGGTTGTTCCAGCCGCCGGGGTAAAGGTTGGTGTCGACCGGGGCCAGCTTGAAGCCGGCGTTGCGCACATCGACCGAGCAGTAAAAAGGCGGCGTGTGCTCCATCCACTCCAGACGAAACCAGCGCTCGATAGCTGGTGTGGAGTCGAGAATGCGCTGCTCAAGCTCGT
>JANNKV010000338.1:0-10981 GCA_031396485.1 Polaromonas sp. | reverse complement strand
GTGTAGCGCCGGGGCTGACGCTCACCAGCCACCTGCTCAAAGACGAGCAGTTCGAGGCGCTGCACAAGCTGTCGCCGCTGGGTCGCTCGTCGACACCGGCCGACGTGGCGGCGACAGTGAAATTTGCGCTGGAAAACGCGTCGATCACCGGCACCACAGTGCTGGTTGATGGCGGCCAGCACCTGATGAAGTTCGAGCGCGATTTTTCGCTGATGCAAGCCGGCGCTACGCCCGGTAAAGACTGACCCCATGTTCAATACCCGCGGCACTCAAATTTTGAACCTGACCGGCTTGCGCTTTGACGCCAATCTGGGCATTCTTGACCATGAGAAAACATCGCCGCAGCCGATTCAGGTCGACGCCGAGCTGAACCTGGGCACGCAGCCGCTGCTGCCCAGCGACGATGACATCAGCCACGTGCTGGACTACCGCAAGGTGCGCCAGATCATCATTGCCGAATGCACGTCGATTCACGTCAACCTGCTGGAGAGCCTGATCGGCAAACTGGCGCACCGGCTGATGCAGCTGCCCGGCGTGGTGGGTGTGCGGGTGAAGATTGCGAAACTCGAAATTTTTGACGACTGCGAAGTAGCCATTCGCGTCGAGACAGGACAGTGGTGACCCGATGCAAGTTGAAGAAATGAGCGCCTCATCTTCCCCAGCCGGGGCCGCGGAACCGGCTTTGCTGGGCCGCAGGCGCAGCGCCCCCTCGGGGGGCAGCGAATCACACGCAGTGGGGAGCGTGGGGGCTTTAAACATAGAGCGCGAAGACCACAAGCTGGAAAAGCGCCTGTGCCGCGAAGTTGGCCGCGCGATTGTCGACTTCAACATGATTGAGGAAGGCGACAAGGTGATGGTGTGCGTGTCGGGCGGCAAAGACAGCTACGCCATGCTCGACATTTTGCTAAAACTGAAAAAACGCGCGCCGATCAATTTCAGCCTGATTGCCGTCAATCTCGACCAGAAGCAGCCGGGCTTTCCCGAGCACATCCTGCCCAAGTACCTGAGCAAACTCGGCGTGCCGTTTCACATCGAAAACCAGGACACCTACAGCATCGTCAAGCGCGTGATTCCGGAAGGAAAAACGCTGTGCTCGCTGTGCTCCCGCCTGCGCCGGGGCATTTTGTACCGCGTGGCTGGTGAACTGGGCGCAACCAAGATCGCTCTGGGGCATCACCGCGACGACATGCTGCAAACGTTCTTTCTCAACATGTTTTTCGCCGCCAAACTCAAGGGCATGCCGCCCAAGCTGGTAAGCGACGACGGTAAAAACATCGTGATTCGGCCGATGGCCTATGTGCCCGAAAAAGACCTGACGCGGTGGGCGCAGGTGCGTGATTTCCCGATCATTCCGTGCACGCTGTGCGGCAGCCAGGAGAACCTGCAACGCAAGCAGGTCGGCAATATGCTGCGTGAGTGGGACAAGAAATTTCCGGGACGGCTGGAGAACATGTTTTCAAGCCTGCAGAACATCGTGCCCTCGCATTTGATGGACAGCAAACGACATGACTTCAAAAACATCCGCACCACCGGCGTCGCCGATGCAGACGGTGACAAGGGCTTTGATAGCGAGGAATTCAGCACGCCAGTGAGCCCCCTCATGCGACCCGGCGTCTCGGTGATCGATCTCGTATCACGTTGAAGCCTGGCAGGCTATTTTTTCAATCAAAACGACCTGATGCCCATATGAAACGTGCGCTGACAGCTCTGTTTTTAATAGCAACCAGTTTGTGGCTGATGACCGGCTGCGCCGGTGTTCGATTGGTGGACACCGACGTGACCGCGTTTCCGAAATGGACAGCAGCGCCTCCCGGCCCGGGCACGACTTACCGCTTCGAGCGCCTGCCTTCGCAGCAAAATCCGGCAGCCCAGCAGGATGCCGTGGAAGCGCACGCGCGGACGGCACTGGCCAAAGTCGGCATGGAATTGAACCCGCCGGTGGCGCGCTACACCGTGCAGGTCGTCGCAACGACCCAGATCATCGAACGCGGCTACCCGGGCTATGACGGTTTTTTTGGAGGTACAGGCGTGTTCCTGGGCGGCGGCAGCCGGGGCGCGGGGTTTGGATTGTCGTTTCCGATGCGTTTTCCGGAACCGACCTATTTCAAACGCGAGCTGACTATTTTGATGCGCGAACTCTCCACACAGCAGGTGGTTTTTGAGGCCCGCGCCATTCATGACGGCGTATGGAGCGACACGCCGGCCGTGTTTCCCGCCATGATGGATGCCGCGCTGCGCGGTTTCCCCGAGCCACCGCCGGGTACGCGGCGCATCAATGTGGAAATTTCCCGATAGATATGGCCCCCACGTTCGCGCACTTCGTGTCGCTCTCTGCCCCCCTAGGGGGCGCTGCGCCTGCGGCCCGGCGAAGCCGGTTCCGCGGCCCCTGCTTGGGTGAGGAGCCACCACGTTCGTTCGCGTCGCGAAGATATATCGCGATCATCCGGAGGTATCGAAGGACGCCCCCCGAGGGGGCGCTGCGCCTGCGGCCCCTGCTTGCATGTCCGCCGCCCGCATTTGCTCGCTGTCACTTGATCTGGGGATTGACTCCCTCTCCCTCTGGGAGAGGGCTGGGGTGAGGGCTCCCCGCTTCCGGGCGTATCCCAATCGGATCAGCACATTGATCGCTAACCAGCATGATTGAACCCACCCGCATCATTGCCATCCGCCACGGCGAAACCGCCTGGAATGCGGACACGCGCATTCAGGGCCACATCGACATCCCGCTCAGCGACGTGGGCCGCAGGCAGGCCGCGCTGCTGGGTCAGGCGCTGTCGGGTGAACCCGTGACCGCCATCTACGCCAGCGATTTGTCGCGTGCCTGGGAGACCGCCGAATATGTCGGCCGCGCACTCGACGTGGCAGTGACACCCGAAACTGCGCTGCGCGAACGCTGCTTTGGCGAGTTTGAGGGCAAGACCTTCGCCGAAATCGAGGCGCTGCTACCCGAGCAATCGCAGCGCTGGCGCAAGCGCGATCCTGAATTCACACCCGCCGGCGGCGAGTCCTTGCTGACGCTGCGCGAGCGGGTGGTTGCCGCCGCCGCGCGCCTCGCCGCCGACCACCCTGGCGAATTGATAGCGATGGTCGGCCATGGCGGCGTCATGGACGTGCTGTACCGCGCCGCCACCCGGCTTGACATTCAGGCGCCGCGCACCTGGGCGCTGGGCAACGCCGCCATCAACCGCCTGCTCTGGACGCCCGACGGCTTCACGCTCGTCGGCTGGGGCGACACGCAGCATCTGGGCGACGACACCGTTCTCGATGAAAACCGGTTCGCCAACCCCGCCGGCGACAGCCCGGAAAATAACCCGAAAGCCGCATGAGCAACCCGCCCAGCCACTGGTCTTCATTGATCGGAAAATCTGTCAACGACATCGACACGCCCGCGCTGGTGATTGACCTGGACGCGATGAAACGTAACCTCGTGCGGATGGGTGAATTCGCCAAGAAGCACGGCATTCGCTGGCGCCCGCACGCCAAGATGCACAAATCCGCGACGCTGGCAAAAATTCAGGCCAAGGCCGGTGCCATGGGGGTGTGCGTCCAGAAAACCTCTGAAGCCGAAGCGATGGTGGCCGGCGGCGTGGTCGACGTCTACATCAGCAATGAGGTGATCGCACCGGCCAAGCTCAAGCGCGTCGCCGCGCTGGCCAAAACGGTGGCCGCGCAGGGCGGTCAGCTGGCCATTGCCGTGGACAGCGGCGAGGGCGTGATTCGCCTGTCCAAGGCCATGACCGAAGCACGCGGCGGCAGCGGTGTCGGCACGGTGATCGATGTGTTTGTCGAAATCGATGTCGGACACGGCCGCTGCGGCGTCGAGCCCGGGCCAGCCGCGCTCAATCTGGTGATGGAAATCCGCAAGCATCCGGCGCTCAACTTTGCGGGCCTGCAGGCTTACAACGGCCGTGCGCAGCACGTGCGCAGCTCCCATGAACGGCGCGACGCGATCACCAAAGTCGTCGACGCGGTGCTGATGACGCGCCACCTGATCGAAGGCCAGGGCATCCCCGTCGGGCTGGTCACGGGCGGCGGCACCGGCAGCATGCTGCTGGAAGCCGCCAGCGGCGTTTTCGGCGAGCTGCAGGCGGGCTCTTTCATGTTCATGGACGCTGACTATGCCCAAAATGAGCGCGATGCCGCTCAGCCCCCCTTCGAGCATGCGCTGTTCGTCAAGACGCAGGTGATGAGCGTCCGCCCGACTCACGTCGTCTGTGACGCCGGGCACAAGAGCCACGCCATCGATTCAGGCCTGCCGCTGGTGCAGGCGCTGGAGGGCGAAGGCCCGCTGGAGTATTTCAATGGCGGCGACGAGCACGGAATTTTGCGGCCCGCGCCCGGCAGCAAACACCTGCCCGCGCTGGGCCGGACGGTGTGGCTGATACCCGGCCACTGCGACCCGACGGTGAACCTGCATGACGTGCTGATAGGCGTCGAAGGCGGCTTGCGCCAAGGCGTGGTGCGGCGAATTTTCAAGGTCGATGCGCGCGGGGCGATGACCTGATCTGCCGCCAGCGGCCTGCGGTGACTGGTTGGCCAGGCTCTACGAACGCTATGATATTCATAGCTGCTTGCGCAGGCATTACGTGGGCTAGAGCCGGTTTTTGCCTGGAAAACCGCTCTTTTTCATGTTTTCATTCCATTTCCAGATCATTCGTCAACGCGAAGGAGAACCCGACAAAGTGCACGAATGATTCGGAAATGGAATCAGTGTTCTGTTGCGGTGTCTTGAGCCTCCCATGCTGGCAGCCGGCTCCGCTCCCGCCGCTGATGTCGCTCATGTCGCTGACTCGGCATCGGCACCAGACCGACCAAACCACCCCCGAAGTGCCGGATAAAGCGAGGCGTACTTCTGATGACGTTCTTTCAGCAATGACGCCTCCTGCGCTTCGGGCTGAAAGCTCATCGCCCGCTGTAACGGCAGACAAACGGATGCCTCCGCGCCACCCGCGGCCATCCAGCCCAGCCGGGCCGCGCCCAATGCAGCAGCGGCTTGCGCACCCTCGTCACGCAACAGCGTACGCCCGAGGCCCGACGCAATCATCTGTGCCCAACCGTTGCTGCGCGCGCCACCGCCGACGAGCGCCAGCGGCGGCCCGCCCGTCTGCCTGCCTTGCATCGCCTGCGTGCCGTCCATCAAGCCAAACGTGACTCCTTCCATCACAGCGTAAGCGAGCGCTGCGGCATCATGCTCTGGCCGCAGCCCGGCGAAGGTGCCGCTGGCCTGGGCATCGTTGTGCGGCGTGCGTTCGCCCGACAGATACGGCAGGAAAATCGGCGCCCGTGCGCGCTCCGCATCGGTCAGCAGAGCCACCTCATCCGCCAGCGCGCCTTCGCTGCCGCGCCCGGTCAGTCGCGTGGCCCAGCCAAAGGCGCTGGCGGCGCTCAGCATCACCGACATCTGGTGCCAGCGCTGCGGCAGCGCGTGCGCGAATGCATGTACGGCCGATGCCGGGTTGGGCTGATACGCATCGGTCACCAGAAAAATAACGCCAGAGGTACCCAGTGACACGAAGCCCTGCCCCGCACGCACCGCGCCCACGCCGACGGCGCTGGCGGCGTTGTCACCGGCGCCACCGGCCACCACCACGCCGGGCTGCAGGCCCCACGCCTGCGCCACTTCAGGCAACAAGTAGCCAGAGGCCTCCGTGCCTTCGACCAGGCGCGGCATGTGGGTCAGGTTCAGGTCGCACGCAGCGAGCATGGCTTCGCTCCAGCGCCGCGCGCCGGTGTCCAGCCACAGCGTGCCGGCAGCATCCGACATCTCGCTGACCGCCTCGCCCGTCAGCTTCAGACGCAGCCAGTCTTTCGGCAGCAGAACCAGCCGCGTCCGTGCGAACACAGCCGGCTCATGCCCACGCAGCCACAGCAGCTTGGGCGCGGTAAAACCCGGCATCGCGAGGTTGCCGGTGATCTGGCGCGAACGCGGCTCGCGCGCTTCCAGCTCGGCACACTGCGCACTCGCACGCGTGTCATTCCACAAGATGGCCGGGCGCAGAACGTCCCGGTGCTCATCGAGCGCGACGGCGCCGTGCATCTGGCCCGAAAGACCGACACCACGGACTTCGGCGAGCGCTTGCGGCACACTGCTTTTTAGTTCGCGAATCGCAAGATCCAGCGCCGCCCACCAATCGTGCGGATGCTGCTCGCTCCAATGCGGGTGCGGTCGCGACAGGCCCAGCGGCGCATCGGCCGTCGCAACGACGCTATGCTGCGCATCGAGCAACAGCACCTTGACACTTGACGTACCGAGATCAATGCCCAGAAACATGCGTTGTTGGCTCTCGGCCGCGATCAGTGCCGAACGCCGAAGCGGGTGTCGACCTGGCGCCGGTATTCGCTCGGCGTCATGCCCTTCACGTCCAGGAAGCGCCGGTTGAAGTTGGCGACGTTGTTAAAGCCGACCTCATAGCAGATGTCGGTGATGTAGCGGTCGGAGTCCATCAACAACTGGCAGGCGCGGTTGATGCGCACCTGGTTGACGAAATCAGTGAATGTATTGCCGGTGGCACGCCTGAAGAAGCGCGAGAAACGGCTTTCGGTCATGCCAAATTCGGCCGCCAGTTCCGCAGCCGGCATCGCCAGCGTCAGGTCGTCGGTGATGCGGCTCACCACCGCATTGATCTGGTCGAGTTCGGCATCGTTGTCGACGCTCTGCAATTGCGCATGCGACAAAAGCCGGTAGTCGGGCCAGCGGGACAGCTCGCTTAAAAACGTACAGAACTCGCCCAGGCGCGCCATGCCGCGAGCCGCGCGAATCTTGTGCCAGTGTTCGGTCGCCTGCTCGGACAAGCCAAAAAATTCGATGCCGTTGCGTGCCCGGGCCAGCAGCGGCAGCACTTCTTCCAGCTCGCGAATATGCGCGGCCGCCTGCGCGATCGGCTCGTGCGGAAACTGGATCACCAGGTCGCGCTGCTCGATACCGCCTTCGGGCAGGTCGAGCGACACCCAGTTGTGCGGCAGGCGCGGGCCGGTCAGCACCAAGTGGCCGGGCTGGAACGAGCCGATGTAATCGCCGACAAACGTTTTGCCGGACGACGCCACGATCAAGTGCAGCTCATATTCGTCGTGGTAATGCCAGCGCGCCAGCGGGGTGGGCCAGCCATGCGCCAGGCAATGGATCAGCCCGTCGTTGCGAGGTGACTCGTAGCCCAGCGACGGACTGCGCGAATAGTCCTGCTCCAGCTCGGGCTGGCGAAGGCGGGGAGTAATTCTGTGACGCGCGGGCATGGTGGAATTGAAATTAGGTTGATATAAAAAAAGAAACTAGCTCATCACCGAGCCGCCATCGACATTGAGGGTTTGCGCGGTGATGTAGGAAGCCTCGTCGCTGGCAAGGAACACAGCCGCGCCGGCGATGTCAGACGGCGCCCCCATGTAGCCGAGCGGCACCGCTTCACCGACCTGCTTTTTCTTTTCGCCAAGCGGGAGGTTTTCATGGCGCGCGAACAGCGCATCGACATGAGCCCACATGGGCGTGTCGATGACGCCAGGCGAAATCGCGTTGACGCGGATGCGGTGCGGCGCCATGGCCAGCGCCGCGCTCTGCGTATAACTGATGACCGCCGCCTTGGTTGCGCAGTAGTGCGAAACCAGCGCCTCGCCGCGCCGGCCGGCCTGAGAGGCCATGTTGATGACCGCGCCTTTCTCAACGCTGTGCTGCACCATGCGCGCCAGCGTTTTCTGCATGACAAAAAACATGCCTTTGACGTTGACGGCGAAAAGCTTGTCGAACATGGCTTCGTTGCTTTCGAGCAGCGGGGCCATGTCGAAGACGGCAGCGTTGTTGAACAGTACCTGCACGGGCCCGAAGCGCCGTTCAGCCGTATCGAGCAGTCTGTCGATCTGGTCCATCCGCGTGATATCGGCGCTGAGGTACTGAACGCGGTCGGCGGCGCCAGCGGTGCCCAGTTCCGTCGGCGGCGTTGCGGCCATGTCGGTCACGGTGCAGCGCGCGCCTTCCGCCAGAAAAGCCAGCGCGACCGCCAGTCCGATGCCGCCGCCCGCACCGGTCAGCAAGATGTGCTTGTCCTGCAATCGTCTGCTCATACCCGTTCCGTTTCAAAAGTACGCACTCGTTGATTGGCCCGCCTCATGGCCTGAACCATGCGCGTGTCGCCAGCCAGTTCACCCCACAGCGGCTCCTGGCTACAGAAAGCCGCGACCGGATCTGCAGCTGCACAAATTGCATGCGCCACTGCCGGGTTCATCGCCTGGTCCTGGTACACATGCGGCAAGCGCGCCGCGTGCCAGCGCTGCAGGTAAGCGAGGAACAGCGCCGGCAACATGGCGACACTGTCCACCCTCTGGCCACGCGCCAGCCGTTCACGGAAGGTCGCCGCGATGAAGCCGGGTATCTTCGAAAACCCGTCCATCGCGACACGCTGGTTGGTGTCCTTGAGTGCCGCGTTGCCGAAGCGCTCCAGCACCACATCACGGTAGCTTTCCAGGTTGATAGGGCTCGGCGACAACACCGGAATCACATCGTCCGTCACATAGTCGTAGGCAAACTTGCGAATCGCCGGGTCAAGCGCGCCTTCATGGATGTAGGTGTAGCCCGCCAGCGTGCCAGCCCAGGCGATGCAACTGTGCGTGGCATTGAGCAGCCTGATCTTGGCTTCTTCGTGCGCAGCAACCGACGTCACCATTTCCACCCCGACGTTTTCCCACTCGGGCCGGCCAGCGACGAAGTTATCTTCGATCACCCACTGAATAAAACTCTCGCCCATCAGTGCGGCGTCGTCGTGCCGGCCGGTGGCGGCCAGCACGCGCTCAGCCACCTCTAGCGTGGGGCGCGGCGTGATGCGGTCAACCATGGCGTTCGGGCAGCTGGTGTGGGCAGTGATCCAGTCGAGCAGCGCAGCGCGATCCGGCGTGTTGGTCATCAGCCCGACGAACTGCAACAAGCCCTTGCGCACCCGGTCGCCGTTGTGGCGCAGGTTGTCGCAGTTAAGCAGCGTGACCGGACCAGCGCCGTTCTTCATGCGCTGGCGAAGAATGGCTGCAAGCGCCCCATACAGCGTGGTGCCCGCCCGACCGGTCTCGGCTGCGGCCAGATCGGACTGAAGGTCATCGAAGCGCAGGTCGAGCCGGTCATCGGCGTCGAGGTAGTAGCCCGCCTCGGTCACCGTGAAGGAGATGATTCGCGTGCGCGCATGGGCGCCGATAGCGATCACGCCGGCGAGCAGCGGGTCGTGCGGCACCACGGTCGTGATCGATTCGATCAGTTCATAGCTGCGCACCTGTGCGGGCGTGACGGTTTCCAGCGTGTATGCACCGCCTTGCGCCTGAAGCGCCGCCACCACGGCTTCCATGTCGGACCGGATATTGCCAGCGGCAAGCGTCCAGCGCCTGTCGCCGGATTTCATCAGTGCATGGAGATACACAGCCTGGTGCGCCCGGTGGAAGGAGCCTAGTCCCAGGTGCAGCATCACGGCTGGCGAAGTTTCTGAAGATGACATGTTTCTTTTCAATGGCTTGGAGTCAGGCATTTCCCGCAATGGCGCCGGTCAGGGCCACCCTGCCCTGTGCGTCGAATAGATGTGCGGTGCGCGAATCGACAGCAACGCCCACCCGGTCGCCCACATGCGCATCGGTGCGCGAGTTCAGCCGCGCGACCAATTGCGCCCCCTGATCGCTGGTCACATACACCAGCGTTTCAGCGCCGAGCGCCTCGACCAGATCGACACGGCCCTGAATGTCATCGCCACCCGGCGGTCGCAGCGCGATGCTCTCAGGGCGCAGGCCCACGAAGCCGCCCGCCGGAACGGGCATGCTGAACCTGTTCGCCAGTTGGGGTACGACGGCCGCCGCCACCATATTCATCTGCGGCGTGCCAATAAATTGCGCAACGAACTGGTTGGCCGGGCGGTCATACAGCTCCAGTGGCGTGCCGACCTGTTCGATCTGGCCGTCGCGCAGCACCACAACCCGGTCGGCCAGCGTCATCGCCTCAACCTGGTCGTGGGTGACATACACCGTGGTCGCGCCCAGGCCCTGGTGCAGCTTGGCGATCTCGACGCGGGTCTGGCCGCGCAGTGCCGCGTCGAGATTGGACAGCGGCTCGTCAAATAAAAACACCTTGGGCGCACGCACGATGGCGCGCCCAATCGCCACGCGCTGGCGCTGGCCACCGGACAAGTCCTTTGGCGTGCGCTGCAAGTAATCAGTGAGGTTCAAAATCTTCGCGGCCTGCTGCACCTTCTCGTCGATCACTTTCGGGTCGGCCTTCGCCAGCTTGAGCGAAAAGCTCATGTTCTCGTACACGCTCATGTGCGGGTAGAGCGCGTAGCTCTGAAACACCATGGCCAGGTCGCGTTTGGAAGACGCCAGTCCGGTAATGTCCCGCCCATCGAGGTGTAGCGAGCCGCCGTCGATGTTTTCCAGACCGGCAATGAGGCGCAGCAGCGTCGATTTGCCACAGCCTGACGGGCCGACGAAGACGACGAACTCGCCTTTCTCGATCGCCAGGTCGATGCCGCGAATGACCTTCACCGGTCCAAAGTTTTTTTCAACGTTTTTGAGTTGTAAAAATGCCATAAATAACTTTCCGGTTCGGCTACTTGACGGCGCCGAAGGTGAGGCCCTGCACCAGCTGCTTCTGGCTGAACCAGCCGAACACCACGATGGGCGCGATGGCCATGAACGAAGCGGCCGAGAGCTTAGCCCAGAACAGCCCCTCCGGACTTGAATACGAGGCGATCAGCGCCGCCAGCGTACCGGCCTTGGCCGAGCTGAGGTTGAGCGACCAGAAGGCCTCGTTCCAGCTCAGCACCAGACACAACAGGCCGGTCGAGGCGAGCCCGCCAACGGCCAGTGGTAGCAGCACGCGCCGGAATTCCTGCCAGAGCGTGGCGCCGTCCATGCGCGCGGCTTCCAGAATCTCATGCGGAATGTCCTTGAAGTGCGAATACAGCATCCACACCATGATGGGCAGGTTGCTGAGCGTGAAGACGATGATCAGGCCGAGGCGTGTGTCGAG
>JANNKV010000324.1:0-4527 GCA_031396485.1 Polaromonas sp. | reverse complement strand
GCGGGTGCTCCTGGTGCCAACGACGCGACCAACCTGGGCAACCAGGTCAGCATGAGCCTGGTCGAACTGGGCACGCAACTGGCCCATCCGCTCAAGCGCATGAACGCCATCATGGCCTCGACGGCGAAGATCAAAAGTTCGATGTCCAGCCTGAAGGGTTTTCTGCCGACGGACTACCCTTCGCTGCTGGCGCCGTGGCTGGTGGGCGGTGCAGCGCGGCTGGCTTTGAGTGCGGTAGGCAAGAGCAACTTCATCAACCGCCTGCCCATGATGGCGAATCTGGCGATCTCCAACGTCCCTGGACCACCGGTGCCTTTGTACCTGGCGGGCGCCAAATTTTTAAGCTTTCATCCACTGTCGATCATCGTGCACGGCCTGGCGCTCAACATCACGATCCAGAGCTACGCCGGTCATGTCGATTTCGGCATCGTGGCCGATAAAAAAGCACTGCCGCACGCGAATGATCTGGCCAAAGCCATCGAAGCCGCGTTCAAGGAAGCGCAGACGGTGTTTTCATCCCCAGCAGATGCCAAAGCTGATGTTTTCACTGGGAAAACCCCTAACGCGCGTGTCCCGAAAGTGACGAAGCAGCCCCAGTTAGAGAAGCCTCCCTCGGCCGTGCGCCGTGCCCGCCGCGATACTGTTTCTGTTACTCACCACGCCTAAAAACCACGATGCATCCAGCCATGTCAGGCCCCTCATTTCAGCAGACCCGATCAGCCGCCCGAGGCAAGGCAGAACTGCACGACGGCCCCCCGCCCAGTGCGTTGCTGCTGGCGCTCGAGCTGCGTGCTTTTTGGGAGTTTGGCGCGTTGCTGCCGACCTGGCCGCTGCTGACCCGCGCCCCTCGGGGCGACGGCCACGCGGTCATGGTGTTTCCAGGTCTGTCGGCCAATGATGTGTCGACGGTGCCACTTCGCTTTTACGTGCAGGGCCAAGGCTATCTGGCTTCCGGATGGGAGCAGGGTTTTAACTTTGGCCCGCGTGCTGGCGTGCTGGAAGACGCCAAAGACCGCCTGATGCGCACGTTTGACGACACCGGCCGCAAGGTCAGCCTGATCGGCTGGAGCCTGGGCGGCGTGTACGCGCGTGAACTGGCCAAGGAACTGCCGCACATGGTGCGCGGCGTCATCACATTGGGCACGCCATTCGGCGGCTCGCACCGCTCAACCAACGCGTGGCGCATCTACGAGCTGGCCAGCGGCCTCAGCATCACCCGCGAATCCGAAAACTACGACCTGCCAGGCGCGCCGCCCGTGCCCACCACCAGCATTTATTCCCGCAGCGACGGCATTGTGGCCTGGCAGGGCAGCGTGCAGGCGCCCAGCGGCCACAATCCGCACACCGAAAACATCGAGGTGCTGGCCAGTCATGTCGGCCTGGGCTTGAACCCCAGCGCCTGGTGGGCTGTGGCAGACCGCCTGGCGCAGCCTGAAGGGGAGTGGCTGCCTTTCAAGCGTGAGAGAAAGGGGCGCATTCACGGGTTGATTTATCCGGACCCTTTGCGCAAGCGGTCGTGAAGCCCCGGGTGACGCACACGCCAACTGTTTGACTTGCTATTTATTTAATAGCTGCTTACGCAGACGATATGCGGGCTATCAGACTAAAACTCTCTAGATTCAAGTACCCAGAGTGTAAGACTTGCGAAGCGACTGCGTGTCAAACCGTGACGGTTTTCACCTCTTCGGCAAAAATTCCATTACGTCCTTTTTGCCAACAGCCGGACAGGCGTATCATCCAACGCGCGGAAGTAGCATGGCGTCAAACGAGCCGTCAAAAGCACGATGCAAGCGTCAAGAAAGTTTCCCCAAAAAAAGCGAAGACGACAATGAATTCAAAGCACGAAGATCAACCCGGTGAAGTTTTTTACAACCTTCTGTACTGCAGCCATGCGACGGACTTGGTGACCGATGGGGAGCTTCTGCGGATGGTCGACACCTGGCAACGAAACAACCGGCGCAGGGACATCACCGGGCTGCTGGTGTATGGCGGCGGCATGTTTTTGCAGTGGCTGGAAGGCCCGCGCCAGGCAGTCGAGGCGCTGATGGCCGTTATAAGGAATGACCCCCGCCACGAAACCATCGTGCGCCTGCAAGTACTCGACGGTCTGAAAGAGCGCCTGTACCCGAGTTGGAGCATGCAAAACGTGGCGCCCAAAGACATCCGCGAAATCATGATCGACTGCCTGAGCCGGGCAAGCAGCGACGGGCATGCCGAGATGATCAGCCTGATGATCGAGCTTTTGGAAACCGACCAGCTGGCCCCACTTCACGCCTGACGACCAGCCGCTATCTATTTAATAGCTGCTCGCGCACGTTTTACGTGGGCTACAGCACTAAAACACTCTTGAAAAGCATAAAAAAGCGCCCTGCGGCGCTTTTTTTACTTCTTTGCGGCCTGCTCGGCGTCGTAGTTGGCGATGCCGTCGGTGATTTCCTTCTTCGCCGACTCCGGGCCTTCCCAGCCATTGATCTTCACCCACTTGCCTTCTTCCAGGTCTTTGTAATGTTCAAAGAAGTGGGCGATGGTTTTCAGGCGCAGCGGATTCATGTCTTCGGGCTTTTGCCACTGCGTGTAGAGCGAGCATTTCTTGTCGATGGGTACGGCCAGCACCTTGCCGTCTTCGCCGGCTTCATCAGTCATTTTCAGAATGCCGATGGCGCGGCAGGTCACGACCACACCGGGGATCAGCGGCACCGGCGTGATCACCAGCACATCGACCGGGTCACCGTCACCGCTGATCGTGCGCGGCACGTATCCGTAGTTGGTCGGGTAGTTCATCGACGTGCTCATGAAGCGATCGACAAAAATCGCGCCGGACTCCTTGTCGACTTCGTATTTCACCGGATCGGCGTTCATCGGAATTTCGATGATCACATTGAAGGATTCGGGAACGTTTTTGCCGGGATGAACTTTGGAAAGAGACATGGTGAGGGTGCTTTGAGGTTGAAAAATGGGACAGGCTGCAAGCCGCCGATCAGGGGGTGCGAAGGAAACCACGCGATACCCGCGTCGCCAGCTCAGGATTTACCCTCATTTTACTGATTCAAACCTGACGGGTCGCGAACTTGTCACGTTTTGAAGGTAAATTGCCGGGGTTGGCCAATCGTCTCTCCGGAGGAATGAGGAAGCAACGCAGCGGGGGCACCGCTAGCGTTGCTGGTTTCATGCCCCCTCCAAGCGAATAAAAGCAGGAGTATTTATATGATTGGCAACTCAGCGCTGATTCTTGCGCTACTTTGCGGCCTTATCGCCGTCGGCTACGGCATCTGGGCTCGCAGCTGGATTCTTTCACAGGACGCCGGCAATGCGCGCATGCAGGAAATTGCGGCCGCCATCCAGACCGGCGCAGCCGCCTACCTCGCCCGCCAGTACAAAACCATCGCCATCGTCGGCGTAGTTCTGACGGTGCTGATCGGCTTTTTCCTCGACGGCAAAACGGCCATGGGCTTCGTCGTCGGCGCGGTGCTGTCCGGCGCCTGCGGCTTCATCGGCATGAACGTGTCGGTGCGTGCCAACGTGCGTACCGCGCAAGCGGCCACACGCGGCATCGGCCCCGCGCTTGACGTCGCCTTTCGCGGCGGCGCGATCACCGGCATGCTGGTCGTCGGCCTGGGCCTTTTGGGCGTCACGGCGTTCTACTGGTTTCTGGTCGGTAACGGCAACTACACGCCCGATAAAAAACTGGCAGACCTGCTTAAACCGCTGATCGGTTTTGCCTTCGGCTCGTCGCTGATCTCGATCTTCGCGCGCCTGGGCGGCGGTATCTTCACCAAGGGCGCTGACGTCGGCGCTGACCTAGTGGGCAAGGTCGAAGCCGGCATTCCGGAAGACGACCCGCGTAATCCGGCCGTGATCGCCGACAACGTCGGTGACAACGTCGGCGACTGCGCCGGCATGGCTGCTGACCTGTTTGAAACCTACGCGGTGACGCTGATTGCCACCATGGTGCTGGGCGCGCTGCTGATCGCGTCAGCACCGGTCAACGCCGTGCTGTATCCGCTGGCACTGGGCGCAGTGTCTATCGTGGCGTCCATCATCGGCTGCTTCTTCGTCAAGGCTTCGCCGGGCATGAAGAACGTGCTGCCCGCGCTGTACAAGGGCTTGGCGATTGCCGGCATCTTGTCGCTGATCGCGTTTTATTTCGTCACGATGTGGATCATGCCGGACAACGCGATTGCCGCATCCGGCAGCCAGATGAAGCTGTTTGGCGCCTGCGCCGTCGGCCTGGTGCTCACGGCCGCGCTGGTGTGGGTGACCGAGTACTACACCGGCACGCAGTACGCGCCGGTCAAGCACATCGCACAGGCATCAACCACCGGCCACGGCACCAACATCATTGCCGGCCTGGGTGTGTCTATGCGTTCCACCGCATGGCCCGTGATTTGTGTCTGCATTGCGATCTGGACCGCCTATGCACTGGCCGGCCTGTACGGCATCGCCATCGCCGCCACCTCCATGCTGAGCATGGCCGGCATTGTGGTGGCGCTGGACGCTTATGGCCCGATCACCGACAACGCCGGCGGC
>JANNKV010000299.1:0-6659 GCA_031396485.1 Polaromonas sp. | reverse complement strand
ACACCAGCTGACAGAAATTCGTTGAACCTTCAAAAAGCACCCTCAAAGGACACCCAATGCGCACTTTACTGATTTCACTGGTACTTTCCAGCATGGCCGGCCTCTGGCCCGGTCTGGCCGCTGCCTCTGACGATGACGACGATTCCCGGCGTGGCGACCGCGAACGCAGAAGCAGCATTCAGCTCGGCGACCGGCCGTTCTTCCTGGTCGACGACATGACCGACAGCCCGCTGAAGCAGCAACTGCAGGCCTGCACGAAGCGCTCGAATTTCAAAAGTACCGATTTCTCCATCGGCCACCGTGGCGCGGCCCTGCAATTTCCCGAGCACACCAAAGAGTCCTACACCGCCGCAGCGCGGCAGGGCGCGGGCATCGTCGAATGCGACGTGACCTTCACCAAAGACAAGGAACTCGTCTGCCGCCATGCGCAGAACGACCTGCACACTACCACCAACATCCTGGCCATTCCTGCACTGGCCGCCAAATGCACCAAGCCGTTCAAGCCGGCTACGTTTGACGGCAACGGCAATTTCGTCGCGCCCGCCAGCGCCGAATGCCGCACCAGCGACATCACGCTGGCCGAATTCAAGACCCTGCGCGGCAAGATGGATGCGTTTGATCCGCGTGCCAAAACCGTGGCTGAATTTCTGGGCGGTACCGCCAACTGGCGCACCGATCTGTATTCGGGCCCGACCAGCGGCACGCTGATGACGCACAAGGAAAGCATCGAGCTTTTCAGGCAACTCGGCGTGAAGATGACACCCGAACTCAAAAGCCCCAGCGTGACGATGCCGTTCGACGGCTTCACGCAGCAGGCCTACGCGCAAAAGATGATCGACGAATACAAGCAGGCGGGTGTGTCGCCGCGCCGCGTCTGGGCGCAATCGTTTGACAAGAATGATGTGCTGTACTGGATTGCCAAAGAGCCCGCTTTCGGCAAGCAGGCGGTTTATCTTGACGACGCCAACACCGTGGCCGATCTTCCAAACGCCGCCGAATTGGCCGGCTACAAGGCGCAAGGCATCAACATCGTCGCGCCGCCGATTTTCGCGTTGCTGACTGGCGACGCCAGCGGCAACATTACGCCTTCCCGCTATGCGATGGATGCCAAAGCCGCAGGCCTCGACATCATCACCTGGACGCTCGAGCGCTCGGGCATTCTGGCCGACGGCAACAACAGTTTTTACTACCAGAGCTTCGACGCGGCGATCAAAAAAGAAGGCGACATGATGCGCGTGCTTGATGTGCTGAACAAGCAGGTCGGCATCCTCGGTATCTTCTCGGACTGGCCGGCGACGGTGACGTTTTACGCAAACTGCGTGGGACGCAAGTAGGCAGGCGGCGTTCAGCCCGGTGGCCCAACCAGCGCCTGCGCGCAGGCAAAGCCCGAGGCCCAGGCCCACTGAAAGTTGTAGCCGCCCAGCCAGCCGGTCACGTCGACCACTTCACCGATGAAATAGAGGCCGGGCACTTTCGATTCCATGGTTTGCGATGACAGGTCGCGCGTGTCGACGCCGCCGGCGGTGACTTCCGCCTTTCTGTAGCCTTCGGTGCCGGTGGGCGTGATCTGCCAGTCAGCCAGACGCGCGGCCAGCGTCTGCAGTGACTTGTCGGTGGCGTCGCTGATGGGGCGATGCAGTGCGGTGTCGCTGCCGACCCAGGCATCGGCCAGGCGGCTGGGTACGATGCTGGCGAGTTCATTGGCGACGAGTTTTTTCGCTGTGGCTTTGGCGCGCAGCAGGGCCGCTGGCAGGTCTTGCCCGGGCGCCAGGTTCATGCGCACGCTTTGCCCTTCGCGCCAGTAGCTGGAGATTTGCAGCACCGCCGGGCCGCTCAGGCCGCGGTGTGTTAACAGCAAGTCCTCGGCAAATACGGTCGCCTTTTTGCGCTGTTTTGGCGTCTGGTCGGCGGCGCTTGTCTCCATCAGCACCGGCAGCGCCAGCCCGGCCAGCTCGGCAAACGGCGCCCAGTCGGCGCCGTCAAATGTCAGCGGCACCAGCGCGGCGCGCGGCTCGACCACGCGGAGGTCGAACTGCTTGGCGATGCGGTAACCGAAATCGGTAGCGCCGATTTTGGGAATCGACAAACCACCGGTGGCGATCACGACTTGCGGCGTTTCGATCAACCCGCGATCGCTATGTATTTGATAGCTGTTCGCGCAGTTTTCTTCTGGGCTAGAGCCCTGTTTGACTATATTTTTAACGCTGCAGGGCTGCCAGCGCGTCACACCGCCCGCATCACACTCCGCCAGTAGCAGATTGATCACGTCGTCGGCGGAGCGGTCGCAAAAAAGCTGGCCCTTGTGCTTTTCATGAAAGGCGATGTTGTAGCGCTGCAGCAGGCCGATGAAGTCTTGCGGCGTGTAGCGCGACAGGGCCGAGCGGCAGAAGTGCGGGTTGTCGCTCAGAAAGTTGGCCGGCGTCACGTCACGGTTGGTAAAGTTGCAGCGGCCGCCCCCCGAGATGCGGATCTTCTCGGCCACTTTTTCACTGTGGTCGATCAGCAAGACCTTCAGACCGCGCTGGCCGGCCACTCCCGCGCAAAAAAGGCCGGCCGCACCAGCGCCGATCACGACCACGTCGAATTTATGAATCAAATTGGCCTCTAGCCAGCGTATTACATGCGCAGACAGCTATTAAAATAGGAGCAGTTGGTACTTGCAGCGGAATGGTGTGCACCACGAATTTTAGTCTGACCGTCTCATTGGGCAGCCAATGGAGGGGGCTTTAAGGCGCCTTCAGGTCATCACCGTTAAGCTCGTGGGATGAATCGATTTGCAGCGTCGGCGTCGCTGAATGCGCCGGATGTGTCCCGCGTCATCGAGATGGCCTGGGAAGACCGCACGCCGTTCGAGGCGATCAAGGCCCAGTTCGGTCTGGACGAATCAGCGGTGGTCGACCTGATGCGCGCGCAGCTCAAGCCGTCGTCATTTCGACTGTGGCGCAAGCGGATGAAGGGGCGCGTCACCAAGCATGCGGCGCTGCGGCCAGCTGGCATGAACAATGAAAACCGGCAGCAGGCGCGTCACCGGATTCCCCAGCGCTGACGGCGTTGGGCCACGCAGGCTCTATCCAAAGTCCCGCAAATCGCCCGTGGTCGAATCAAGCCCGGCTGCCAGCAGGCCCTGCAGCACATCGCCGACCACGATCACGCTGGGGCTTTGCAGATGTTCGTGCTCGATGGTGGCGCGCATCGACCCGAGTGTGGTGACTGCATGGCGCTGCGTCGGCAGGCTGGCATTTTGGATAATCGCCACCGGCGTGTGCGCGGGCAGGCCCTGCAGCAATTCGTCCTGAATATGCTGCGAGCCCGTGACGCCCATGTAGATCACCAGGGTGAGCCGGGCCTGCGCGGCCGTGGCGGCCAGCGCTGCCCAGTCGGTGGCCGCATTGCCGGGTTTGGCGTGCCCCGTTAAAAAAATCACGCCATGCGCATGCTGGCGGTGCGTCAGCGGCACGCCCAGTGAGGTGACGGCGGCGAGGCCTGCCGTAATGCCGTTGATCACCGTGACTTCAATGCCCGCGGCCTGCAGGTGTTCGACCTCTTCGCCGCCACGGCCGAAGATGAACGGGTCGCCGCCCTTGAGCCGCACCACGTTTTCGCCTTCGCTGACGGCCATCACCATCAGCTTTTCGATGAAGGCCTGCGGTGTTGATTTGCAGCCGCCGCGCTTGCCGACGTAGACGATGCGTGCATCAAGCTGCGCAAAGGCGACGATGTCGTTGCTGACCAGATCATCGACAAACAGCACCGTGGCGTTCTTGATCGCGTTGAGCGCCTTGAGCGTCAGCAGTTCCGGGTCACCCGGGCCGGCGCCGACCAGCGTGCAGCGGCCTGTCGTCGAAGGTTGAAGGTTTATTTTCATGGCGGAATCAATTTTGCGGCAGCTGGAGTTGAGAAACTACTTGCAAGATGTATTCCACCTGCAACGCAATGGGTGCAGGAACTACCTGATCGCCCGCCAGCACAGCCCGAATGTACGCCGCCGTGGTGGGCGCATCGGTGGTTTTGGGAAGCTCGGGCAGGGCGGCCAGCGTGCCCGTCTGCGCGGGCTGGGCTGGCTGGCGAATGCCGGCAATGAAGGCTTCCATTTGCGGCAGGCGGCGCGGGTCGGCCACCACTTCCCCCTCAGTGCCGCGCAGCAGCAGCGCGTTGGCCTTGATCAGCTCGAACGTTTCGCCCATCGACACCGCGTATTCGGGGTGGGTATAGCTGCTGACGACCAGTGCCTTGCCGTGGCACGGGTTCAGTATCTTCACCAGGCTGTGCGCCGGGTTGCGAAGCCCGACGGCCCGGCGCACGTCCAGAAGGCGCTTCAACGCCGGCAACAGCAACTCTGTCGGCGCGAATAACACTTCGCCAGGTACTATTGATTTAATAGCTGCCTGCGCAGGTATATCCAAGGCTGTAAGCACTTCTGATGTAAAAACACGCGACGATTCGGTCGCCGTGCCATGCAGCAGCACCGGCACGCCGCGTTGGCCCAAGAGCAGTGCGAGCAGCGGCGTCAGCACCGGCAGCTTGCGCGCACCGTTGTAGGTCGGCAGCACCACGATGGGCTTATTGGACTGATTGCTGGCGGGGAAGTGATTCATGCGCTGATGCGTGGCGTCCAGAAACCCGGCCATTTCTTCGGGCGTTTCGCCTTTGATGCGCATGGCCAGGCAAAACCCGCCGACTTCCAGATCCGTCACGCTGCCGTCAAGCACCTGCCCGAACAGGTCGGCCGCATCTTCGCGCGTGAGCGACCGCGCCCCTTGCTTGCCGCGACCGATAATTTTGATGTACTTGCTGATGCTCATGACCGGATTGTCTGCGAAGGCAGATAACCGGCTGTTATGAGCTTAAGCCGGATGCTCCCGGGGCAAAAAAATAAAAAAGAGAGCGCAGTTTTTGGTCGACGTCAAGACGAAAAATTGCTACCGGGCGTTACGCGAATCGTAATTAGCATCGGATAAATATAAGCGGCTATACGCACGCAAAGATAAGCACGCAAATGACCGCAAAACCCCGCTTGTCAATCAAAAGCTGTCGTACTAGCATCCGCCTGCAGGCACTGCACGGGCGTATGTTCATCCGTGATTCATCGGGGCTTGACTACTATGAGGAGACTGTGATGCAAACAAAAATCAAGCGTCTTGTTGTGGCGCTTGCGGGCGCGGGACTGGTAAGCGCGTTGGTGGCGCAGCCGGTCGCTCCGGCCAATCTCGACAAGCTCAAGCAAATGAAAGTGGCTACCACCGACCTGAACATCCCGATGGTGCCGCAGACAGGCGCCAACGCCGAGGCGATCAAGGAGAATCTGAAACGCGTCAAGATGCCGCCAGGCTTCAAGATCGCGCTGTACGCGGTGGTGCCTGATGCACGTCACATGGCCGTCGCACCGTCGACCAACATGCTGTTCGTGGGCACCCGCAAGACCACCGTCTGGGCCGTCACCAACCGCAACAGCGGAGAAGCGGCGACTGAAGTCAAGTCGTTTGCGCCGTCGCTCAAGTTCAGCAACCCGAATGGCGTTTGCTGGACCAAAGACGGTTTCCTGGTCGTTGCGGAGCACAACCGCGTGCTTAATTTCCCTGCTGCCGAGTTCTTCTATGAAGGCCCCGATGTGGCGGTGATCGAGGTCGTCGGGCAGGGCAAACTGATCCCGGTTGAAGACGAAAGCTACAACCACGGCGCGCGCGTGTGCAAGGTCGGCCCCGACAAGATGCTCTATGTCTCGCTCGGCCAGCCGCACAACGTGCAGCCGCGCGACAAGATCAAGTCGTACAACGAAACCGGCATCGGCGGCATGGTGCGCATGAATGCCTTCGATGGCAGCAAGCGCGAGGTTTATGCCACCGGCATCCGTAACTCGGTCGGCCATGACTTCAACCCGAAAGACGGCACGCTCTGGTTCACCGACAACCAGACCGACGGCATGGGCGATGACATTCCAAATGGCGAGATCAACCGCATCACCAAGGCCGGCCAGTTCTTTGGCTATCCGTGGAAGCAGGGCAAGACGCGCATTACCGAGCATGGCTACGACAAGGACCCGCTGCCGGCCAACATCACCGACCCGCAGGTGTACACCGAGGCCCATGCCGCTGACCTGGGCATGACCTTCTATACCGGCAAGAAGTTTCCGGCGAAGTACCAGGGTGGCATCTTCTCGGCCCAGCATGGTTCATGGAACCGCACCAACCCGATTGGCGCCCGCATCATGTTCACCAGCCTGAAGGCGGACGGCTCGGCCGACAAGACCGAGGTGTTTGCCGACGGCTGGCTCAATCCGGAGACACGGCAGTACAGCGGCCGTCCGGTAGACGTTGCCAATCTCCCTGATGGATCGATTCTGGTGTCGGACGACTTCGCCGGCGCCATCTATCGCATCAGCTACACCGGCCAGTAAGCGCCGGGTCTTCTCGCGGTCTGGCGTGTAAACGCCGGGCTTTGTACCTTCCATGCAGCGGGCCAAAACATGTGTTTGGTCCGCTGCTTTTTTTAAGGGGCATCACGATGATGACACTTTCCTGGTCGATCGGCATGTTGCGAATGTTGCCGGTCGCGTTGGCGCTTTCTGCGGGCGCGGTGCAGGCGCGAGACCCGGTGGCGGGCAAAGCCAAAGCCGGCGCGTGTGCCACCTGCCATGGCCCGCTTGGCATCAGTCAGTTGCC
>JANNKV010000258.1:0-2791 GCA_031396485.1 Polaromonas sp. | reverse complement strand
CAGCACTTTTCCCGATTTCCGGTGCCTTGCACCCGTGCCACTTTTTTTGCGAGGCGTCCTTGTCCATTCACGTTGCCCTGAGTCACATCACCCACTACCGGTACGACCGCGCCGTCAAACTTGGACCGCAGGTCGTCCGGCTGCGGCCCGCACCCCACAGCCGCACCCAGGTACTGTCGTATTCGCTGAGCATCGAGCCCGAAAAACACTTTATCAACTGGCAGCAAGACCCGTTTGCCAACTGGCAAGCGCGGCTGGTGTTTCCCGAGCCGACCCGTGAATTTAAAGTCACGGTGGATCTGGTCGTTGAGATGGCGGTGTTCAATCCCTTCGATTTTTTCCTGGAGCCCGCCGCCGAAAAATTCCCGTTTGCCTACAGCGAAAGCCAGGCCCGGGAGCTCGCACCCTATCTGGTGACTGAGCCGGTCACGCCGCTGGTGAAGGCGTACCTCGAACAAACCGATCGCACACCCAAACGCACTATCGACTTTCTGGTCGGCCTCAACCAGCGCCTGCAAAAGGACATTAAATACTCGATACGCATGGAGCCCGGCGTGCAGACGCCCGAAGAAACGCTGAAGCTGGCCGTCGGTTCATGCCGCGACACCGGCTGGCTGATGGTCCAGTTGTTCAGACATCTCGGGCTGGCTGCGCGGTTCGTGTCGGGCTACCTGATCCAGCTCAAGGCCGATGTCAAATCGATTGACGGGCCGAGCGGGGCCGAGCAGGACTTCACCGATTTGCATGCCTGGTGCGAAGTGTTTTTGCCTGGCGCCGGCTGGGTCGGTTTGGACCCTACTTCGGGCCTGATGGCGGGTGAAGGCCATATTCCACTGGCCTGCACACCCGAGCCTTCGAGTGCGGCGCCGATTGAAGGCGGCGTGGACGAAAGTGAAGTGGTGTTCGAGCACCACATGGCGGTGCAGCGCATTTTTGAGTCGCCACGCGTGACCAGCCCCTACACCGACGACCAGTGGAAAAGCGTGCTGGCGCTCGGTGAGGCGGTAGACAAAGACCTGGCTGCCGGCGACGTGCGCCTGACCATGGGTGGCGAGCCGACCTTTGTGGCCACCACCGACCGCGACGCCGCCGAGTGGAACATCGACGCGCTGGGCCCGACCAAGCGCGGTTATGCGGCCGAGCTGGTGCTCAAACTGCGGGCCGAATACGGCCAGGGCGGCTTCCTGCATTTCGGCCAGGGCAAGTGGTACCCGGGCGAGCAATTGCCGCGCTGGGCGTTGAGCATTTTCTGGCGCAAGGACGGCCAGCCGGTGTGGCAGAACCCGGCGCTGTTTGCCGACGAACGAAAGCCGTGCACATATACCAGTGCGGACGCGAAGAACTTTGTCAACACCCTGGCAGGCAAGTTGGGCCTGGCCACGGACTACATCACACCGGGTTTCGAGGACACCTGGTACTACCTGTGGCGCGAACGTCGGCTGCCGGTCAATGTGGACCCGTTCGATTCGAAGCTCGACGACGCCATGGAGCGGGAGCGCCTGCGCCGCGTTTTCATGCAGGGACTGGATTCGGTGGTGGGCTACGTGCTGCCGCTGCAAACACATGAGGCAAGGTTAGCCAAAGAAGCAAAGGCCTACCCCGGCAGTCCGCCGCCGTCGCCGGTTTTGACCGGCTCCAGGTGGTCCACCGGACCGTGGTTCTTCCGCGACGAGCGCATGTATTTAATGCCGGGTGATTCGCCGATGGGCTACCGCCTGCCGCTCGATTCAGTGCCTTGGGTATCGAAAACCGATTACCCCTACATGATCGAAGCCGACCCCTTCGCACCGCGAGGCCACTTGCCCTCAACCGCAGCCCTGGCTGCCCGTTACAACGCAGCTGGAGGCACCGCAACGGCCGCGGCAGCTGCGGTACCGCCGGCGACGCGGCCTGCCAGCACGGGTGCGAGCGACCTGTCACAGTACATGGCGCGCTACATGACGGGCAACGCTGCCTTGACTGAAGCCAGCCGCATATTGCAGCTGCGTCCGCTGGGTGACAACGGCGTTGCGCCCAGCGCCGAAAACCCGGCAATCCAACCCGCTGAACCCGTCAACAACCGCGCACCGAATGCGTTCGAATCCGCCGCGTGGCTAACGCGTACCGCCTTGTGCGTGGAAGTACGCGACCCGTCGCGCGCCAATGGCCCCAGGGACGACAAGGCGCCCCTCAAACCCAAGGCAGACCCTGACAGCCCATCGAGTCGCGGCGAAACCGGCGCGCTCTACATCTTCATGCCTCCGATGGAGCGTCTGGAAGACTACCTCGACCTGCTGGCCGCGGTCGAAGCCACCGCGCAAACGCTGGGCGTAAGCATCGTGCTCGAAGGCTATCCACCGCCGCGCGACCCGCGCCTCAAAATGCTGCAGGTCACCCCCGACCCGGGTGTGATCGAAGTCAATATTCACCCGGCCTACAACTGGGGCGAACTGGTCGAGCACACCGAGTTTTTGTACAAGATCGCGCATGAAACCCGGCTGTCGGCCGAAAAGTTCATGACCGACGGCCGTCACACGGGCACCGGCGGCGGTAACCACTTTGTGCTGGGTGGCGCCACACCGGCAGACAGCCCGTTCCTCCGCAAGCCCGAACTGCTCGGCAGTCTGGTGGCTTACTGGCACAACCACCCGTCGCTGAGCTATCTGTTCTCGGGCATGTTCATCGGGCCGACCAGTCAGGCACCGCGCGTCGATGAGGCGCGCAACGATCAGCTCTATGAGCTTGAAATTGCCCTGCGCGAAATTGCTGGCAACCGTGAAAAATACGGCCAGAACATGCCGCCGTGGATTGT
>JANNKV010000220.1:0-1793 GCA_031396485.1 Polaromonas sp. | reverse complement strand
ATCGCCGATGTGAAGGCGCGCGATGGCATCATCAATGTTCCGCTGGAAACAAGGCGCCTGCAGCTTGCCATCGACACCGTCATCAACAGCCCCGATGCGCGCGCCGAGGGTTTCGGCCAGCTCAAAGCCCCCCGGCTGTCGCTGATGGCGTCGCAGGTGTCGGATGCTTTTGCGACCAAGAGCCGCGTCAACCCGGACGCGGTGTGGAACGGCTCTTTCTTGCCCACGGTGGCCGAACTGAACGTGTTGCCGAAAAAGTAACCCAGCATCCAGTCGGCCATCTGCTATACATTTAATAGCTGCTTGCGCACTTATTACCTGGGCTAGAGCCCCATTTCATTCATATTCATGCCTTTAAGCCCGCCTGCAGCTTCTTTTGTCGACTTCAAGGACGTCTGGCTCGCCTACAACGAAGAGTTTCTGGCGCAGCAACGTTTTGCCGTCGAGGCGATTGATCTTCAGGTGGCGCAGGGCGAATTCATCGCCATCGTCGGGCCGTCGGGCTGCGGCAAATCGACATTCATGAAGCTCGCCACCGGCCTGAAGCTGCCGTCACGCGGAAAGATCATGATCGACGGCGCCCCCGTCACCGGACCGCTCAAGGTGTCCGGCATGGCGTTTCAGGCGCCGTCGCTGCTGCCGTGGCGCACCACGATTGACA
The DNA here is from genome assembly GCA_031396485.1 of Polaromonas sp. Classification (GTDB taxonomy): domain Bacteria; phylum Pseudomonadota; class Gammaproteobacteria; order Burkholderiales; family Burkholderiaceae_C; genus Polaromonas. The sequence goes on along the minus strand of JANNKV010000220.1, from coordinate 1,132 downwards.
ACGTGCTGCTGCCGCTGGAGATCGTCGAGCCCTACCGCAGCAACTTCAAGGCAAAACGCAAGGAATACGAGGAGCGCGCGCGGCAGCTGCTGGCGAAAGTCGGCTTGGCGGGTTACGAAGACCAGTTTCCGTGGCAGCTGTCGGGCGGCATGCAGCAGCGCGCCAGCATTTGCCGCGCACTGATTCACGAACCAAAAATGCTGCTGCTCGACGAGCCCTTCGGCGCGCTAGACGCTTTCACGCGCGAGGAACTCTGGTGCATCCTGCGTGATCTCTGGACCGAGCAGCGCTTCAACGTCATTCTGGTCACGCACGACCTGCGCGAATCGGTTTTTCTGGCCGACACGGTCTATGTGATGAGCAAAAGCCCCGGCCGCTTCGTCGTCAAGCGCGACATCGATCTGCCCCGCCCGCGTGATCTGGAACTGACTTACACCAAGGAATTCATCGACATCGTGCACGAACTGCGAGGCCATATCGGCGCCATCCGAAACGCTGGAGCGAAGGCTACCGCATGAATAAGAAACAACTCGAACGCTGGGCGCCGTGGGTGCTGCTGGTGGCAGTGATTGCGCTGTGGCAATTGATTTGCAGCGCCTTCAGCGTGTCGGAATTCATCTTCCCCAGCCCCTGGCGCATCGCGCAGCAAACCTGGGAGTTCAAGGGGCCGATTGCCGGCCATGCCTGGCGCACCTTCTGGGTCACGATGGTCGGCTTCGGCATCGCCATCGTCGTCGGTGTGCTGCTGGGCTTCATCATCGGCAGCTCACGGCTAGCCTATGCAGCCATGTACCCGCTGATGACCGCCTTCAACGCGTTGCCCAAGGCGGCTTTCGTGCCCATCCTGGTGGTGTGGTTCGGTATCGGCGTTGGCCCGGCCATTCTCACGGCGTTTCTGATTTCGTTTTTTCCGATCATGGTCAACATCGCCACCGGCCTGGCCACGCTGGAGCCCGAACTTGAAGACGTGCTGCGCGTGCTGGGCGCCAAACGCTGGGACGTACTGGTCAAGGTCGGCCTGCCGCGCTCGATGCCCTACTTCTTCGGCTCGCTGAAAGTCGCCATCACACTGGCATTCGTCGGTACCACGGTGAGCGAAATGACCGCCGCCAACGAAGGTATCGGCTACCTG
>JANNKV010000145.1:0-27159 GCA_031396485.1 Polaromonas sp. | reverse complement strand
GTTGCGCGTTTGAACGCCCACGGGGCTGAACCAGGCCCACCAGATCAGCACAACCAGCACGCCGCCTTTCAGCAGGTGGTAGTTCGATAGAAAAGCAATTGCCTTGTCGGTGGTGACAAACTGCCCGGTGTAGTCATTGACGAGAGGCAGCGTAAATTTATCAAGGAAATTCATTTTTATTGATTCTTCCTGACTGACCACGGCAGAGCGGCCTGACCGCTAAAGAGAATCAACGGATTACAGCAATTTCCAGACCCGCCCCGGGGTGAGCTGGTCAATACCTGACCAAAGCCAGGTACGCCATAGCGGGTTGGAATTGCGACTGGCCTGCACGCCGGCCTCCCCGAAAGTCAGGCAACGCCTGTTTGTCGCGTTTCATACAACGAATGCTGCTTTGGCGGCAACGTCTGCTTGCCAGCTGTGTGTGGCGTCGGTACATTGGTATTTTGAAAGGCACCGAATGTCTGCAGACGCCACTGTTCCGGCCCGGGAAAATCCTTCGCGGCATATCCGCCTGACCTCCCATGCCAGCGGCAACGGCGCGCTGCCGATCCGTTGGGCGGCGGCCACAGCGGCCGAGCGCGGCCCGATTGTGGGCACCACGACGCGCCGCAGCCACCGCAACGTGATCGGTACGCACAGCGGCTCTTACAGTGTCTATCGCGCGCTGGCAGTCGCCTCTGGTGCGCTGTCGGCCAGCCACAAGGCCGATCTGACCAACACATCGCCCACCGACATCATTGGCCCCTACCCGCAGTGGAGCGAGCCGGGTCGCATCGTCGCGATGGACCCGTGGGGCGCGATGGTCGCCGATGTTTTCTCTAGCGAGCTGGCTGCCGGCTACGACATTCGCCCGACGATTGCGGTCACGCAGGCGCATGTCATCCTGCCTGAAGTGATCGAAGCCCTGCAGTCGGGCCGTTTGAAGGCCGATGGCAAGTTTCTGACGGCTGGCGGGGCCGCGATGGTAACCAAGGTGGCGGTCGAGCCGGTCTGGTATCTGCCCGAAGTCGCCAAACGATTCAACACCACCGAAGCCGACCTGCGCCGTGTGCTGTTTGAAGAAACCGGCGGCATGTACCCCGAGCTGGTCACGCGCAGCGACCTCGAAGTGTTTTTGCCCCCCATAGGCGGCCTGACGGCCTATATTTTTGGCAACCCGCGCGACCTGGCCAACCCCGACGTCGAACTCACGGCACGCGTGCACGACGAGTGCAACGGCTCGGACGTGTTCGGCTCGGACATCTGCACCTGCCGCCCTTACCTCACGCATGCGATCGAAGAATGCATCGAAGGCGCGCAGCGCGGCGGCGTCGGGCTCGTGTCTTACTTCCGCAAGGAAGGCCGGGCGCTGGGCGAGGTGACGAAATTCCTCGTCTACAACGCCCGCAAGCGGCAGGTCGGCGGCGACACGGCCGACCAGTATTTCAACCGCACCGAATGCGTGGCCGGCGTGCAGGACATGCGTTTTCAGGAGCTGATGCCCGACGTGCTGAACTGGCTCGGCATTCGCAAAATTCACCGCCTGGTGTCGATGAGCAACATGAAGTACGACGCGATCACCCGCGCCGGTATCGAGGTGGTCGAACGTGTCAACATTCCCGACGATTTGATTCCCGCCGACGCTCAGGTCGAGATGGATGCCAAGATGGCCGCGGGCTATTTCACGCCCGGGCCGGTGCCGGACGCAGACGAATTGAAAAAAGCCAAGGGCCGGGGACTGGGTGTCTGACGTCAAGCCACCCACCCCAGGCGCTATTAAAACAGTAGCTGTTGGCGCAGGTTCTGCCTGGGCTGCAGGCCAATTACGTTCTACAAAGACGATACGCGAGCGTGCCAGGGCCCTGCTGGCACGCGCACGCCGCGGCGAGTCGGCCTGGTTCACTGTCAATGACGGCGCCATGGACAACGCAGCCGCGCTGGTGGCCGAACTGACCCGGGCGCGCTACCCCGACTTGAAGATTCCGTACCACAGCCGCTGGCGGCATTTCGAGGCGGGCGGCGTCAACCGGCCGGACAAACTCAAGCGGAAATTGCAGGCCAGCAAAGAGGAACTGGCACGGGCGCAGATCGATCTGGCACTCGTCGCGGTACTGCTTGACGCGGGCGCGGGCCCTGACTGGGCCTATTGCGAAGCCGCTTCCGGTCAACGACCGGCGCAGCGTTTCAACCGCTCTGAAGGCCTCGGGGTAGCCAGCTTTCATGCCTTTATGGCGGGGCTCTTCTCCAGCGACCCGACCCAGCCGTTGCAAGCGGATGCCGAAGGGCTGCAAGCCGTGACGGCAGAGCGGCTGGAAAAGGCATTTCAGGTCACCCCGAAGAACCCGCTGGTCGGGCTGGAAGGCCGCGCCGCTTTGCTGCGTCGGCTGGGCGAAACGCTGCAGGCGCAGCCCGAGATATTTGGCTATCCCGCGCGGCCCGGACATCTTTTTGATCAGCTGACCCGGGGCAAGACTTCGATTGCCGCAGAAGACCTGCTTTCAGTGCTATTAACGTCTTTGGCCCAGATATGGCCTGCGCAGAACGATATTGAAAACATAGCACTGGGCGATTGCTGGAAGCACACGGCGGCAGGCAGCGGCTGCGATTCGGCCGACCCGACCAAAGGCTGGATGCCCTTTCACAAGCTGTCGCAGTGGCTCACCTACTCATTGCTCGAACCGTTTGAATGGGCCGGCATTCGGGTCGATGGGCTGGACGCGCTGACTGGGCTGCCCGAATACCGCAACGGCGGCCTTTTTCTCGACTCGGGCGTGCTGCGCCTGAAAGATGCGAAGCTGGCTGATCGCGTGTTTGACGCCGGCGATGAACTTATCGTTGAATGGCGCGCGCTGACGGTGGCTTTGCTCGACGAACTGGCGCCCATGGTTCGCCAGCAGTTAGGATTGACCGACATCCAGATGCCGCTGGCCTGCGTACTGGAAGGAGGCACCTGGGCGGCCGGGCGCGCCCTGGCCCAGCAATTGCGTGGTGGTCAGCCACCCTTGAACATTCAAAGCGACGGCACGGTCTTTTAAAGAAACAAACCACTCATGACCCTTCCCACTCAGCACAGCGCCAACGTTCACCTGATCGACCACCCGCTGGTTCAGCACAAGCTCACGCTGATGCGGCGAAAAGACGCGTCGACCACCACCTTTCGCACGCTGCTCAACGAACTGAGCATGCTGATGGCGTATGAAGTAACGCGCGACATGCCGATGACCGAGATCGAGATCGAGACGCCGCTCGAAGTCATGCGCTCGAAGACCATCGATGGCAAGAAGCTGGTGTTCGTGTCGATTCTCCGCGCCGGCAACGGCATTCTCGAAGGCATGCTGAGCGTGATTCCAGGCGCGCGCGTTGGCCACGTCGGCCTGTACCGCGACCCGAAAACGCTGACCGCCGTTGAGTACTACTTCAAGATGCCGCATGACATGCAGGAGCGTGATGTGGTGGTCGTTGACCCGATGCTCGCCACCGGCAATTCGGCGATTGCGGCGGTCGACCGCGTCAAGGAACTGAACCCCAAATCCATCAAGTTTGTCTGCCTGCTGACCTGCCCCGAAGGCATTGCCGCGCTGCAAAAGGCGCACCCTGATGTACCCATCTTCACGGCCGCCATCGACCGGCAGCTCAATGACCACGGCTACATCCTGCCCGGTCTGGGCGATGCTGGAGACCGCATTTTCGGCACCAAATAAGCCCTAGGGCCCCTAGCCCAAGCAACACCTGCGTAGGCAGCTATCAACTTCATAGCGACTGGTTTCTCATGAGATTTTCTGACCGGGCTCGATTGCCCTTGTCTGTGACCCTGCTCGCGCTCACCCTGAACGCCAGCCTGGTCCACGCGGCGCCCTTCACACCCAACAATGACAGCGAAGTCGTCGAACGACTGCCGCTGGCCAGCGACCCGTCCGCGCGGCAGCTCGAATCGCTGCGGCGCCAGCTGGTCGGCCGGCCTGATGACAACGCGCTGCGGCTGGACATCGGCCGCCGCTATTTCGCTCTGGCCATGGCGCAGGGTGACCCGCGACTGGTCGGCTACGCGGCAGCCGCGATTGCCCCGCTGGAAGCGAAGTCTGCAGGCCGTGCTGATTACTGGGTGCTGCGCGGGCAACTCGAACAGTTCAGCCACCAGTTCGAGCCGGCCTTGGCCAGCCTCGAAAAGGCCAGCCAGATCGACCCGAAAACCGTTGAGCCGCTGGCCTGGCGAGCCGCCATTTTCATGGTGCAGGCGCGCTATGCCGAAGCCAAAACCGAATGTCAGCGGGTCGCGGCCGTAGCCGAACCCTTGTTCGCCACCGGTTGCCGTGCCTATGCGCAGGCCGCCACCGGCGAGCTCAAACCAGCCTTTGATGCGCTGAATTCGGCCATCAACACCGCCTTGGCCGCCAAGCCACCGCCAGCACCCGAGCTGCTGCTGTGGGCTTACACCCGGCTGGCCGAAATGGCGATTCGCCTGCAGCAGAACGAAATTGCAGAAACCACGTTGAAGAGTGCGCTGAAGCTAGGCGTCATCGACCAGTTTCTGCTCGGCGCCTACGCTGACTTTCTGCTTGCCCAGCAACGGCCCGCCGAAGTCTTGAGCCTGCTGGCTGGCTGGGAACGCTCGGATATTTTGCTGCTGCGGCTCGCCATAGCCGGAAAAGCTTTGAACGATGCACGCGCCACCGACTGGACCAGCCAGCTGCGTGACCGCTTTCAGGCCGCTGCCCGACGCGGCGACCGCCTGCACGAGCAGGAAGCCGCGCGCTTCGAGCTCGATCTTGAAGGCAACGCAGCCAAAGCACTGGCGGCAGCGACCAGCAATTACACCGTGCAAAAAGAGCCGCGAGACGCAGAAATCCTGATGCGCACGGCACTGGCTGCCAAACAGGCCAAAGCCGCCCAGCCCGCTCTGGACTGGCTGCGCACCAGCCGCTATGAAGACCCGGTATTCGACAAGCTCGCTGCGCAACTGGCCGCGCAGGGAGCCACGCGATGAAGCAGCTTTTATTGTTCGTCATCGCGATTTTTCTTCAAACCACCGTTTGGGCGCACAAGCCCAGCGACAGCTACCTCACGCTGCGCGCCGCCGCCGGCAGCAACGACGTGGCCGTACGCTGGGACATTGCCCTGCGTGATATCGACTACGTGCTGCAGCTTGACCGCGACGGCAACGGCGAGATCACCTGGGGGGAAGTGCGCCTGCGCAGCGACGACATCACCCGCCTGGCCACCGGCCGCCTGCAACTCACCTCAGGCGACAAGGATTGCACCTGGGCCACTGCCGCGCCCCTGACGCTAGACAAACACAGCGACGGCACCTATGCCGTGCTCAGCCTGTCGGCCCAGTGCGCCAGCCTAGCCGGCGCGTTGAAAGCCAAGTACTCACTGCTGTTCGACGTCGACCCCACTCACCGCGGCCTGGTGCAGTGGATCGCACCCGGCACCGACGAAGCCCAGGCGCTGGTGTTTGGCAACGAGTCGGGCGAGCAAACGCTGGCGCTGCACCCCCCCGGCTGGTGGGAAACCCTGAGGCAGTACATGCTCGATGGGGTCTGGCACATCTGGATCGGCTACGACCACATCCTGTTTCTGCTCGCCGTGCTCCTTCCCTCGGTGCTGGTGCGGCAAGCCGGCCAGTGGGCGCCCGCGCCACGCATAGGCGGCGCAGCAAAAGAGGTGATCAAGGTGGTGACGGCCTTCACCCTCGCCCACTCAATCACGCTGAGCCTGGCTGCGCTGGGCGTGATTACCTTGCCGTCCCGGCTGGTTGAATCGGCGATTGCAGCCTCGGTGGTTGTCGCTGCGCTGAGCAACGTTTTTACGGCATCGGAGTCCAAACACTCGAAACGCTGGATGATGGCCTTCGCCTTCGGACTGCTGCACGGCTTCGGTTTTGCGTCGGTGCTGGCTGACCTGGGCCTACCCAAAAATGCATTGATCCTGGCGCTGGTCGGCTTCAATGTCGGTGTCGAAATCGGTCAACTGGCCATCGTGGCGGTCTTTCTTCCGCTCGCGTTCTGGCTGCGCGGAACGGCCTTCTACCGGGTTGGTGTTCTGAAAGGCGGCTCGTTGATCGTGGCGCTGCTGGCGACCTGGTGGCTGGTGCAAAGGGCGTTTGCTCTGTAGCATGCGGTTGGTGGCATGACGCTTGCATGTCCACGACAGATGTTTTAGTGCTGCCGGCTACGGTGGTTTTCTTGGTTTATCTGGAGAGCAAAACATGTCGATCGCGAAATTGAGAAGACGTCCCCTTCTGGCCCTGGCTACCGCGCTGGCTTTGGCCGGCCCCGGCCTGGCGCTGGCGCAAGCCAAAACCAAAGTCGCCGCCATCTACACGGTGCCGTTCGAGCAGCAATGGGTCAGCCGCATTCACAAAGCCTTGAAAGCCGCCGAAGCACGCGGCGAGATTGAATACAAGGCGACCGAAAACGTGAGCAATGCCGACTACGAACGCGTCATGCGCGAATACGCCACGGCAGGCAGCCAGCTGATCGTTGGCGAAGCCTTCGCCGTCGAGGCGGCCGCCCGCAAGGTTGCCAAAGACTTCCCGAAGGTGTCGTTTCTGATGGGCTCGTCCGGCAAAGTGCAAGCGCCCAACTTCTCGGTATTTGACAACTACATCCAGGAACCCGCTTACCTGTCAGGCATGGTGGCCGGCGGCATGACGAAATCGAACAAGATCGGCATGGTCGGCGGCTTCCCGATTCCCGAGGTCAACCGACTGATGAACGCCTTCATGGCCGGCGCGAAGGAAGTCAATCCCAAGGTCGAGTTCAGCGTCAGCTTCATCAACAGCTGGTTTGATCCGCCCAAGGCCAAAGAAGCCGCCTTCGCGATGATCGACAAGGGCGCCGACGTGATGTATGCCGAGCGCTTTGGCGTCAGCGATGCGGCGAAAGAAAGAGGCAAGCTGGCGGTCGGCAACGTCATCAACACGCAAGACAAATACCCCGATACCGTGGTGGCTTCAGCACTGTGGAACATGGAGCCGACGATCGACCGGGCGTTAAAAATGGTGAAAGACGGGCAGTTCAAGGCCGAAGAATACGGGCAGTATTCGATGATGAAACACAAAGGTTCCGAGCTTGCACCGCTTGGCACGTTTGAGAAAAAAGTACCCGCAGATGTCGTCACCAAAGTAATGGCCAAAGAGAAAGCCATTCTGGCGGGGCAGTTCACCGTAAAGGTGGATGACAGTCAGCCGAAATCAAGTAAGTAGGCTGACCCCTATCGGACGCTCACTGCGTGTAGCGCCTTTTCCCCTTTCAGGGGACGCCGTCTGCAGCCCGGCAAAGCCGGTTCTGCGACGGCCGCTGGCACAACCCTTTGATCCCATGGACCACGCGCCCGTTCTGCGGCTTTCCTCCATCACCAAGCGCTTCGGCACGCTGGTCGCAAACGACGCGATTTCACTCCACTTGAACGAAGGCGAAATCCTCGCGCTGCTGGGTGAAAACGGCGCCGGAAAATCGACGCTGGTGTCGATCCTTTTCGGCCACTACACCGCAGACGCCGGCCATATCGAAGTCTTCGGCAAACCGCTCCAGCCTGGAAACCCCAAAGCCGCGCTGGACGCCGGCATCGGCATGGTGCATCAGCATTTCACGCTGGCAGACAATTTGAGCGTGCTCGACAACGTGATGATCGGTAGCGAGCCGCTATGTCAACTTTTCTCACGGCGGAACGCTGCCCGTGCGAAGCTGCTTCATGTTGCGCAGCGCTTTGGTCTGGCCGTGTCGCCCGATGCGAAAGTCGGCAGCCTGTCGGTCGGCGAACGCCAGCGCGTGGAGATTCTGAAGGCGCTGTACCGCGGCGCACGCATCCTCATCCTCGACGAACCCACTGCCGTGCTGACGCCGCAGGAAAGCGAAGCGCTGTTCGACACGCTGGGCCAGATGGTGGCCAGCGGCCTGTCGATTATTTTCATCAGCCACAAGCTGGCCGAAGTGCTGCGCGTGTCCAACCGCGTGGCGGTGCTGCGCGGTGGCAAGCTGGTCGCTGAAGCGGCAGCGGCCGAGACGACGCAGGCGCAACTCGCGCAGTGGATGGTTGGCCGCAGCGTAAGTTCGACGCAGCGCCGTCCCGCCGCGTCAGTCGGCCAGGCCGTCTGCACACTCGATGCCGTACACACCACAGGCGGCGGCCATGACCGGCTCAATGGCGTGTCGCTGACCTTGAAGGCCGGGGAAATCACGGCGATTGCGGGCGTATCGGGCAACGGGCAACTGGCGCTGGCAGAGCTGCTGTGCGGCGCGCGTACGGCCACGCGCGGCAGCGTCAATTTGATGGGTTCAGAGTTAAAAGCAACGCCGGCCTGGCTGGTCACGCAGGGCGTGGCGCGCATCCCGGAAGACCGGCACGGCGTGGGCCTGGTCGGTGACTTGAGCGTGTGGGAAAACGCCGTGTCGGATCGGCTGCGCAGCCCGGTGTTTTCAGGCTTGGGCGTCGTCAGGCGCCACGCAGCGCAGGCGCACGCCGCGCGCATCGTGCGCGAGTTTGACGTGCGCGGCGGCGGGTTGGATGCGCAGGCGCGCTCGCTCTCGGGTGGCAATATGCAGAAGCTGATTTTGGGGCGGGCACTGGTGTCGCCCGGGCACGTACCCAAGGCAATCGCCAGCGCCAGTTCCCCATCCGTTCGCCCTGAGCCTGTCGAAGGGTCTCGACAGGCTCAACCTGAACGGGTCAGGGCACTTGAGGCGACAAGCGCTGGCAACACCACACCCCGTCTCATCATCGCCCACCAACCCACCTGGGGCCTGGACATCGGCGCGGTAGCCTATGTCCAGCAGCAACTCATTGCGGCTCGTGATGCGGGTGCTGCCGTGTTGCTGATCTCTGATGATCTGGACGAAGTGTTGACGCTCGGTGATCGGGTTGCAGTGATGCATGGCGGCAAGCTGACCCATGCGGTTCCTGTGGACCGATGGACGCGTGAGGCGATTGGGTTGGCGATGGCTGGGGTCGGGGGCGGAGAGACCCTCACCCCTGCTCTCTCCCAGAGGGAGGGGGAGCAAAAAAATGAACGCTGCTGAATCAACGATTGCCGCCTTGCTCCCTCGCCCCTTTGGGGAGAGGGCTGGGGTGAGGGGCCGCGGAGGTCGCACGTCATGAGACTCGAAAAACGCACGCAAACGTCGACGTTCGCCCTGATTCTGGCGCCCATCGGCGCCGTTGCCTTCACGCTGCTGATTACCTCGCTGCTCGTGTTGTGGGCCGGCGCGCCACTCGGGCAAACCTACGCGCTGCTGTTCAACGGCGGTTTCGGTTCGGTCTTCGCGTTGAGTGAAACGCTAACCCGCGCAACGCCACTGATCCTCACGGGTCTGGCCGCTACGGTCGCCTTCAAGGCGCGGCTTTACAACATCGGTGCTGAAGGCCAGTTGTATGCGGGGGCGCTGGCGGCCGTCGCTGTCGGCGGTTTGCATGGCGGCGACGGTTTTGGGCTTCCGATCTGGCTGCTGTTCATCCTGATGCTGCTGGCCGCCGCGATAGCGGGCGCTTTGCTGCTGCTGGGCCCGGCGCTGTTCAAAGCGAAGCTGGGCGTCGATGAAGTCGTGACCACGTTGCTGCTGAACTTCATCATGCTGCTGTTCGTGTCGCTGATGCTCGACGGCCCGATGAAAGACCCAACCGCGATGGGCTGGCCGCAAAGTGTGGCGCTGCAGGGCGAACTGGAAATGTCCAAGCTGGTCGCGCAAACCCGCGTGCACACCGGGTTGCTCTGGGCATGCGGGCTGGCTGTGGCGCTGTGGGCTTTTTTGAAGTTCACCGTGCCCGGTTTCGACATTCGCGCCACGGGTGCCAACGCACGCGCCGCTGCGTTTGCCGGTGTGCCGGTCACGCGCACGGTGTTGCTGGTCGCGCTGCTGTCGGGCGGGCTGGCCGGGCTGGCCGGGGCCATTGAAGTGGCCGGCCGCACCAGCTACGTCACGCTCGACATGTCGCCCGGCTACGGCTACACCGGCATCGTCATTGCGATGCTGGCCGCGCTCAACCCGCTCAGCGTGGTGGCCGCGGCCGTATTCGTGGCCGGCGTGCTGGTGGGCGCCGACACGATGAGCCGCGCTGTCGGCGTGCCGACCTACATCGCCGACGTGATCGTGGCGGCTTCGCTGATTTCAGTGCTGGTTGCCACGCTGCTGACGCAATACCGCCTGGTCGGCCGGGTACAGGTTGCATGAGGCAGATTTATATGCCAAACAGGCCTCTAGCCGAGGTAATATCTGCGCGAGCAGCTATTGAATTAATAGCACCAAGTTGGCCGTTGCCAGGTGAAAAAAGGCCTGTGCGATGACTGACCTCTTCGATATCCTCGCCAGCGCACCCTTCTGGATCGCTGTGCTGCGCATCGCCACGCCGTTAATCCTCGGCACGCTCGGCGTGCTGCTGTGCGAGCGCGCCGGCGTGCTGAACCTGGGCATCGAAGGCATCATGGTGGCGGGTGCCTTCAGCGGCTGGCTGGCCGTGTACGCGGGTGCGCCACTGTGGATTGGCGTCGGCGTGGCGGCCCTGACCGGCGCTGCGTTCGGCCTGCTGCACGCCTTTCTCACCGTCGGCCTCGCGCTGTCGCAGCATGTGTCGGGCCTCGGCATCACGCTGCTGGCAACGTCGCTCAGCTACTACGGCTACCGCGTGAGTTTTCCGAAAGTCGATACGCCGCCGACCATCACGCCGTTTGCGCCTATGCAGTGGCTCGATGGCACGGGCCTGGGCGTCGTCGCTGCGCAAACGCCGCTCACGCTGCTGGCGCTGCTTCTGGTGCCGCTGATCGGCTGGCTGCTGTACCGCACGCCGGCGGGTCTGGCGATCCGCATGGTCGGCGAAAACCCGCAAGCCGCCGAGGGCCAGGGCGTCTCAGTGGCGGCCGTGCGCACCGCATCCATCGTGGCCGGCTCGGCACTGATGGGAGTAGCAGGCTCGTTCCTCACGCTGTCGGCCTTCAACGCCTTCTTCTTCAACATGGTCAATGGTCGCGGCTGGGTCTGCGTGGCACTCGTCGTATTCGCCTCCTGGCGACCAGCCAAGGCGCTACTGGGCGCACTGCTGTTCGCGTTTTTCGATGCGTTACAACTGCGCCTGCAAACGTCGGGCATCGCTGATGTGCCCTACCAGCTGTATTTGATGCTGCCTTATGTGCTGTCTATCCTGGCGCTGGTGCTGGTGGCACGCAAGGCCGCGTATCCTCAGGCGCTGATGAAACCGTATCGCAAAGGAGAACGTTGACATGCTCGACCTGCTGATTCAAAACGCCAGCCTGCCAGACGGCCGCACCAACATGGCCGTTGCCGTGCAAAACGGCAAGATCACCGAAGTATCGGAAGGCCCAATCAGCGCAGCCCATGAAACGATTGACGCCAAAGGCTACCTGCTCAGCCCGTATTTCATCGACCCGCATTTCCACATGGACGCCACGCTGAGCTACGGCCTGCCGCGCGTCAATGAAAGTGGCACGCTGCTCGAAGGCATTGCGCTGTGGGGCGAACTCAAACCTCTGCTGAAGGCCGAGGCGCTGATTGCACGCGCCCTCACCTACTGCGACTGGGCCGTGGCCAAGGGGCTACTGGCCATTCGCAGCCATGTCGATACCAGCGATGCGAGTCTGCTGGCCGTCGACGCGTTGCTGGAGGTCAAAAAGCAGGTTGCACCCTACATCGATTTGCAACTGGTCGCTTTCCCGCAAGACGGCGTGTTGCGCTCAAAGGGCGGCGTCGACAACCTGAAACGCGCGCTCGACAAAGGCGTCGACGTCGTCGGCGGCATTCCGCACTTCGAACGAACGATGAGTGACGGTGCAGCCAGCGTGAAGCTCCTCTGCGAGATCGCGGCTGAGCGTGGGCTGCTGGTCGACATGCATTGCGACGAATCCGATGATCCGCTGTCACGCCACATTGAAACACTCAGCTTTGAAGCGCAGCGCCTGGGCCTTCAAGGGCGCGTCAACGGTTCGCACTGCACGTCGATGCACAGCATGGACAACTACTACGCGTCAAAATTGATTCCGCTGATAGCCGAAAGCGGCGTCAGCGTCATCGCCAACCCGCTCATCAACATCACGCTGCAAGGCCGCCACGACACCTACCCCAAGCGCCGCGGCATGACCCGCATGCCCGAGCTGATGGCTGCCGGCGTCAACGTGGCTTTCGGTCACGACTGCGTGATGGACCCGTGGTACGGCATGGGCAGCGGCGACATGCTGGAAGTGGCGCACATGGGCCTACACGTGGCTCAGATGACCAGCCAGAAAGGCATCCAACAATGCTTTCACGCGGTGACGACGAATGCGGCGAAAGTGATGCACCTGAAAGGCTACGGGCTGGAGGTGGGCTGCGACGCCAGCTTTGTGCTGCTGCAGGCGCGCGACCCCGTAGAGGCCATCCGGCTGCGCGCCAATCGCCTGAAAGTGTGGCGCCAGGGCAAGCTGCTGGCGGAAACCCCAGAGGTTGTCACGCAGCTGAAGCTGGCCGCACGCCCTGACGCGGTCCGGTTTTTGCTTGCCGGGAACTGATTGCCGCGATCAGTATTCACCGTAGGCATACAGCCGTGCGCTATCCTTAGAGCCCTGTTTCACGCGGATTCGACCGCACGCCACTTTCTGGAAAGACAAGCCCATGAGCGCCTCAACCCACCCCACAGGCTCGCAAGGCGATGAGCCCATGTACGGCCACACCTTTCCGCTGCTTTACAACCTGGTTTACTGCAGCCGCGCAGCCGCCGGGGTTGATGATGCCGCGGTAGAACGCATCATTGCCACGTCGCATCGGCATAACCCGGCACGCGGCATTACCGGCCTGCTGGTGTTCGGCGGCGGCATCTTTTTCCAGTGGCTGGAAGGCCCGCGCGACAACGTGACAGAGCTGATGGCCACTCTCAAAACCGACCCGCGCCATGAAAACGTCGTCATGCTCAGCACCACCGAAGAAGTTCGCGAGCGCTTGTTCCCCGACTGGGACATGGAACTCGTCACCGCTACCGACATTCGCAGCGTGCTGCTCGACGCCATGGGCGACGCGAAAGACGCGCAAAACGCGGAAGCCCTGCGCCTGCTGATTGAGCAGCTTGATTCGGGGCAGTTGAGTAACCTGGGTGGTTCCGGCAAGGCCTGATTCACTGCGCGCGCGGGCTTCACAAAGGCACGCAAGGCATTCGAGACAGGCTGAAATCAGGGTCGTGCAAGGCTTGGACTCCTCGCCGAACCATGGCCACGTGGCTCGATCAAACGAGCAACTGCATTTACGTCCAAAATTGCTCCTATGAAAAACATGGAGCGACGCAGATTTATTCAATCCGCCAGCGTGGCCACCACAGCAGTTTTGGTCAGCAGTTTGACGGCCGCCTGTGCTCAAGGCATGTCGGCCACCCCCAAGGCGCCTTTCCCCGCGCAGACCAGCCGCTTTCAGCAGCAAATGCGGCAGATCGAAGCAGACAGCGGCGGCCGGCTCGGTGTCTCGGTGCTCGACACCCATTCCGGCCTGGCCTACGCTTATCGGGGCGATGAACGCTTTCCGATGTGCAGCACCTTCAAGTTCCTCGCGGCGGCCCTGGTGCTGTCACGGGTTGACCAGGGGCAAGAGCAACTGAGCCGCCGCATCGCCGTGCAGGCGTCTGACATCGTGCCGTATTCGCCCGCCGCCCAGCCGCGCGTGGGCGGCTTGCCAATGACGGTGGCCGAACTCTGCGAAGCCACCGTCACTCTCAGCGACAACGCCGCCGGCAACCTGCTGCTCAAAAGCTTCGGTGGCCCACAAGGCCTGACGGCTTTTGCGCGCAGCCTGGGCGACGAATTCACCCGCCTCGACCGCGTCGAGCCCGACCTGAACGAAGCAACACCCGGCGACCCGCGCGACACCACCACGCCAGACGCGATGCTGAAGACGATGCAGAAAATTGTGCTCGGCCCGGCCCTGACGCCCGCGTCCCGCGAGCAAATCACCCGCTGGCTGATAGCCAACAAGACCGGCGACAAGAAATTGCGCGCCGGGCTGCCGGCCGGCTGGCGTGTGGGCGACAAGACAGGTGGTGGCGGGCATGGCACCAACAACGACATCGGCGTGCTGTGGCCGCCCGGCCGCGCGCCGGTGGTGGTTACTTGCTACCTGACGCAGACTTCAGCTGATTTGGGGGTTCGGGATCGGGCGATTGCGGAGGTTGGGCGAGTGGTGGCGAGGCTGGTTGCTGGGGATGCGGACTGACCTGATCGCGAGATCGCCAACAACGCCGTCAGTCGCCCGCGACAACGCCGAACTCGCGCAGCAGCACGCCGATCTGGGTTTTGTCGAGCTTGTTCATCAGCAGGTTGCGCACGAATGCAGGCCCCGGGATGTCAATCTCCTTGCCGTCGCGCAGGCGGCCGGTCGCGGCCAGGATACTGCGGATGTCGTACGTGGAGTTGAATACCTCCGGCACCCCGCGCTCGACGTTCAGCAGCGTGTAGACAGCCTCCATCGGCGTGCGCACAGAGTACTCCGTGGTGAAGATGCAGTCTCGCTCCTTGGACTCCGCGAACTGGCCGATGAACGCGAAGTTGACCGCGCCGACGGGCACCACGTCCGGCCGATCACCGGCCTGGCGTGGCATGAAGAACGCGGTCACGTAGGGCATCATCACCGGTACCGCCATCGCCCCGGTTGCGGCCAGTTCGGGGATGTCCTCGACCGGCACACCCAGGTGGTAGAGCCATTCCTGAGTCATCTCCTCGCCGGTACAGTCCTGCATCGGCTTTTTCACGTAATCGCCAGGTTTCTCGACGAACAGCCCGTAGACCCAAACCACGATCTGGTCTTTGGGCTGCTGTTTGAAGTGCGGCTGCCGGTTCACCGTCCAACTGAGCAGCCAGGAAGAGTCTTTCGCCGTCACGATACCGCCGGTAACCACCTTGCCGCTGAACGGATCACGCTTGGCGATCTTCTGGATGTAGCTCGGGATACGTTGGTCGAGCGTGGTGACGGTTGCCGACTCCCATTTGGTTTCAGGAATGTGCGCGCCGAACACGTCCGGGCGCCCGAACGCCGGATCCTTCGCGGCGATGCGTCGCCACAGATCCCAGGCCGGCGCAGGCCCCTCTTTGAGCTTGGCTGGCGTGTGATGATCGCCGTTGTCAGAGTTTTCGGTGAGCGAGCCGATGGTCACGAACACCAGGTCGTCGGGGCCAAGATCGACGCCGCCTTCGACGCCGCCCCGGCGCCAGCAGATGCGTGTGGCCTGTTTGCGTCCGGGTTCGATGTTGAAATCGACATCGGTGACCTCGCTCCCGTACTGGAACACTACGCCGTGATCCTGCAACCACTTGACCAGCGGCATCACCAGCGATTCGTACTGGTTGTACTTGGTGAACTTCAGCGTGGAAAAATCCGGCATACCGGTGATTTGGTGGATGAAGCGGTGCAGGTACAGCTTCATCTCCAGCGCCGAGTGCCACTCCTCGAAAGCGAACATCGTGCGCCAGTACAGCCAGAAATTGCTGCCCAGGACTTCCTTTCCGAACACCTCGGTGATGCGCTTGTTCTCCATCTCCTCGCGGGTGGCCAGAAAGAGCTTGACGATCTCCTTCTGCGCCTGCTCGCTGAGCGTGAACAGGCCGTCGGTATGCGCGTCCTCGCCGCAGTTCACTGTGACGCGCTGCAAAGAGGAGTTCGGATCGTCCTTGTCAAGCCAATAGAACTCGTCGAGCACGCTGGCGCCCTCAATCTCCAGCGACGGAATCGAGCGGTACAGGTCCCACAGGCATTCGAAGTGGTCTTCCATCTCGCGCCCGCCGCGGATCACTAAGCCTTTGTTCGGCTCCTTGATGCCGTCCAGCGCGCCACCGGGCAACTGTTGCTGCTCCAGGATGGTGATACGGTTGCCCGGCATCTGGCCGTCACGGATCAGGAAAGCCGCGCCCGCCAGTGCCGCCAGGCCCGAGCCGACAAACCACGCCGTCTTGTTTTCCACACCTTTGGGCTTGCGCGGACGGGCGAAGGCTTCATAGTTGCCGTTGCTGTGGTACATGCAGTTTCCTTTGATTGACTTCGACGCGACCTGTGGGCGGCGTTGGGGTTAGGGAATCTAGGGCATACAGGTTCTTGCCCACCAGGCTCGCTGGCGGTTCGCAGACGTTGGTCATCGTTGCCTCGACCGGCCCATGTTCGGTGGGCGCCAGTTCCATGACGATGTAGTCGTAAATGGCAGAACTCGGTCTCGACATGCACACTCCCAGAAGCAGGTGATCGGCAAAGTTAGCTCGATGACGGTCTCTTGTCTGTGCGCCACCGCACATACTTTGTCCTTCACCTGTCATCGACTGGAGTGCCTTGGTGTCGAAGCCAGCAGTGGCGCGGACCAGCTCTTCGTCGATGGCGCTCTGGCGAGGCGGGTGGAACCCTGAATGAAGCAACGCCCGGCGACCGGCGAGACACCACCACGCCGGACGCAATGCTGAAAACGATACAGAAAACTGTGTTTGGCCCTGCTCTGGCGCTTCCAGCCAGCTTCTCTGAGCTGCAAGTCCGGCTCGTCCGAAACATTTCGCCGCAACCCCGTCGTCGAGGTCAGCGGGTACATTGCTACAAATCCCACACCGGCACCCCATGGACCCCACTCACCTACACCAAATCGCCGTAGAAGCCATGCGCTCCCGCGGCCTCCTGCACGCCTTCGCCCCGCAGGCCCTGCAAGAAGCCGAAGCCTCGCGCCACAACGACCGCGAAAGCAACGGCACCATCCTCGACCTGCGCCATCTGACCTGGTTTTCCATTGACAACGACGACACGCGCGACCTCGACCAGCTGAGCGTGGCCGAGCCGCTGGCTGGTGGCGTCACGCGGCTGATGGTGGCGGTGGCCGATGTCGATGCGAAGGTAGCGCCCGGTGGCGCGGTGGATGACCATGCGGCAGTCAACACCACGTCGGTTTACACGGCGGCCGGTATTTTTCCGATGCTGCCGGAGGTGCTTTCGACCGACCTGACTTCGCTGCACGAAGGCCAGGAGCGCTTGGCGGTAGTGGTTGACATGCAGGTGGCGGCCGATGGCACGGTGTCCGAATCGACCATCTACCGGGCTTTGGTGCTTAACCGTGCCAAGCTCACCTACGACGCGGTCTCGGCGTGGCTTGACGGGTCAGCGCCAGCGCCGCCACAAATCGCCAGCGTGCCGGGACTGGAAGATCAGGTGCGTTTGCACGACACCGTGGCAAAGCAGTTGCGGCAATGGCGCCAGACGCGTGGCGCGCTGAATGTCAACACGATTTCCGCCCGTCCGGTGTTCAAGAATGGGCAACTGACAGACCTGCGGCCCGACGAAAAAAATCGCGCCAAAGATTTGATCGCCGACCTGATGATCGCGGCCAACGGCACGACGGCGCGCTTTCTGGTCGTAAAGGGCTTCCCGTCGCTGCGCCGCTTTTTGCAGGCGCCGCGCCGCTGGGACCGCATTGTTTTGCTGGCGGCCAGCCATGGTGTGCAGCTTCCAGCGGCGCCCGATGCGCTGGCGCTGGACCGCTTTTTGAGCGCGCGGCGCCTGGCCGACCCATCGGGTTTTGCCGATCTGTCGCTGGCGGTGGTGAAGATGCTGGGCTCGGGCGAGTACGCGGCTGCACCCGCGACGTCAGCTGGTGCGGCAGGCTCGGCGGGATCTGAGTTAGGTCACTTCGGGCTCGCAGTGAACGACTACGCACATTCCACCGCGCCCAACCGGCGCTTTCCCGATCTGGTGACGCAGCGCCTGCTGAAGGCCGCCCTCGCGGGCGAGCCGCCGCCGTATTCTGCCGAACAGCTAACCGAAATTGCCAAACACTGCACGCTGCAGGAAGACAACGCCAGCAAGGTCGAGCGGCAGGTGCTGAAAGCCGCAGGCGCCTGGCTGCTGCAGGGGCGCATCGGCGACGTTTTTGACGCCATCGTCACGGGCGCTGCGGCCAAGGGCACGTTTGTGCGCATCAGCAGCCCATTGCTGGAAGGCCGGGTGGTTCGCGGTTTTGACGGTCTGGATGTGGGCGATACAGCGCGCGTCCGGCTGCTGTCGGTCGATGCCGAAAAATGCTTCATCGACTTTGAACGCGCTTGAGCTTCGCCCGCAGTGCGATGGGCGAATGTAACGGCAGTAAATCGGCCCGAAGAAAGCCCTTGCACAAGGTAGCAGCAGCGCCATATGGGCTGGGCACAGGCCCGCGGGGGCCTTTTACACAAGGAATGTTGCATGTTCAAACGTATCGCCCTGCTCTGGACCGTGCTGCGCGGCGACGCGCGTCAGTTGTGGTTTGCGCTGCGTCACCCCAACGCACCGGGCTGGCTGAAACTGGGCACCGCGCTGATCGCGCTGTACCTCTTCTCACCCATCGACCTCATCCCCGACGTGCTGCCCGTGATCGGCATGGTCGACGACCTGGTGCTGGTGCCGCTGGCCATTCGCTGGCTACTCAAGCGGCTGCCGCCGGAGATTGCCGCGGCTACGGCCAAGCGCGGTGCGCGATGAAGCGAGCCTGAGCCGCCAAGGATTACCGCTTGAGCTAGCGGGGCGAAAGGAACGGGATAGTCACCAGACTTCCGGGCTGTCGACAACTATTTATAGTCTTATTGTTTAACAAATATGAATTTTTGTTAAACTATAAGATATGCCAAAAGTAGCCTCAGCCATAGAAGCCCTCCCCCCCGCAGCGTCGTCCGCGCTTCGCAGGCTGGGCGCTGACCTGACTACCGCCCGCAAGCGGCGCAAGCAGCCGCTGCGTGCATGGGCTGCGCGGCTGGAGGTGTCTGTGCCCACACTCATGAAGATGGAAAAAGGCGATCCGGCGGTGTCGATTGGCGTGTACGCCACGGCCCTCTGGATCATCGGCCGCCACGATGCGCTGGGTGCCGTGGCTGACCCGAAAGAGGACGTGGCTGCGCTTGAAAACGAGATCAACGCAGCGGCGCAGCGGGGCCGCCGAGCAGGTGGGGTGGCGCATGCCTGAAAAATCTGAAAAATACATTCCACAAGACCAGCTGTTTCTGTGGTGGCTGGGTGGCCCGGCTCTGCCTCGCCCGGTCGGTGAACTGGGCCTGACCGCCGGAGGCCGGGCCGTGTCATTGCGGTATGCGCCTGGCTGGCTGCGATCTGGCTTTGCCCTGAGTGAAGACTTGCCGCTGGTGGCCGACGTTTTTGTTCCGCGAGAAAAAGATTGCGCGGCAGGCGCTGTGGACGATGCCCGCCCCGACCGTTGGGGCGAGCGCGTCATTCGTAAATTTGAAGCGACGCCGCGCCTGTCGATTCTTGAATTTCTGCTTTTTGCGGGCGACGACCGCTATGGCGCGCTCGGCGTCAGCCAGCGCAGCGATGCCTATGAGCCGTGGCGCAGTGGCCCGGCGCCCAACCTTGACAGCCTGCAGGAGATGGCTGAAGTCGTCCGAAAAGTGCTGGCGAACGAAGCTGTGCCCGAACTGCAAAGACGTCTGGTACGGCCCGGCGCGTCACTGGGCGGCGCCCGTCCGAAATCGCTGATCCATATCGATGGCGAGCCCTGGCTGGTGAAGTTTTCCGAACGCGAAGAAATTGATACGCCGCTGATCGAGCACGCCACCATGATGCTGGCCCGGTCGTGCGGGGTTGAGGTGGCCACGACCCGCGCGTTGCCGGTAGGCGCAGGGGGCGCGGGCCATGCCATAGCCGTTAGAAGATTTGACCGGGTCGGCGCAGCGCGTCTGCACGCTGTGTCAGCGCACGTGGCCCTGCGTGCGGCGGGGGAGGATTATGGCTACCCGCAACTCGCGCAGTTACTCAGGCGGCTGGCGCCTGCCGACGCGATTCGCAGCCAGCAAGAGCAGCTCTTCAGGCGCATGGTCTTCAACATCCTGATAGACAACACCGACGACCACGAAAAGAACCATGCCCTGCTGCGGCAGGCCGATGGCCACTACCTGCTGTCACCCGCGTTTGATGTGGTGCCGAGCGCGCAGGGCCTGGGCTATCAGGCGATGGAGGTCGGCGACCAGGCGACCGAATCCACGCTGGTCGACGCACTTTCACAGGCCCGCCAGTTCGGGCTGAAGCCTGATGCGGCGCGCGCTGTCATCCAGGAAGTGAGCACGGGTGTGGCGGGCTGGAAGGAAGCATTCACGGCCCAGGGCGTTGCCGTGCAGGACATCACCCTGCTGGCGCAGTACATCGACGGTGACAAGCTGCGGCTTCAGCGCCATGAATTCGCGGGCAGCCGTGCAGGCGGCTGATCGCGTGGAACTGGGGTTTTAGCAACACAGAAGGACTGCACCGATGAACTACTGGCTGATGAAATCCGAGCCCGAAGAGTGCTCGGTCGATGACGCACTCGCCGCGCCCAAAGCCACTGTCCCCTGGGTCGGCGTGCGCAACTACCAGGCGCGCAACTTCATGCGCGATGGCATGCAGGTCGGCGACGGCGTGCTGTTCTACCACTCGAGCTGCGCCGAACCGGGCATTGTCGGCATTGCGCGGGTCGCGTCCACGCCCTACCCCGACCCGACGCAATTCGATGCAAAGTCGCCCTACTTCGACGCCAAGTCAAAACCCGACGAGCCGCGCTGGCTGCTGGTGGATGTGCAGGTGGTGCGCAAAACGCGCAACCTCACGCTGCCCGAGTTGCGCGCCGATGCGGCGCTGGAAGAGCTGGTCGTGCTGCGCAAGGGCAACCGGCTGTCGATCACGCCGGTGGAGGCGCAGCACTGGCGGCGGATTTTGAAGTTGCTGGAAGCGGGTGGGTGAGGCGGCTGGCGAGGCGGCGAGGCGGCGAGTCAAGCGCGCTGCCGTGGTGACTCCAGCCGCATCCACCACGAAAAAGAGCGCTTTCAGGCATTAAATCAGCCCGCAGCCCAGGTAATATATGCGTGAGCAGCTATTTAATTCATAGCGCGTGAAGTGAACGGCTCTTCTCAGTCTTCGCAGAATATGCGCTATCGTCCAGTGCCTTCCACAACAATAATGAGGCCCCATGACCACCCACACACGGCTCACCCGGTTTTTACTGCTGATCGGCGTGCTGACTGGCCTGCTGGTTATGGCCACCGCCGCCCGCGCCCAGCACCCGGCTGACCACTGGGAATTTTCAGTGCAGACGGGCTACCTGACCAAGGTCAAAAACAACTCACCGTTCGACTACCGCATCGTGCCCACGCAGGCCGTGTGGCGCAGCCCGACGGTGTTCAAGCTGTGGCAGGGTGAAAGCGGCGCACGCCTGACAGTGCGCAACCGGTTTGCGGCGGTGTTTGAAACCTTCACCCGCGGGCCGGAAGACTACTACCTCGCGTTCACAGCCGCGCCTACCCTCGAGCTGTGGGCGGCTGACCAGAAAACAGCGCTGTTCTATGAAATCGGCGGCGGCGCCGGGCTGCTCAATTCGAAAAATGTGCCGGGCGGCCAGGGGCAAAACCTCGCCTTCAACTGGTTCACGCAGGCAGGCCTGCGCCGCCAGCTAAGCAATACGCTGGCGCTGACGGGCGGCGTCTATTTCACGCACCATTCCAACCTGGGCATGACGAATCCGAACCCGGGGATTGACGTGCTGGGTATTAACGTTGGGTTGATCTGGCGGCTGGATTGATCAAGGGCGTATCAATAGCGTTTTATGAATCAAAACGGCCTCTAGCCCAGATGAAACCTGCGTGAGCAGCTATTTAATTCATAGCGCCATGGCACTTGAGCTGCTGTCATGGTGAAGGCCTGGTATCTAAACCAAAGCAGCCTCAGGCTTAAAAAAGGAACCACCATGCTGACCATCGTGAAGCTTCTTGTCCTGATCATTGTTGGCCTGGCCGTTGCGCTGCTGGTCGCGGGCCAGATGGGCCTGCTGCGCGGCACAGCGCCGACGGATCTCGGTGTCAAGAACTGCCAGTTGAAGCCGCCCGCGATGAACCCGAACAGCGTCAGCAGCCAGGCGGCGCTGCACGCCAACCACCCGTTTCGCGCGTACTCCGACATCGCCCCGCTCGCCTACACCGGTGATGGCGCGGCGGCGTTTGCGCGGGCGGTGGCGATTGTCAAAGCCACGCCCGGCACCACGGTGGTCGAGGAAAAGCCCGGCTACGTCTACGCGCAATGCCAGACGCGCTGGCTGAAGTTCACCGACGACCTGGAGCTGGCACTCGACGAATCAGCCCGCGTGATTCATGTGCGATCAGCCAGCCGGCTCGGAAAAAGTGATCTCGGCGCCAACCGCAAGCGGGTCGAGGCGATTCGGGCAGCGATGACTGGGGGCTGATCTGCGCGGCTGCAGAGCTGCTCAATGGCTGCGCAGCTTTTCCTGCAACCACACCTTGATGAGAGACTGGTAAGGCACATCGCGCGCATTGGCCGCCACCTTGAGTGAGTCCAGCAGATGCTGCGGCAGGCGCAGCGAAATCGTCTTGGTGGTGGGCTTCAAATTAGGCAAGGTCGCCTTGTGGGCCGCCGACCAATCGAGGTGTTCGGTGGAATCATGTTTTTCCCAGTACGCCCGTTCTTGCGCTTCGCTGGCGAACTTCGGAATGGGTCTCATGGCGGGTCTGGCGACCGGTTTCGTCACGGGTTTAGTCGGCTTGGTCATAAATCGCTCGCTCCTTTCGGTGCAATGTCATGGTGATGTGCAGCCAAGCCCGATGTACGTTCGGCCCCCTGCATGCATTCTGACTCCATTGGCGACCCACACGCACAGCAACGCATCAAACCTGCGAGACTAAATGCTCAACCACTTAGCGAGCAAATTTCACCATGCTGACCATTCACCATCTGGGCATATCGCAGTCTGAACGAATCATCTGGCTGTACGAAGAGCTGGGCGTTCCGTATGAACTCAAGCGCTACGAGCGCGACCCGGTCACCATCTTGTCGCCGCCCGAGCTGAAGGCGCTGCATCCGATGGGCGCTGCACCGGTCATTACCGATGGCGAGCTGGTTCTGGCCGAATCGGGCGCCATCATTGACTACATCATCGCGATCTATGGCGGCGGCCGTCTGGCCCTGGCGCCTGCGCACCCGGACTTTGCAAGTTACCTGTACTGGTTTCACTTTGCCAACGCCAATCTGCAGGCGCAACTGGGGCGCAACATGATCTTGAGCCGGCTCAGGCTGGCAGATGACGAGCCGACGATGGCGATGACCCGATTCCGCCTGGAGCGCGCGCTGGGTCTGGTGGATGCACGGCTGGGCAGCGCGGCGTATCTCGCTGGGGCCGAGTTGACGGCGGCTGACATCATGATCGTTTTTTCACTGACGACCATGCGCAACTTCTTTCCGCTCGACCTGACACCGTACAGTCACATCAGGGCCTACCTCGGCCGCATCGGTCAGCGCGAGGCCTATCAGCGCGCGATGCACAAGGGTGACCCCGACATGGTGCCGCTTTTGCGCTAGTCGCTGGAGTCCAGAGGTTCGTGGGAGCCGATTTTTAGCCCGGCTGCGTGTTCTGAAAGCTCTTTAGCGCCTGCACCCGGGCCCACCAGTCTGCAAAGCCTTTGACTTCAAACACCGATTGGGCGTCAGGCGTCATCGATACGTAGGCGATCACAGGCGCCAGATACAGATCGGCCAGGCTCAAATCGCCGGCGACAAAAGGCGAATCGCCTTTTGTCTTCATCGCGAACTCGATGACTTTGCGGCCGTTGTCGATACCGGCTTTCAGCATGGCGTCGTTCTTGCCGCCGACAAAATCCGGAAACAGGTGGTACGCCGCCACGCCGGCCACCAAGGCGCCATAACCGTAAGAATCCAGAATGCCGATGACCATGTCCATCCGGGCGCGGTCCGGCGGGCTGGCCGGTATCAGCGACTTGCCGGGCAGCACATCGTTGAGGTAACGGGTAATCGCCGAGGTTTCAAGAATGCGCAGGCCGTTGTGGTCAAGCACCGGCACCTTGCCGAACGGATGCCGCGCCAGATGCTCAGCCTTCCTCGGCTCGCCCGCCAGCACGTTGACCTGAACCTGCTCAAAGTCCGTCGCTCCTTTTTCGGCCAGCAACATCTTGACGGTGCGCACATAGGTGGAGCCATCGAAACCCCAAAGCGTCATTGTGGACATGATGCGATCCTTTGAAAAATGTGGTGAAGGACCGCCATGGTGCCACCTTTTTTGCCGTCCGTTCTGCTCAGGAAAGGCGCTTGCCCTCGATCAACTTCACCAGCGCCCACAGCACCCGATTCACCGGCGTCGCAATGCCCAGCGCTTCGCCGCGCCGGACGATCAGGCCGTTGAGGTAATCGATCTCGCTGCGCTTGCCGCGCGCCAGGTCTTGCGCGGTCGATGAGAACTGGTTGGGCATGGTGTCGGCAATCTTGCGAATGGCGGCGTCCACGTCGCCGGCGACCTGCACACCGTCGGCCTTGGCCACGGCCAGGCATTCGGCCACCACGTCGCGCATCAGGTCTTTCACGCCTTCGCCCTGCACCGTTTTGCCGTACGGCAGTTGGGTGATGGCCGACACGGCGTTGTAGGCGCAGTTGAGAATCAGCTTCGCCCACAGCTCGCCGCGCACGTTGGCAGACAGGTCGGTCGGCACGCCGGCGGCGGTCAGGGCCTGCGCGATCGCTTCGCTGTGGCTGGAAGGCTCAATCACCAGCTCACCGCGGCCGTGGTGCCTGACGTGGCCGGGGCCGGCCATCTCGGTGGCCACATACACCACGGCGGCCGCCACCGCGTGCTGCGGCAGTACGGTGCGTAGCCGGTCGGCGTTGTCAACGCCGTTTTGCAGGGTCAGCAGCAACACGCCGGCAGGCAGATGCGGCCGCAGTTCGGCACCGGCCGATTCGGTGTCAAGCGACTTCACGCAAAACAGCACCAGATCGGCGCCTTGGGCGGCACTGGCGTCCATGCTGGCCTTCAGTCGGACATGCTCGTCGAAGGAGGCGGTTTGCAGTCGCAGGCCGTCCCGGGCAATCGCCTCGACATGCAGGGGCCGCGCAATCAGCACCACGTCATGCCCGGCCCGGGCCAGCATGCCGCCGTAATAGCAGCCGACGGCGCCGGCACCCATCACGGCAACTTTCAGGGGGCGGTTGGTTTTTTCAGGGGTTTGGGGGGTGTTCATGGCGCTATCGTAGCTGGGCTGATCCGGCAATGGCTGGCTGCTGAAAACTGAAGCCAAAACGGCCGCCAGCCCACGCAGAACTTGCGTGGCTAGCTATTCATTTTTTAGCGCCAGGACGCTGCAGTGCATCGGCCCGCCGCATCGGTGGCCGGGCGCGGCAGGCATGCGACTTGCTCAGTCGTCCATCAGCGCACGCGACAGGCCCCGCGGTCGGCAGAAATCGCTGATGTCAATCGCGGTAAAAACCTGTCAAGCCAGGTCGCCCAGACCCGATAGTCTGAGCATGACAAGCGTAAATTCAGAAAGACAAGGCCACTGTGAAACTTAGCGTCATTCTTCCCTGCTTCAATGGAGCAGCGACCATCGCCGTGCAACTGGAGGCGCTCACACGCCAGCAGTGGGCCGGTGGCTGGGAGCTGATCGTCGTCAACAACGGCTCGACCGATTCGTCGATGGACATCGTCGAGCGCTACCGGGGCCGCCTGCCGCCCGCGACGATTGTTGACGCCTACGTGCCCGGCACGCCGCGTCTGGGCGTGCCGCATTCTTACAACGTGGGCATCGGGGCGGCCACCGGCGACGCCTTTGTTTTTTGCGAAGCCGACGATGAAGTCGCCGCGGGCTGGCTTGAAGCCATGGGCCGTGCGTTGGCGCAGCATGAATTCGTCGTCGCCCGCCTGGACCATCGCAAGCTCAATGCCGAGTGGCTGCATCCGCGCAATGGCGAGGGCTATCAGGGCGCGGGACTGGCCCGCCTGCAGCAGGAGCCCCATTTCTTCATGGCGAGTGCCTGCGGTTTCGGCATTCGGCGCTCGTTGTATGAAAAGGTGGGCGCGTTGAGCACAGCGTTCCCGATTGCGCATGACGCCGAGTACTGCTGGCGCGCGCAGCTGGCCGGCTACACCCTGCACTTCGAGCCCGACGCACTGATTCACTACCGCGAAAAGTCAGCGCTGAAAGACCGGTTTCGCCAGGGCCAGAACTGGGGGCTCGACACCAGGCGCGTACACCAGCACTACCAGATGCCGCCGGGTCGCCTTGCGCTGCTCAAGCAGCTGATCACCATCGGCCGGTCGCTGCCAGCCGGCGTACGGGCGGGGCTACTGTGGAAATTCGGACCACCACGCGGCCGGCAGTTGCTGGCCGACTGGATCTGGGACATGGGCTGGTCTACAGGTACCTTGCGGGCCATCGTTCAGGGGCGCGCTGCACGGCGCCAGTAGGCGTAGAAATCTCATCAAATCGGCCTCTAGCTCAGGGGTTCACTGCGCCGGCAGCTATTTATTTTGTAGCAAACCGGTTCTGTGCTGCACCCCGTTCGGCTGAGCCTGTTGAAGCCTGTGCGCAAACGCCAACCCTTCGACAAGCTCAGGACGAACGGATGTCGGAGATATGCAAACTACGGAGCCAGATCTCGGGGCGGCCTCGCGTCAGTAGCTCGCCGGTGCCGTGCAAAAAACGCCCACATCATCAGCGTCGCATTCGGCCCGGCGCGCGCGCTGAAGCTCACGCTGTCGTCGCCGCCGCTCCAGGCGTGGCCGAGCGAGGCGATTTCGCACTGCACGAGCTGCGGCTTTCGGCCGGCGTAATGCGTGGTGGTGGTGTAGCCGCGCTTCGGGCTGCGGCCACTGGTGCGGGCGGCGAAGCTATGGTGCGTGGGCTCGGCGCGGGTCATGGCGGCGGCGTTGATGATCTGCAATTGCTGGCCCAGCTGCCGGGCATTGATGCGCCTGACCACGGCATCGCGGTCGCCATGGATCACGATGGCGGGCATGCCGCCCAGCGGAGGAACGGCTGCGGCAATCAAGCGCGCTGCTTCGCCAGCCACCTCACCATGGGCGCTGCCTGCACCGCGCTGCATGACCCGGTAAGCGCTCATCGCGGAATCAGCCGTGCCAAAGACTGGCGCCGAATGTACGCCCAGTGCGGCAATCAGTTCCGGGTGGCGCAGCGCGAGGATGGTCGCCAGCGCAGCGCCGGCCGACAGCCCGGCCGCGTAGGTGCGCGACGCGTCGAGCCCGCGCTCCTGCTGCACCTGCGTGATCATGTCGGCAATCATCTGCACATCGCCCTGCCCCTTTTGAATGGCGCGCTTGTACCAGTGCCAGCAGCGGTGCGCGTCGCTCGCGGCCGACTGCTGCGGGTACAGCACGGCAAAGCCCTTGCGCTCGGCGAGCTGGTTCATGCGGGTGGCGGTGGCGAAGTCA
>JANNKV010000141.1:0-6109 GCA_031396485.1 Polaromonas sp. | reverse complement strand
CGCGCAAGACCCGACCTGGTACAGCCGTCGTCTGAAAAACATCATCGGCGTGACCGAAGAAACCACCACCGGCGTGCTGCGCCTCAATGAAATGTCGGTCAAGGGCACGCTCGCCCTGCGCGCCATCAACGTCAATGATTCGGTCACCAAATCGAAGTTCGACAATCTGTATGGTTGCCGCGAATCGCTGGTCGACGCCATCAAGCGCGCCACTGATGTGATGATCGCCGGCAAGGTTGCTCTGGTGGCAGGTTACGGTGACGTGGGCAAGGGCTCGGCCCAGGCGCTGCGCGCCCTCAGCGCCCAGGTGTGGGTGACCGAGATCGACCCGATCAACGCGCTGCAGGCCGCGATGGAAGGCTACAAGGTCGTGACGATGGAATACGCCGCTGACAAGTGCGATGTTTTTGTTTCGGCCACCGGCAACAAGAACGTCATCACCTATGACCACATGGCCAAGATGAAAGACCAGGCCATCGTCTGCAACATTGGCCACTTCGACAACGAAATCGATGTGGTTTCGCTCGAAAAATGCACTTGGGAAGAGATCAAGCCGCAAGTCGACCACGTGATCTTCCCTGACGGCAAACGCATCATCCTGCTGGCCAAGGGCCGCCTGGTGAACCTGGGCTGCGGCACCGGCCACCCGAGCTTCGTGATGTCGTCCAGCTTCGCGAACCAGACGATTGCGCAGATCGAGCTGTTTACCAAAAAGTCTGAATACGAAGTCGGCAAGGTGTATGTGCTGCCAAAGCACCTCGATGAAAAAGTGGCACGTCTGCATCTGAAGAAAGTTGGCGCGATGCTGTCTGAACTCAGCGATGAACAAGCTGCGTACATTGGCGTGAGCAAAGCCGGCCCGTACAAGGCCAATACCTATCGTTATTGAACTCTGCGCTACTGCGCGGCCGTGATGCGTCGTTGCGGGGCCCCCCATGAATCCTCACGTACCTCACTTATCCAACAAGGTACGCCTCGGTTCATGGGTCCTCCCGCGCCTAGCCTGACGGCCGCTCGCTACGCGCCAGGAAAACCCAAAACAAGATGCGCGCTGACCTTTTTTTAGTCGAACACGGCTTTGCCACCACCCGCTCGCAGGCGCAGCGCCTGATTGCGGGTACCGTGCAGTGGCGCGTGGACGAGGGCGTGGCGTGGAAGAAGGTCGCCAAAAACGGTGACGAGATTCCGGGCGATGCTGAAGTGCAGGTGCTTGACAGCACCGAAGCCAAATACATTTCCCGTGGCGGCTTGAAGCTCGAAGGGGCGTTGAAAAGCGCCGGCATCGATGTGACCGGTTTGCGCTGCCTCGATGTCGGTCAGTCGACTGGCGGTTTCACCGATTGCCTGCTGCAACATGGCGCGGTCGAAGTGGTCGGCGTTGATGTGGGTCATGGTCAGTTGCACCCCAGTTTGCGCGACGATGCGCGGGTACTGTGCCTTGAAGGCATCAATGCCCGATCATTGACTGCTACTGAATTAATAGCTGCTCGCGCACGTTCTATCTGGGCTGAAGGCCAGTTTGATGCTGAAAATGACGCAGAAACGGAATTTGATGCCGACGCGCTTGTCGATGATGGTTTCAATCCTGTTTTCGATTTTCTGACCGGCGATTTGTCGTTCATCTCGCTGACACTGGTGTTGCCCGCCGTAGTGCGCCTGCTCAAGGCCGATGGCGACATGCTGATGCTGGTCAAACCGCAGTTCGAACTGCAGCCGGGACAAATCGGCAAGGGCGGCATTGTGCGCGAACCGGCGCTGTTCGAGTTTGTCGAAAAACGTTTGCGCGATGCGTGCGCAGCGCTGGGCCTGGATGTGCTCGGCTGGCTGGAGTCGCCGATTCAAGGCGGCGACGGCAACCGCGAGTTTTTCATCCACGCCAGAAAAGGCCGCAACGTGCTGGGTGAAGACAAGCCGCTGGCTCTGGCTCCGGCGCGCAACCTGCCCAAGCGCACGCCACGCAGCGAGACACGCGCCTTGCATGCCGCGCATGAAGATTCGGAAGAAGCGCACGCCGGCCAGCATGGTCCGGCGCGCGGCAAGCGGCGCGTCAAGCCTGAGTCCGAGTGACGCTGGCCGCTTCTCAATAACAAAGGTTTTGCGATGAAGGTTCCGGTCAGTTTTGAATTTTTTCCGCCCAAGACACCCGAGGGCGCCGAAAAACTTCGCGCCACGCGGCAGGCGTTGTATGCGCACACGCCCGAGTTCTGCTCCGTCACTTTCGGCGCCGGTGGCTCGACCCAGGCCGGCACCTTTGCTACGGTGAAAGAAATTCTCGAAGAAGGGCAGCAGGGTGCCTCACACTTTTCCTGCGTGGGCGCGACGAAAAACACGGTTCGCGAACAGCTTGCCACCCTGCGCGCCATGGGCGTTAAACGCCTGGTTGCCCTGCGCGGCGACTTGCCCAGCGGCTATGGCATTGGCGGGGAATTTCTTTACGCCAGTGATCTGGTCGCGTTCATCCGCGCAGAGACGGGCGATGCCTTTCACATTGAAGTCGCGGCTTATCCCGAAGTGCATCCGCAGGCGAAGTCGGCCGAGGCCGATGTCAAAGCCTTCGCGGTCAAGGTGAAGGCTGGCGCTGATTCGGCGATCACCCAGTATTTTTTCAATACCGACGCCTACTTTCGTTTCGTCGATGAGGCGCTTGCCGCCGGCGTTGACGTGCCGGTGGTGCCGGGCATCATGCCGATCACGAGTTCAACGCAGCTGATGCGCTTTTCAGATGCCTGCGGCGCCGAAATCCCGCGCTGGATTCGCCTGCGGCTCCAGGGTTTTGGTGACGACACAGCCTCCATCAAAAGCTTCGGCCTGGACGTGATCACCGACCTGTGCGACCAGTTGATCACGGCCGGGGTGCCGGGGATTCACTTCTACACGATGAACCAGGCGTCGGCAACTAGCGACATTATTCGCCGGCTGCAGCATCGCGGCTGATCGGCGCCTTGGGCGAAGCTGCGGATAGACAGGAAAACGAAAGCGCCGCACGGGGCGCGGCAACCGCAAAGGAGCTCACCCATGACAACACGCTTTCAGGCCTGGATGCTGGTCGCCGCGATCAGCCTGCTGGCAGGCTGCGCCACCCGGTTGCCGTCTTCATTGCCAGATTCGCAAGACTGGCCCGCACCCTCGAGCCCGGTTTCGCCCCCTTCGTCCAGCGCCTCGCCGCCTTCGGCGCCATCCGACATGCCAGAGAGCCCGGCCGCGCGCCAAGGCCTGCCTGATGACCGGGATTTCAGGGAGCTCGAGCGCGGTCAGGCCTCGTGGTACGGCCCGCGCTTTCATGGCCGGCGCACTGCCAGCGGCGAGCGCTACGACCAGCACGCCATGACCGCCGCCCACAAGGCCTTGCCTTTCGGCTCGCTGGTGCGCGTGCGCAGCCTGGTCACCGGCAAGGAGATTGACGTCCGCATCAACGACCGCGGGCCGTTTATCCGTGGCCGCGTAATCGATATCAGCCGCGCAGCGGCCGAATCGCTCGGCATGATGGGTCTGGGCGTCAAGCAGGTGCTGCTGCTGGTGCCGACGTCAGGACCGGGATCGCGCGGCAACGAGGCGCCGATGGCCGGGAAGATGTCTCACTAAAAGCTGACGCTGGCGTCAGGGTTTGGGCTTGAACTGGCTGAAGATTTGCAAGCCGATTGAATCCACCTGCTGCGGCGTCATTTTTCCGAAAACGCCTTGCCAGGCGCTGGAACTGGTGTTGTAGTCCTGTGCGCCAAAGTTCTGGCCTGTTTTCAAATCGCGGTAGTTGACCTTGGCGTCGATGTAGGCATTTCCGCTCATGATGCCCAGCATGATTCGCGCGCCGATCCCCACCCAGCGGTAGTCATTGACGTACACCGCCAGCACGGTGCCGGCGTCTCCGCCCAGCGGCGGTGCGGCCTCCTGGATCGAAAACGCGATGCCATCCTGTTTGGCATATTCAGACAAGGTGTCGCGCCACTCTTCCTTGAAAGCGGCCCAGTCTTTGGCCTCCACGACGGCTTTGGATCCTGTCATCACCAGCACCACTTTTTTGGCCGATGCCACCGGGATGGTCACCGGTTGCTGAACCGGTGCGACAGGCGCTGATGCGGTGGCTGGCGAGTTTGCGGGTGCAGCGCCGCCCGGCGCGGTCGAGGCGCAGCCAGACAGTACGGCAACGCCCAGTAAGGCGATCAAAACGAGTTTTCTCATGATTGTTCTTTTATTTCAGGTTGATGGGGCCGCCGCGCAACGGTTTTTGCGGTTGAGGCGGCCGCGAGAGCTTAGCGCAGAGTGGCGTGTGAGTTGCGACATCGAAGGGCTTCTGCCCCGAGCGTCTTATTCCATCTCTAAATCATCCGTGCACTTTGTCGGCTTCGCTTGCCGTACGTCTGTACTGTCTTCGCTTCGCCTTCGCGTTCACGAATAATTTAGAAATGGAATTAAGGTAGCTACTGCGTTGCAAGGGAATTGCCAAGTTCTTATAATTTCAGGAATTCCTGAAAATTCAAGAACTCAGAGACTCCACCCATGAACCTCGCCCCGCTTACCCAGCGTTTTGTGCTCCATTTCGGTGAAATGGGCAGTCGTTGGGGTATTAACCGTACTGTTGGACAAATTTACGCGCTGTTGTATGTGTCGCCGCGCGCGCTCAACGCGGACGACATTGGCGAGGCGCTGGCGTTTTCGCGCTCCAACGTCAGCATGGGGTTGAAGGAATTGCAGTCATGGAACCTGGTGCGGCTGCAGCATCTGCCCAACGACCGGCGCGAGTATTTTCAGGCGCCCGACGATGTCTGGGCGATTTTCCGCACGCTGGCCGAAGAGCGCCGCAAGCGCGAGATCGACCCGACGCTGTCGATGCTGCGCGACGCGCTGATGGAGCAGCCAGCGGCGGCCGACGACATCCACGCCCAGGCGCGCATGCGGCAGATGCACGACTTGATCGAGCTGATGACAGGCTGGCTGGCCGACGTCCAAAAAATGGATTCGGCCACCCTCGTCAGCCTGATGAAGATGGGCGCCAAGGTACAAAAACTGCTTGAGGTGAAGGACCGGTTTACCAGTACGGTGAAGTCGGGCTTGGGCGGCCGCAGCGCGCCAAGTGCTGCGCTGCCCCACACTTCGGCAGAGCAATACACGCAGCCGTCAGGTCCGGCATCTCCCGCACCCGACGATGACGATGATCGGAAAGGCACCTGACCATGGACGGCGTTGACGCACTGCTTTTGGCCCGCATCCAATTTGCGGCCAACATGACTTTTCACATCCTGTTTCCCACCATCAGCATTTCGCTGGCGTGGGTGCTGCTTTTCTTCAAGCTGCGTTATGTGAAGACAAAAAACGAATACTGGATGGAGGCCTACCAGTTCTGGGTCAAGATCTTCGCGCTGACGTTTGCGCTCGGCGTGGTCAGCGGCATCACCATGAGTTTCCAGTTCGGCACCAATTGGCCGGGCTTCATGGAAACCGTCGGAAACATCGCCGGGCCGTTGCTGGCGTATGAAGTGCTCACGGCGTTTTTTTTAGAGGCGACGATGCTCGGCATCATGCTGTTCGGGCGCGAGCGCGTGAGCGAATTTGTGCACACGCTGGCGACCTTTCTGGTGGCTTTCGGTACCAGCATGTCGGCGTTCTGGATTCTGGCACTCAACTCGTGGATGCACACGCCGACCGGCTACGAGATGATCAACGGCCAGGCGCATGTCACCAGCTGGCTCGAGGTGATTTTCAACCCGTCTTTTCCCTACCGTTTCACGCACATGATGCTGGCTTCGGGCCTGACGGTGGCTTTTCTGGTGGCAGGTATTTCAGCTTACCGCTGGCTGCGCGATGACCGCGGCGCCGACGTGCTCGCCAGCCTGAAGACCGGCGTGTACCTGGCAGCCGTTCTGATTCCGCTGCAGATCATTGCCGGCGACCTGCATGGCCTGAACACGCTCGAACACCAGCCCGCGAAGATTGCCGCGATGGAAGGCATCTGGGAAACGCAAAAAGGCGCGCCGGCGGTGCTGTTCGGTGTGCCCGACAACGAAACGCGATCAAACAAATACGAGATTGCGATTCCGAATCTCGCGTCGTTCTACCTCACGCACGACTGGAACGGCGAGGTCAAGGGCATCAACGACTTCAAGGAACATCCGCC
>JANNKV010000129.1:0-4163 GCA_031396485.1 Polaromonas sp. | reverse complement strand
GGGCGTGCAATGGTGGCTAGTTCGGCCATGTTGATGCTCGATTGATTGAGGTCAAAGTGGGGTTCAAAGCTCAGTCTTCAGGCGACCCAGCAAGTCAGCATGCACATTGGCATTGACTTCCTTGCGCAGAATCTGCTCGGCCCCCTTGACGGCCAGCGCGGCAACCTGCTCGCGCAGCGTCTCACGCGCTTTCACAGTTTGCTGCTCGGCTTCGACTTTGGCGGCAGCAATGATCTTGCTGCCCTCTTCGGTCGCGCGGGCTTTGGCTTCTTCGATCATGGCTTGCGCGCGGCGCTCGGCTTCGGCCAGGCGAACCGCAGACTCGCCTTTTGACTTGGCCAGCTCTTCTTCCACGCGCTTGTTGGCAACGGAGAGTTCAGATTTGGCTTTGTCGGCAGCGGCCAGGCCGTCGGCGATCTTGCTGGCACGCTCGTCCAGCGCGGCTGCAATCGGTGGCCACACGAATTTCATCGTGAACAACACCAGAATTGCAAACACGACGAGCTGCGCAAAGAATGTGGAGTTGATACTCACAGCAACACCTCTTTCAGGTTGGTCTTGAAAGGCGGGCTATTTACTTCAGCACAAACGGGTTGGCGAATGCAAACAGCATGGCGATACCCACACCGATCAGGAAAGCCGCGTCGATCAGACCGGCCAACAAGAACATTTTGGTCTGCAGTTCGTTCATCAGCTCAGGCTGGCGCGCAGCGGCTTCGAGGTATTTGCTACCCATGATGCCAATGCCGATACATGCGCCAACAGCGCCCAGGCCAATGATGAGGCCAGCGGCCAAAGCGACAAAACCGAGTACTTGTTCCATTTAATGCTCCTATGGATTTAACGAACTAACAAAAAATAAAAAAACCAAAACGAAAACTGAGATGAAAGAAAAACTGTCAACGCTCCGCTCTGCGGCGGCCTAGTGATGATCGTGAGCCTGGCCCACATACACCAGTGTCAGCATCATGAAAATAAACGCTTGCAGCGCCACAATCAGAATGTGAAAGATGGCCCAGCCGGTGCCGGCAATGATGTGGCCGATAAACAGAAATATGCCAGTCGACGAAGCCAGACCGGCTGCACCCATCAGGGCAATCAGCATGAAGAGCAATTCGCCAGCGTACATGTTGCCGAAGAGTCGCAGGCCATGTGACGTGGTCTTGGCGCCGAACTCGATCATCTGCATGAGGAAGTTGACGGGGTAGAGAAACCACTTGTCGCCGAACGGCGCCGAGAACAGCTCGTGTACCCAGCCACCGAAGCCCTTGATCTTGACGTTGTAGTAGAGGCAGACCAGCAACACGCCGCAAGACATGCCGAGCGTGGCCGACAGGTCGGCGGTGGGCACAACGCGGAAGTACTCGATTTTTTTATCGAGCCCTGTCACCGCAAAAATGCTGTGAAACAGGTCGACCGGCAAAAAGTCCATCGAGTTCATCAGGAAGATCCAGATGAAAACGGTGAGGGCTAGCGGGCCGACCATCTTGCGCGACTCGGCATTTTTCACGATGCCTTTGGCCTGGCTGTCGACCATTTCCAGAAGGATTTCAACCGCGGCCTGCAGCCGCCCAGGAACACCGGAATGCACGCTTTTGGCCACGCGCCACATCACAAAGCAACCGATCACGCCAAGGGTGATGGCCCAGAAGATAGTGTCAATGTTGAAATAGGAAAAGTCGACAAGACTGGACTGTTTGACGTCCTTGTTCTGCCAATGGATCAGGTGGTGACCAATATAGTCACCAGCGGTTAAGGGTTTTCCGGATTCAGCCATCAATCGACTCTTTTAATTAACGCTTGCCTGTTTGACCGGGCATGGAGCACAAGCACCAGCCAGACCACCTTCATTGTCAGCACCAGGCCGACCAGCATGGCCGGCCAGCTCAAATCCGTCACTACACGGGGAGCAGCGAACAACATCGCCACCGTCAGGCCAATCTTGACCAGTTCCCACAAAAAAAATCCAGCCACCGCAGCGCCCGGATTCATCAAAGCCACTTTGCTCGTCAACCCGCGCGCAAACAGCGCACCGGGAACCACCACCGCCAGCGCACCGTAGAGCGCCGACCAACCCACAGCTTGCCGACCCGTCAACAGGGCCGCCGCCAGCGCAACAATCACACCAGTGGTCAACTGACCCGCCAGAACCGTCCACGCAGAAATCGAGGGACTGGCTTGCCGGAGCTTGTCGGCCTCCTGCCGCGTCAGCGGCTTGAATTTCTCATCAACGCCGCCTTCTTCGGGATCGTCTCCAGCCGTCACATTTTTCCCTGAACCCGTGATATTGCGCATGACAAATTACGAGAAGGTTACAAAAGTGACATCAAGACCAAACAATTCTCGTTCCGGCAAATGCAGCAAAGCCCCTGATTATACGTAGAAACCCGAGCCGATTGAAGACATGCCTGGCAGGCATCATCCAAAGGCCAATTTTTTGCAGCTGCCGGAACAGGTTCAGGCAAGCCACAATCCGAATGGAATGGCCATCGAGTTTCGTTGCGAAAACGGCCCTGAATCGAAGCCCATCTGCGAAGCAGCCAGAAGGATTCTTCTGCTTGCGAACGCCAAACGTACTTCTTCAATAATTTTCAATGACGACTAACGGCTCCAGCCCAGATAAAACTTGCGTAAGCAGCTATTATTTTCGCAGCGTCGCCACAGGTGACACCGCAGGCCCCGTGGTGACCCTGCCTGCTGGCGATAACCTGCGCCTTGCCCGCCGGCGCGTCCCAAAAGCGCCTTCATGAACACGCCAGACCCGCGCCCGGATTCCGCTGTGCCGCCGCGGCGGGCACGCTGGTCGGACCGCATCAGGCTGTCCGATACTGACCGCGAGAAATTGATCCAGCACCGCTGGCTCAAGCCAATTGCACACCGGCTGCAAGACCCGAAGCTCTGGCACATGCAGCATGAAGCGGTGGCGCGCGGCGCGGCCATCGGCATGTTCTGGGCCTTCGCCGCGCCGGTCGCGCAATTGATTCTGGCAGCCGCCCACAGCGTCTGGTGGCGCGCCAATATTCCGGTCGCGATGGGCGTGACGCTGATCACCAATCCGTTCACGATCGGTTTCTGGCTGTATCTCGCTTACGAGCTGGGCGCGTTCCTGACCGGCGCGCCGCCTTTGAGTCGCAAGCCCGACAGCGGCAATCTGATCGGGTGGCTGACTTCGTTTGGCTGGCCTGCCGTGATCGGCATGGCGATTTTTGCCCTCGGCGGCGCGACAGCCGCATACCTGCTCGTCAAACTGGGTTGGCGGTTGCGCATCTGGATCAAACGCCGCAGACGGTAGAGAATGGAGTTATGCGCAGCGCGGCGCGCAGGGTTGCATCCATGCCCTGTCCCCGCCGCCTTTCCACCCTTCCATTCCATACAGAACAGAAGCATGACCCTTTCCGCTCCACACGCAGCCCCTCACGACGCCACCAGCGCCCTGCCCGACACGCCCTGCTACCTCAACGGCGAAATCACACCGTTGAAAGACGCAAAGATCAGCGTGATGGACCGCGGCTTCATCTTCGGTGACGGCATTTACGAAGTGGTTCCAGCTTACGGCGGCAAGCTGTTCCACTTTGCGCAGCACATGGCGCGGCTTGAACGCAGCCTCGCCGAGCTGCGCATTCCGAACCCGCTCACGCGCGATGGCTGGCGTGACGTTGCTACTAAATTAATAGCTGCTCGCACACAATTTACCTGGGCTACAGGCCAAAATGACAATCAACTGATCTACATCCAGGTCAGCCGCGGCGTCGCCATGCGCGACCACCCGATGCTGCCCGGCCTGACGCCCACGGTGTTCGTGATGTGCAACACCATGAAGCTGCCGAGCGACGCCCAGCGTCGCGAAGGCGTGGCCTGCGTCACAGCCGGTGATTTCCGCTGGGAAAAAGCGCACATCAAAAGCACCAGCCTTCTGGGCGCGGTGTTCTCACGGCAGATCAGTGTGGATGCTGGCGCGCTGGAGACCGTGATGTTCCGCGGCGACTATTTGAGCGAGGCGGCGGCCAGCAACGTATGGATCATCAAGGGCGGCAAAGTCATGGCGCCGCCCAAGGACCAGCTGGTGCTCGAAGGTATTCGCTACGGATTGATCGAGGAAATTTGCCGCGCTGCCGGCATTCCGTTCGAGCTGCGCCGCATCACCCGCGCCGAGGTGCTGGACG
>JANNKV010000124.1:0-4515 GCA_031396485.1 Polaromonas sp. | reverse complement strand
GGCCGCGCTAATGTGCGCAAAGGCCAGGGCTGGATCTTCAACGGCATCAAGCTTGTTGATGGCAAACACGATCGACGGCACGCGCAGCAGGTTCACCAGCAGCGAATGACGACGGGTTTGCGGTAACAGCTCCGGCGCGGGCACTTTCCAGTCCAGCTTGGTGGCATCGACCAGCACCACCGCCGCGTCAGCGCTCGACGCCGCCGTGACCATATTGCGGGTGTATTGCTCATGTCCTGGTGCGTCGGCAATGATGAATTTTCGCGACTCGGTAGAAAAATAGCGATAGGCTACATCGATGGTGATGCCTTGCTCGCGCTCGGCCGACAGGCCATCGGTCAGCAGCGCCAGATCGGTAACGCCTGCCCGCTGCACGCCCGCCAGGTGGTCTTGCAGCACCGCACGGCTGTCTACCAGCAGGCGGCCAATCAGGGTGCTTTTGCCGTCGTCAACGCTGCCGCAGGTCACAAAGCGCAGCGCGGCGCGTGTGTCTTGGGTAACCTCTGGCAGGCCGTTGACGCCGATGGGTTCAAGGGTTGATGTGTTCATCAGAAGTAGCCTTCTTTCTTGCGCTTTTCCATCGAAGCGTCCGAGGTTTTGTCGTCCATGCGGGTCGCGCCGCGCTCGCTCACGTCGGCCGCCAGTGTCTCGATGACGATGTCGGCAGCTGTAGCGGCCGGGCTTTCGACCGGGCAGGTGCAGGTGATGTCCCCCACAGTGCGGAAGCGGACGGTTTTTTCGACGGCCTGTTCGCCGTCACGCAGGGGGGTCAGTTCAGTCACGGGAACCAGCAAGCCTTTACGCTCAACGACATTGCGTTGATGCGCGTAATAAAGCGAGGGTAGTTCGATTTTTTCACGTTCGATGTATTGCCACACATCCAGCTCGGTCCAGTTGGAAATCGGAAACACCCGAAAGTGCTCGCCGGGTTGCAGCCGCGTGTTGAAGAGAGTCCAGAGCTCCGGGCGCTGCGCTTTCGGTTGCCACTGGCCAAAGGTATCACGGTGCGAAAAAATCCGCTCCTTGGCGCGGGCTTTTTCTTCGTCGCGCCGGGCACCGCCGATCAGTGCGTCAAAGCGAAACTCGTCTATGGCCTCTAGCAGCGTGACGGACTGATGCACGTTACGCGATTCACCGGGGTGCGCCAGGCGAACCGTACCGCGCGCCATCGAATCTTCAACGCTGCGAACGATCAGGTCAGCGCCGAGCTGTTTGGCGCGGTAGTCGCGGAAGTCGGTGACTTCGTGGAAGTTATGACCGGTGTCGATCATCAGCAGCGGGTAGGGGATGCTGCCGCCGCGCGCTTTATCAACGAATGCTTTCTCGGCGCACTTGAGCAGCACCAGCGAGTCTTTTCCGCCAGAAAAAAGCAGGGTGGGGCGCTCGAAAGCGGCTGCCACTTCGCGCAGGACAAAGATGGCCTCTTCCTCGAGCGCGTCGAGGTGGGCATTGCTCAAGACATGAGTCATCGGGGACGGTGCGTTGCCGAGCAGTTGGGGTTCGATTCGTGCGTTCATAACAATGTCTAATGAGATTCAGTGCGCTACAGGCCGGATGGGAGTGACGCTGGAAGAGCGGGATAGGCTCGATAACGGCTCGAACGCAGCAGGCTCCTGCGCTTCGTGCGTGCCGTCGGCGCTGACATGCAGGCCGCATTCTTTGGCGCTTTCCTGCTCCCACCACCAGCGGCCGGAGCGAAAGTCTTCGCCCAAGGTCACCGCGCGGGTGCAGGGCGCGCAGCCAATGCTCGGGAAAAATTCATCGTGCAGCGGGTTGTAGGGAATGTCATTGTTGGCAATGAAGTGCCAGACATCGCCCCAGGTCCAGTCGGCCAGCGGATTGATCTTGGCACGCGTCACCGCCTCACCATTGATGACGAGGTTTTGCTGTTCCACGTCATGCACTTCGGCGCGCGCATTCGATTGCTCGCGCCGCAAGCCGGTGATCCAGCCTTTTTTGCCGCTGAGTGCGCGGGCCAAAGGCTCCATCTTGCGGAAGTCGCAGCAGGTTTTACGCAACTCCAGGCTCTGGTACATGGCATCCTTGCCAAATTCCGCTACAAATTTATCGGCAACAACCGGATCGGGCCGATAGATGTCGACCTTGCGGTCGTAGCGATCTTCCAGCCGCCCGACGAGTGCCAGCGTTTGCGCATGCAGCATGCGCGTGTCGAGCACGAAGATGCTGGATGCGATGCCGGTCTCGGCGATCAAATGCGTGACGACCATGTCTTCGGCGCCGAGGCTGGATGCCTGGGTCAACGGCCAGTATTGGGTAGCCGCAGATCGAAGCAGCGCTTTGCTTGCTTCGAGCTTTTGCGCGAAGCTGGCAGACGGCTTGGCGTAGAGCGAAATGGCGTTCATCAGATGTGCCCTGGGTTTCAGGCGGCCGCGACGAAATGCGGCGTCGTGTCCACCGCATCGCCCTGGTAGGTGCCAACCACCCGGCCGGGATAGTTTTCAAGGGCGCGTTCGGCCAGCGCGACATCCTGATCGGCACGCAACACGGCGCTGGTGAAGCCGCTGCGGTCCATCTGCGCCAGCTGGTCCACCAGCACGTCGCCGGTGGCGCGAATCTCGCCTTTGAAGCCAAGCCGGCGGCTCAGCAAAAAGGCCTGGCTGAAGGCGCGGCCATCGGTGAACTTCGGAAAATTCAGGTCGATGCGTTCAATGCCAGCCAATGACAGCTCACGGGGGTCGGCGTCATTTGCCAATACCGCAGTTTTCAAGTCTTTTGGGCCTTCAGCCCAGGTAATGTGTGCGCGAGCAGCTATCAATTTCATAGTAATCGGTCTTTCAGGCGGCTTGTTCTTCAGCGCCGGCCAATGCCGCCCGGCTGCTCGTCGCGGCAAAGCGCGCGCCGTTGGCCGCGGCCTTGAACGGCTCCGCGCCGATGCGGCGCAAGGTCGAAATAAACGTTTCCTGCTTGCCGTGCTGGCCGTTCTGGTTAAGGCGCTCGGCGCGGTAAGTACCCAGCACGGCTTCGATAACCCCAGGTACTTCGGCCGCCGAAAAGGAAGGCCCGACGACTTTGCCAGTGGCGGGTGCGCCCGAGAGCGTGGAGCCATCCGAGCCGCCAAGGGTGATCTGGTACCACTCCTTGCCGTCTTTGTCGACACCCAGAATGCCGATGTGGCCGCTGTGGTGATGGCCGCAGGAATTGATGCAGCCGCTGATGTGCAGGTCAATTTCGCCCAGGTCGTGCAGCTCGTCGAGATCCTGATAGCGCTGCGTGATGGCTTCGGCCAGCGGCAGTGAACGGGCGTTGGCCAGCGAGCAAAAGTCGCCACCGGGGCACGCAATCATGTCGGTCAGCAAGCGGATGTTGGAGCGGGCAAAGCCGGCTTCGCGCGCAGCGGCAAACAGCGCCGGCAAATCGTCGGCATGGACCCACGGTAGCACCAGGTTCTGGTCGTGCGTGACGCGAACTTCGCCGGCGCTGAACTGGTCGGCCAGTTGGGCGGCTGTATCAAGTTGGTCAGCCGTCGCATCACCGGGCGCCTGGCCCAGGCGTTTGAAAGACAGCGTGACGCAGCGCAAGTCCGGGTTTTTGTGCGCCGCCACGTTCTGCCGCAGCCAGCGTGCGTATTCTTCGCCCGCCGGTGACGCCACTTTTTCAGATCCGGCTTTTCGCGTCAGGGAAGGCGCGACAAACGAGGCTGACACCCGGTCCAGCTCGGCCTGTGTGATGGTGTGCGGCGCGCCATCAATCTCGACGATGTCTTTGTACTCGGCCTCGACCTGGTCAATAAACTGCTGGCCTTCGGCTTTCACCAGAATCTTGATGCGAGCCTTGTAGATGTTGTCGCGGCGGCCAAAGCGGTTGTAGGCGCGAACGATGGCTTCGAGGTAATTGAGGATCTGCATCGATGGCAGAAATTCGCGAATCGTGGTGCCGAGGATCGGCGTGCGGCCCATGCCACCACCGACCAGCACCTTGAAGCCCAGCTCACCGGCTGCGTTTTTGACCATGTGCAGGCCAACGTCATGCCACGCGGTGGCGGCGCGGTCTTCGCTGGCGCCGGTGATAGCGATCTTGAACTTGCGCGGCAGGAAGGCGAACTCGGGGTGCAGCGTGCTCCACTGGCGCATGATTTCGGCAAACGGGCGCGGGTCGGCCAGTTCGTCTGCTGCAATGCCAGCGCGTTCGTCGCTGGTGATGTTGCGGATGCAGTTGCCGCTGGTCTGGATGCCGTGCATGTCGACGCTGGCCAGCAGGTCCATCACGTCGGCGCTGGCAGCGAGCGGGATCCAATTGAACTGGACGTTCTGCCGGGTGGTGAAGTGGCCATAGCCGGCTGGCAAGCTGGCAGTGCCG
The DNA here is from genome assembly GCA_031396485.1 of Polaromonas sp. GTDB lineage: Bacteria > Pseudomonadota > Gammaproteobacteria > Burkholderiales > Burkholderiaceae_C > Polaromonas. The sequence goes on along the minus strand of JANNKV010000124.1, from coordinate 198 downwards.
AGCCGGGCCTGGGCCGCCTGCGCCGGAGCGAACACCGCAGCGCTGGGCTGGTCGTACTCGCGCGCGATCCGTGCCAATACCCGCAACTGGCCGCTGGACAGCTCGCCGTAGGGCACCGCCACGCGCAGCATCGGGGCATAGCGTTGCAGGTACCAGCCGTTTTGCAGGCGCAGCGGCCGAAACTCCTCGTCGCTGAGC
>JANNKV010000123.1:0-38452 GCA_031396485.1 Polaromonas sp. | reverse complement strand
GCCCGCCGCTCCCGCGCCGCCGACGTCTCGCAAGGCGCCTACGTGGTGGGCCTGATCGATGGTGCGTCGCCCAGCCCGGTTCCACCGGATCACGCCCGAGCCGTCTCCGCACTGCTGGCCTCGACCGATCAGCTCGCCGTGATCGGCACCGACCTCAATGCCTTCCTGCGGCTGCTGGGCCGGGTTTCATCCAGCGAGCTCGAGCGTTACCGGGCCGGCATCCTGTCGTTAAGCGTTGACGTCCGGCGTCATCTCGCAATTGCAGCAACGCTGGTGGCCGAACTCCGATCGCCCAGGCGGGCCCGATGACACCAGGCCCTGCCATCGACGGCGTGCTGGTGCAGTGGGGCGAGCGGCTCTTCTATCCCGCCAACCGCATCGTCAAACCCGCGCTTACGCCTCGCCTGGATACCACGATGCGGCGCAAGGCAGCGGTCATCCGCCAGCGCATCGTGGCTACTGTGACGCGGCGGGCCCCGCAGGTGATGGTCAAGGTCACCGGCGGTGGCCGGGGCATGGCCGCCATCGCCGCGCACTTTCGCTACATCAGCAAGAACGGCCGGCTCCCCATCGAGGACGACCGCGGCGTCGCGCGTGAGGGCAAGGAGGTCGTGAAAGACCTGGTCGAACAATGGCGCCACAGCGGATCGCTGATCCCCGAGAACGGTCACCGGCGCGAAGCCTACAACCTCATGCTGTCGATGCCGCGCGGCACCGAGGCCCAGTTCGTGCTAAAGGCGGCGCGCGACTTCGCGCAGGCCGAGTTGCGCGGCCACCGTTACGTGATGGTGCTACACCAGCACCAGGCGAACCCGCACCGCTGGCGCGAGACCTTCGCCGAGAAGCTGCGCGGCTGGGGCGTGGAGGCCGAAGCGACGCGGCAAGCCACACGCGGTGCGAACCGGAACTTTGATCCGATCTGGCGTGTGAAGGCGAAGGAAGAAGGACGCTTGCGGGGCGACAGCGGGCAGGCCAAGGCGGGCGAGCGCTATCAGCGCAGTCGCAACGGGGCGCTGGAAGCCTGGGCGCACATTGCCCAGGTGCTGCAGGGTTCGGAAACGCCGCAGGATCGAGCTCTTGCGGAGCACATCAAGCAGTTCGTGCGCGAATCGGCGTACCTGCAGGAGGTCGCGCGGCGACGGGGGCGCGAGGCGGCGACGGCGACGAAGGAGCGCACGGCAACCGCTCAGCCATCCAGGGTGTCCCCGAGCAGGACGGCTCCGGATATCGAACGCTGACTCCGACCCCGAGCGAGCTACCCAGACGTTTGCCCGTCAAAAAGTCAGGGGTCGGACTGTCTGACCCCGGCAAACGTTTGCTGGGTCAGGGGGACCGCCCCTTCACCAGCAGCGGTCAATCCCAATCTCCAGTAAGAGCGACCCAAGGCGTATAACCGTTAAACAAGCAGGTCGGACCGTCCGACTTCTGCCCAAAGTGAAGCTCGCCAAGCGAAGCCCGAACATGGAGTTTGGAGTTGATCCCATTTCGTGGACACCTGATAGTTCTTATGCGGGGAGTCGTGACGTCGCAGGCCACATTTCCTTTCGCGGCCTTAGTTGTCAATCAGATTGACACACGAAGATTGGTCTGCAAAACGCGCGTTCATTGAGCCGTGCCTTCTTGCATGGATTTTCCGGCGCTGGGTTATTTATCTCTGTCACAAGCGCCATGAATCGGACCGTCCGACCCATGGCATAAGCGTTGTTAAAAAACTAAGGGATAGGAGAGGAGGATTTATTGCAGGATAGGCTGCGCGCCAGCAAATGGCTGCCATGGCGGCGAATCGGTGACTCGGTCATGGGCGCCCTCGCTTACCCAGCATTGCGCGGCTAAAGGATGGCCGCATTGGCGCACACCATGCGCGGGGTCACCCAGAAAGCTCGCAATGCGTTGGACGGAGGACAGTCGGCAGCGTGGCGAAGTAGCTGAAAAGCGACGGGCAGCAATCGCGGCCAGTAGCGGGCACTCGGTCGCGGAACCTGAATGACTCAAGAAGACTGAGAGGAGTCAGCTGACCTAAAGAACTGCTTGCTCCATACATGACGTCGATATCTGCATCTTGAGCGTCAGCAATGTGGCGACGATTTCGATGACAGCAGTACCCGCAATCGCGCCAGAAACGGTCCTTGGCCAATGACCGCAATCGGGACCTGAACCCAACTAGATTCTCCTGAAAAAGCTGCAGACAAAGAGCCTAATGATTTGCGATTAACCAAGATCGCAATGCCTTGGCTCGATTCAATCTGCTCCGCGAAACCCGGGGCGATGCAACAGTAATGCCGTTTGAAAAACTGCATCGATCGCATGCCTTTGTCGAGAGTCGACTTTTGGGGCGACGGCATTGCTTAAATCTACAGCTGCACTAGGCCCTTATGTAGTGATGCAGGTAAGGGCCGTTTTCCTTCAGCTGCTGTGGTTGATGTCAATGGTTCGCAAAACGCTTTGACCTCGCCCATGTAGACCCACGCGCTATCTGCCCGGCCCTACCGGATCGAACTGCTCGATGATCTCAGTGAGGTCTTCAGCGGCACGATGGGTGAGCGCGTTGCGGATGAACTGCTTTTCATAGTGGCGGTTACGCCGGTTCTTCTTTGCCGAAGCTCGTTGGCCCGAGCGCTTATCCACGACGATTTCGCCAAGATGACTCAGATCGCCCAGATCCCGGATAGCGTTGAGTGAATTGCGCCGCGGCATGTTTGGTAAAAGTAGCGGGGGTATAGGGAGGACAGGAGGACAGCGGGGGCGCTGTGCAAACGGTCAAACAAGCTGCGCTAGTAGCCATCCCGTGGCAGCGATATGGCCGAGGGTCACCAACACCGACAAACCATGCAGCCACTTGAAACGCTGGCGCTGTCCAGCGTCGGTTGCGCGGTTGATCGCCGGCATCAGAATCTGCCGCACCAGCACGGTAGTGACGGCAACGACAGCCATCAAAACCGCAAACCCCGTGTCATGGGACCACCACAACAAAGCAGCCACGGCCGCCGTGACAATCACAAACCCGTAAAACCACGGGAAAGCCCGGCGCAAGGCGGCACCCGCAGTTGGCGCCGGCAACGCTGTGAATAGAAACGCAGCAAATCCGAAAGAGTACAGCGTCATACCGCCGAACAGCAGGGCCGTGCTCAAGACGGCAAATGACAAAATCATGGGGAGACTACCTTGGATGTAAATGTCAGTGGTTGTTTGTCCGAGTGAACACGCCCGTTTATCCCACCGGTCTGGGAACAAGGGTTCCGTAGGGATATCCGGACGCGATCAGCCTGGTCGATGCAACCGATGGAGCGCTGCAGGCAGGGCGCCGGTCGGGGTTTCAAGCAATGCTCACCATCCTCCATCTCAAGTTTTAAGGCAATGTAAGACCCTCAGCGACGGCCACCCGCTCCAGCGCGGCTTCGAATAACAGGCGTGCACCGCCCGCGACCCGTTGCAGATAAGCGTGCAATTCGGCATCGGCCGGGCTGCGTTCGGCGCAGTCTCTGCTGTAGGCCTCAAAGCCGGAGATCTGCATTAGCAGCTCTGCCACGTGGCTGGGGCATTCGCAGGCAACGGAGGACGACAGCCCAGCAAATTCCGTCAAGGTGACGTCGTCAAACCGACGTGCAGGCACAGCGCTCGGGATCAAGCCCATTGCATGAAGCGACCAGACGTTGGTGCTCGCGCTGCTTCCTGCGTTGCTGCGAACACTGGTGTCTTCGACGACTGCAGGCTCCAACGACGCCAGCCATGCGCGCAGCGCATCGTCGCCGGCGGGTTCGCGCGCCAAGAGGGCACCGGTGCCTGCCAACGCATCGCGGGCGCCTGCGCCGGCAAAGCGGTAGGCTACCGCCACACATCGGGCTCGCCAGGCATCTTGCGCGGCTTTCAGCTCGGGTAGCGCGCCGACCTGCAAACCCAACGTTTGCCACAGCAGCAGGTCCACAGCCGCATCGGTCGAAAGCGCGGCGGCGTGCGCGGCTTCGGCCAGCAAATTAAATACTGCCACCACCTGCAGCGGTCTTGCCAACTTGTGAATGACAGCGGGGCGCTGCAGTCGTCGCGCCATGGCCTGACCCACCACGACAATTCGCAGTGGTGCCGTGCGCCGGGGTGATTTACTGCGCGCTTGCGTTTCATTGGTCGAATGCGTGATCGCCACCTTTCGCAAATGGTCGATGTCCAGACCGGCCAGCGCGCCGATGGCGTGTCCGATCTCGGTCAGCTGGCGCAGCAGCACCACGCGCTCCACGTCGGCGCTGGAGTACAGCCGATGCCCCGAGCGTGCGGTGATCGGCTTGACCGCCTGATAGCGCTGCTCCCAGATACGCAAGGTCGACACCGGCATGCCTGCCATACGCGCTACAGCGCCGCTTCGAAAGGTCGGCTGCGCTGGGGCAAGCGACGGCGGGGGTGGGGGTGGGGGAGATTGCTTTTTGCGAGCCATTGAAAGCGCCTTGAGATGATATGAGTCGTGTTTGAGTTGGATTATCGCTGCATTATCAGTGGTTTTTTGCCTATGAGTTCATAGCGAGTTGGTTTTGTTCTATCATCACGCCATGAAAAATTCAACGCATCCTGCCCCGACCGTGTACTTCGACGGTGGCTGTCCGGTCTGTTCGCGCGAGGTGGCGATGTACCAGCGGCAACCGGGCGCTGACGCGATGCGCTGGGTGGATGTCGCGCATTGCGATCCATTGGAGTTGGGCTCCGGCCTCTCACGGGAAGCCGCCATGACACGGTTGCATCTGCGCCGCCCCGATGGCACCCTGGTCAGCGGCGCCGAGGCTTTCACCACACTGTGGCGTGCGCTTCCGCGCTGGGCATGGCTGGGGCGGATGCTTGGCACGCGCGCGACGTTGTGGCTACTGGAAGCCAGCTACCGAATTTTTCTCATCGTGCGGCGTGGCTGGCGCAAGGCGTGACCAAGGCTAGTCTAAAAATTCCTCGAGCCGCCAGGCCGTCGGCATACGCGATCTTTCCCAATGGCTTGCCTTAAACAAAAGAAATACGCGTGAACAACCCACGACACACAACCCTGATGACATTGGCAGCAAGGAACGTTGCGCTCGATTCAACTGCGCAGGGTCAAACCAGGCTCGACGGCATCCATCCACAGGCGGTTCGATGGGCCGGGCGGCCGACGCGAACACGACCGACCCCCACAAGCATTCGCATCATGCGGCCGGGCGGGGCTGGTGCGGCACCTAGACCAAGAAGGGCTGATGATGTCTGATCTGTACACGGCGGCCCAGAAGGGCGCTGGTGTCGCGCCGGGCAGCAGTGATGCCGGCTTGATGACCGCGCCAGGCCACGCGTTGGCAACTGAGGTGGTGGCCGATCTGCGCACCGACCACGCGGGCGAAACTGGTGCCGTGTGCATTTACCGCGGCGTACTGCGCTTTGCGCGCGACCCTGTGCTACGCAGCTTCGCCCATCGGCATCTGGCGACCGAGCAAGCCCACTTGCAGCAGATCGAGAGTTGGCTGGCACCGGCCCATCGCAGCCGTTTGCTACCCGCTTGGCGGCTTGCGGGGTGGTTGACTGGCGCGTTGCCCGCTTTGTTGGGACCGCGCGCCGTGTACTGCACGATCGAAACGGTTGAACAATTCGTTGACCAACACTACAACGAGCAGATACGCCGGCTTGAGGCGCATCCGGCGCTGGGTCCCCTGCGCCAGACTTTGCTGCAATGTCAGGGTGACGAAGTGGCCCACCGCGACGAGGCGGCTGCCGCGCGCGGTGCGGTTGAACTTGGCGTTGTGCTGCGCGCATGGTGCTGGGTGGTGGCCGCCGGGTCGCGCGGTGCAGTCGCTGTTTGCCGCCATATCTGATCGGTACCTGCATGACAGCGATTGGTTCGGAAATTGAGCGCTTCAACCGCCTCAGCGCCACTTGGTGGAACAGCACCGGGCCCATGCGTCCGCTGCACGTGATCAACGCCTTGCGCCTGCAATATGTGATCGATCAGATTGCGTCGCATTACGGACGTGGGAGCGCAACTGCAATGGCGGGTTTGCGTATTTTGGACGTGGGCTGCGGCGGCGGGCTTTTGGCTGAGCCCTTGGCCCAGCTGGGAGCGCACGTGGTGGGCGTAGACGCTTCACCTGGCAATGTGGCCGCAGCGCGGCTGCATGCCGCGTCACACGGTGTAGCGGTCGACTACCGGTTGGGCGACCCAACCGACGTGCTGGTTAAAGACGAGTTATTCGACGTTGTGCTGGCACTTGAGGTGGTCGAGCACGTTGGCGACGTGCCCGGATTTGTCGACACCGTGGCGCAGCGTGTGGCGCCGGGCGGGTTGCTGTTTGTATCGACCATCGACCGCACGTGGAAGAGTTTCGTCTTTGCCATCGTCGGTGCTGAATATGTGCTGCGCGTACTGCCGCGCGGCACGCACCAATGGCGGCGCTTCGTGCGTCCAGCCGAATTGACCGCCGCCGTGAGCCGTTCGGGCTTGCAACAGTACGACCTCCGAGGTATGCGGTACTTGCCACTGTTGCACCAGGCCTCATGGTGCCGCGACACGCGGGTCAATTACATCGCTGCCTACACGAAAGGCGCCCACCCGCTGTTGAGCGACCGCCAGAGTTGGAGTGTTACGTGATCATCGGAAGCTACCCATGGCGCATTTGAGACACCTGGTGCTGGGCGGCCAGTTTGATCTGGACGTTTCGGCCTTCGAGGGTATTGATCTCGAGCAGGATCACCTTTGGATGGTCGAAGCCAGCGAAGCACCCCGCCTCGCGTCTGGTCGAGCAAGCAGCGAATCGCTTTGCTGCGGCCGAGTAACGCCTGCAAGGCTTTTGGTGTGAAGATCGCCGCGCGACTGATGGATGTGCAGCGTCAGACCATCGTGCGACCGACTGACGCCATCCGGCTCAGCGAAATGAGGGCCGCTCGATGAAGCCGCTCGGCCTGTTCCCGCCGACGCATGCGGCAGCCCTGGCCCGAGTCGCCGCCGTGCGCCCAGCCGACTACGCGCGCAGCCGCAACGCCATCGACGGCGCGGTGACGCAACTGTCGCCCTACATCACGCACGGTTTCGTCAGTCTGCCCGAGGTGCTGACCGGTGTGGCCGCGCGGCACCGGCTGGATGTGCAGCACAAGTTTGTTTTTGAGCTGGGCTGGCGCGAGTACTTCCGCCACGTGTGGCAGCACCGTGGCGACGAGATACTGCATTCGCTTCACGACGGCCTTTTGCCAGATCACGGTTACGGCACCGAGCTGCCAGCCGACATCCGACAGGCGCGCACCGGAGTGCCGGCCATCGACATGGCCGTGCGCACCCTGTATGCCACCGGCACGCTGCACAACCACGCCCGCATGTGGCTGGCAAGCTATGTCGTGCATCTGCGTAAAGTGCATTGGCGCGTGGGTGCGGACTGGTTGGTGGCGCACCTGCTCGATGGCGACCTGGCCAGCAACCACCTGAGCTGGCAGTGGGTGGCCGGTACCGGCAGCAGCAAGCCCTATCTCTTTAACGCCGAGAACGTGGCCCGCTACGCGCCACCCGCCTGGCACAGCACTGGCACGGTGATCGACTGCTCTTACGAGACGCTGGACGCCATGGCGCGCAGCGAGCGACCTGTCAGGGCCGCACCGCTGGGTGAGGGCGTGGAGGAACCTGCAGTCTGGAAGGTGCCCCCCGGAATGATCACGGCCCCGCCACAGGCCGCCGACGTGGCGGGGCGCGATGTGTGGCTGGTGCACCCCTGGGCGCTCGGGGAGCCACACGCCGATCAGCCGGCGGGCTGCGTTCGGGTGGGCCTGTGGCCCGCAGAGCACCATGCCACCTGGCCCTGGAGTGGGGCGCGTTGGGCCTTCGTGGGCGAGCGCATGGCCTCGCTCACTTCAATGCGCTGGCACGCCAATCGCGATTCGCTGACGCAGGCGCTGGCGGGCGCTCGCTCGGTGCAGACGCTGGCCGACCCTCATGTCAGTGGCTTGCTGCCCCACTGCGTGGTGCAGCACGCACCGATGCACCTGTTTGCCGACGTGGGTCACAGCTGCCATTCGTTCTCCACCTGGTGGAACCGCACCATGCGCGGCGTGAAGTCGCTAGGCGATTTGCCTGGCTTGACGGCGCTGGGCGCACGCGGCGCAACCGGTCCAGCGCGCAATGCCGTCACCGCCCCGTCCGTCGGCTCCACGCCGCCTTAGCGCGCCCGATGATCTGGCCCTCAAAGTTGATGCTCAGCGGAGTTTTAGAGCCGGTGCAGGGCGCTGATCGCCGGGACCGACCAGTTTGAGCGTGAATCAGCCTCGAAATTGGCTGTGTTGTTCAGCGACTAACGTTTTGAGGCCCATAAATCTCGAAGTAATTGGAACGCTGAGTTCAGCGGAAAAGTCATACTTGCCCTGCTGCGTTACCCGGCAACATTAATTCAGTATTGAAGTTTCCGCGTGTCCATACTTACAAGCTCCTGAAGCCGGTGGTCGGTTGGTTAGGTTTGGCCTTCGGACTACTCCACGCGCAACGGAACCGCCACCGTCGCCGCGAGCGTCTTACCCGGATCCATGTTGTCGATCAAATCAAGCTTCATCGCATAGTTACCGATGGGCGGTGACAGCCAGACTTCGGTCTATCCGCTGACCATTTCAATGTGCGCTGGCTTGCCTCCTTTTTCGGGGGGCAGTATCAGGCGGAAGTGCCCGGTGTCTTTTTCTTTCTGATTCAAATGTGCAACATTGAAGCCAGAGGCTTGACCGGTGACTAAGATCGACCCTACAAGACCAGTCCTTCTTCGACCACCACTCGGGCCAGCGCCTGCTCTAGCATCGATCTGGCTGCGCTCGTGACATCGTGGAGATGGCGATGCAGTTCAGCATCGTTTTGATTTCTTGCAGCGCATTCCGTGCTGTAAAGCTCGAAGCCCACCAGCAGCGTCACGATCTCGGCGAGATGACGCGGGCATTCGCAGGCGACCAATGATGGAATCTCGCTCAGAGCGACCAAGTCGGCATCGCTATAAAGCCTGCTTTTTGTCTGAACGCTACTCGCAGGCGATGTCACGACCGGCCGCGATGCCACGATCAGGCTGGCTAGTTCCTTGCCGGTGACCGGCTCACGCCGCACCGTCACGCCGGCTGCGCGAAGCCTTTCGGCGACCGCTTCGGCCCCGAACGAGTAGATCACGATCACATTCGGTGCTGGCAGGCTGTTCCGAAGCGTCATCACGCGCTCGCTCATCGATGCGTGCAGCGAAGACACATGAATGACAAGCACATCAGCAGCGCCCGCTCGGGCGATTTCGCGCTCGGCATGGCTCAGGCTGTCGAATACCAGGGCCGGCGACGGTCGCAGCCGACCCTCCAGCTTGCGCGCGGCAGCGTGACCAACAACGAGAACCCGCTGCGCCTCAATGGACAACACTTGATTTCCCGATGACAGCAAGGCAAGCGCGTCGACATCGAGATGGGCCACCGTACCGATCGCATGGCCTTCAAGCGTGAGTCGCTTGATGAGCCGTAGGCGCTCAATGTCTTTCATGGAATAGGCGCGCTGGCCCGCAGCGGACTTGGGTGGTGCCACCACACCGTAGCGATGTTCCCAAATGCGCAGCGTCGACGGCGAAAGGCCCGCCAGGCGCGCGGCGGTGCCGCTGCGCATCAGTGTTTGGGTACGGTGTTCGTCTGTGGTAGCTGGCACGCTCATAGGGTGGGGTCTAAAACAAGATGTAGGTGGTTTGATTGTGACTCATATTCCGTATGAATCGAAATTGAAACGCTATTATTGACTCAAATAACAACTTTATCGACTCATAAACGTTTCATTACTGCATTTCGTTTTATAGTTACAGCCATGCAAGCAAAAGCATTTCCTGACTTTCTTTCCACCACCGCGCTGACCGATGCAGCGCCCACTGTCCATCACGACGGCGCCTGCCGAGTCTGCAAGCGCGAGATCGGGGTGTATCGCCGGCAGCCGGGAGCTGGGCAGCGCTTCTGGGTGGACGCGACCTGCGCCAAATCGGCGCTCGGCGAAGGACGATCTCGGGGAAACGCGCTCGCACGCTTGCACGGTCGCCGCGCTGACGGGGCATTGGTCGGCAACATGCAGGGCTTCACGGTCCGGTGGCGTGCATGGCTACGCTTCGCTTGGGCAGGCCGCATCGCGTCTTTTGGACCGCTACCGCTTTTAGGCGACGCGGTTCACCGCGTCTTTCGATTGGTTCGCCCGTTGTGGCAAAACATCCGCTCGGTATCGACTTCTAAGGCGCAGCCATGACCCTCGACACTGGCTCGGCCCACGTAGCGGTCATCGGCTCTGGTTTGGCTGGTTCGGCCTGCGTGGCCGGCCTGCGGCGCGCTGGCGCCCAAGTGACCGTATTTGAAAAAGCGCAGACGGTCGGCGGTCGTACAGCGACACGGCGCGCCCGGTGGATTGACGCCCTCGGTGCAGAACAGTCGGTGACCTTCGACGACAGCACGCAGTATTTCACGTCGGCAAAACGGCATTTGAGACCTACCGTAGCCCGCGCCATGGCAGCCGGCTTCGTCAGTGCGTGGCACCCTCGTGTGCACGCGCTTTGGCCGTTTAAGGGGGGACAGTGCCTGGTTGCTGCACCCGCAATGCCGTCGCTCTGCACCCACTTGCTCGGGGACACAACAGTTCATCTGAACCACACAGCGCGGCGCTTGCAGCGTACTGCCGATGGACGTTGGTGTGTGGCGTCCGACGGTACGCCCCTATCAGGGCCGTTTCACCACGTAGTGATAGCGCTTCCGCCTGCTCAAGCTGCCGTGTTGTTAGCCGGTCATCAAGATAAATGGGCAGACGTGCTGATGGCAAAGCGCATCGAGCCCAGTTGGACCTTGACGGCCGTGACAGACGACGTTGACTGGCCCTGGGATGCCGCCCAGCCCGACCGCGGCCCTCTTTCCTGGGTACTACGCAATGACCGCGTGCCTGGGCGCAGCACGCCACCGGGCCTGGCCATGTGGACAGCCCACGCGACAGCCAGATGGAGCGCCGCTCACTCGGAAGACGATCCACAAGCCGTTAACGTCAAACTGCAGTCGGCGCTTCAGGCGCGACTGCCTACCCCAAGCGTTGGTAGCCGGCTCATCCACTTCCATTACGCCAACGTGCATCGCGGACGATACCCCGGTTCGCACGTCGATTGCAGCGACAGCAGCAGCAACGATGTCTGGTGGGATGAATCCCTCGGGCTTGGGGTGTGCGGTAATTTTCTGGGAGACGGTGGGGTAGAGGTGGCCTGGTACTCCGGCGACGAGCTCGCCGACTGCATGGCGGCTTCATTTGAACGGACGGAAGTGCCCGGTTGCGGCGGCGCTGCAACGAGTACGCCAACCCACACGACATCGCACATCCATCCCCCACTCATGGACCCGCCAGCCGTGATTCACCAGACGACTCGCGTGTTGGTTCCACCAATTCAAGGTGAAGCCAGCCAATCCGCTGACGCGAGATTAGAAGTCTCGCATCGGATCTCGCTCAGCAACCGCTGAATTTTTCGACTTCTCAACTGAAAGCAAACCATGCACGACATCATCGATACCGCCGCCGCAGCCGGAAGCTTCAACACTTTAGCCGCCGCGCTGACCGCAGCAAATCTCGTCGGTACGCTTAAGGGCGCCGGTCCGTTCACCGTCTTCGCGCCAACGGACGAGGCCTTCGCCAAGCTGCCAGCCGGCACGGTAGAAAGCTTGCTGAAGGACATCCCGAAGCTCACCGCGATCCTCACGTTTCACGTGGTTGCCGGCAAGGTAATGGCCGCCGACGTCATGACGATGGACGGCCAATCGGCCAATACAGTGAACGGCGCTGCGCTCGCAATCAGCACTAAAGACGGCGTCAAATTAAACGGAACCACGACCGTTGTGAAGACCGACATCGAATGCACCAACGGCGTCATTCACGTGATCGACTCGGTGTTGATCCCCAACTAGTAGCGTATCCGCACGAAGCCCATCGCGCGATGCGGCGGCATAAGCCTCGATCAAAGGCACTGGTGAGCGCGCCTGTCAAAAACGGGCGCGCCTCGATTCAATGCAGAAATCGCCAACGCAGTCTCGGTGCTTCAAACTTCACGAGCAGATTTGCTCACTCATCGAAAGAAAACATGAACAACGTAAATACAGCGCCATGGCATTTCGGGCTCAGGAAATGCTTAACGACCGCAATCGCGCCCCTGACTGCGGTCGCTTTGGTGGTGGCGTCAGGCGCTACCAATGCAGCAACAAGTGAAACACTCAATCAGGACGACTTTGTTGGGATCTCCTTCTGGATCATCTCGATGGCACTGATCGCCGCGACGGTATTTTTCTTCCTCGAACGCGACCGGGTTTCGCCGAAGTGGAAGACCTCACTCACCGTATCGGGGCTGGTCACGCTTGTGGCAGCAGTGCACTATTTTTATATGCGCGATGTCTGGGTAGCCACAGGTTCGACGCCGACAGTCTTCCGCTACATTGATTGGTTGATTACGGTGCCGCTGCTGATGATCGAGTTCTATTTGATCCTGGCTGCAATCACCAAAGTCCAGGCTGGAATCTTTTGGCGTCTGATGATCGGCACGTTGGTCATGCTGATCGGTGGCTACCTAGGCGAGGCAGGGTACATGTCCGTATGGCCGGCATTCATTATCGGCATGGCCGGGTGGGCGTTCATCCTCTACGAGATTTTTCTCGGTCAAGCTGGCAAGATCAGCGCAGCGAATGCCCCTCCGGCAGTGCAGTCAGCCTTCAACACGATGCGGCTGATCGTGACCTTCGGCTGGGCGATCTACCCGACCGGTTATTTCTTCGGTTATCTGACGGGCTCTAACCCCGCCGACAGTTCTAACGCGCTCAACATCATCTACAACGCAGCCGACGTGTTGAACAAGATTGCCTTCGGATTGATCATCTGGTCGGTCGCAGTGAGTGAGTCAGAAAAGGCTTCGAAGGCCTAATAACCAAGGCGGGGTCGAGCCAACGAGTCGACCCTGCCGTTGGGACACAGACTATGAAAGCACTGGTAATAGGCGCGGGTTTCGGTGGTATCGCAGCCGCTTTGCGGTTACGCGCAAAAGGCTATGAGGTCTCGCTGATTGACCGCTGCGCCGGCCTGGGTGGCCGGGCTCAGGTCTTCGAGCGCGACGGTTTCAAGCACGATGCCGGGCCCACCGTCATCACAGCGCCCTTTCTGTTCGAGGAGCTCTTCGCCTTGTTCGGGGAAAAGTTCGAAGACCATGTACAACTGGTGCCTTTGACGCCTTGGTACCGGTTTTACTTCTCGGACAATACCCAATTTGACTACGGCGGCACTCTCGCCGAAACATTGGCCGAGATCGCGCGGATTGAGCCGAGTGACTGCCACGGCTACCGTAGCCTTCTCGCACAGTCCGAGAAGATATTCAATGTCGGCTTCCTGCAGCTGTCGGCCGTGCCGTTCCACCGTTTTGGCGCGATGGTAAAGCAGATTCCGGCCTTACTTCGCCTGCGCAGCCACGATACCGTCTGGCAGCTTGTATCCCGCCATTTAAAGAATCCAAAGCTGCGTCAGGCGTTTTCTATTCAACCACTGTTGGTGGGTGGCAACCCATTCGACACCACCAGCATCTACGGCCTGATTCACTATCTCGAACGCGCACATGGTGTGCATTTCGCGATGGGTGGTACCTCGGCTATCACTGCAGCGCTCGGCGCTCTGATGGCCAGACATGGAATCGACGTCAAACTGAACACCACCGTGCGCCAGGTTCAGGTCGATAACGGCGTGGCAACGGGCGTGACTTTGGTCGATGGTGATTCGATTACTGCCGACGTGATCGTGTCCAATGCCGACCCGGCGTACCTGTACGGCAGCATGATCCAGCCTGAGGCGCGGGCAGCTTCAGCGCGAGTGAAACTTGCCACTGCCACTTTTTCCATGGGTCTGTTCGTGCTGTACTTCGGCACAACCCGTCAGTATCCGGACGTTGCGCACCACACCATCTGGCTCGGTGAGCGCTACCGCGAACTGCTGGCCGACATCTTTCAAGACAAGATTCTTTCGGAGGATTTTTCCCTCTATCTGCATCGCCCCACGGCCACCGATACCAGTTTCGCACCCGAGGGATGCGACAGCTTTTACGTGCTGTGCCCTGTGCCAAATCTGAAAGGTTCGGTCGATTGGGCTGTCGAAGGGCCGCGCTTGCAGGCACGCATCGTTGCAGCGCTCGAAAGGACGATCCTGCCGGGCCTTGGCGCCTGTATCACGAGCGACTTCTACATGACGCCCGAGAACTTCCGCAACGACTACCTGAGCGCCTATGGTGCCGGGTTTTCGGTCGCGCCACTGTTTCGCCAATCGGCTTGGTTCCGGTTTCACAATCGGGCGGAGGGCATCCGCAATCTCTATCTCGTGGGCGCTGGAACACACCCCGGCGCCGGACTGCCAGGCGTGCTTTGCTCGGCCAAGGTGATGGACTCGCTCGTACCCTCGGCAGATGCTGCAGCGCGTCGTTTTGTAGCTCGCAGCCCGACGACCGCCTTCCAGAGCGCCGACCTCGTACTTTCGCGTAAGGGAAAGAGTTTCCGCTGGGCTCGTCGCTGGATGGCAGCGGCCCACGCCTCGCGCGCCACGCGGCTTTATGGATTTTGCCGCTACGTCGACGACCTTGCTGATGAGGACTGTCCAGGCCAAGACCCGCGCACAGCCCTCATGCTCGTTGCGCAAGGCATCGCCAGCGGCGCCTCGCAAAACCCGATCGTGACTGATGCAATCGCGCTGATGCGCGAGTGCAACATCCAGCCTGCCCTGATCCTGACTTTCATCGATGGGATCACGTCGGATCTCGGTACTGTTCGCATGGCCGACGAAGGTGCACTGCTCCGTTATTGCTATCAAGCCGCTGGGACCGTGGGTTCGATGATGTGCAGGGTGCTGGGGTGCGCCGACCCGGCCGCGCTGCGCCACGCGGTCGATCTAGGGATCGCGATGCAGCTCACGAATATTTGCCGGGACGTCGCTGCCGATGCGGCTGCCGGCCGCCGCTACCTCCCGGCATCGCTGATCGGCGACGTGGCACCTCAGGAGCTGGTCGACCCGGCGTTATCGTTGCAGCCTCGTCTGAAAGCCTGTATCAACCACCTACTCGACACCGCTGATCGCTACTATCGCAGTGGCGAAGCGGGCCTGGCCCACCTACCGATAGGCGCACGTTGCAGCATCCTGGTCGCGGCACGTGTGTACCGAGCCATAGGCACTCGACTTCGCCAGCACGAGAGTGCGTACTGGCTAGGTCGTACTGTCGTGCCCCGCCGAAGCAAGGCGCTTGTGACGTTGCGGGCGCTGCTAGGGATCCCATTGATCCCAGGATTCTGGGTGCCCGCACGGCATCACGACTCTACGCTGCATGGAGCGTTGTCGGAGCTCCTCAGCGCTGAGGCGTCCCTTAGAAGCCAGCATGTCTGACGCCTTTGACCTGGTCGTACTCGGCGGCGGATGCGCCGGTCTCAGCTTGTCGATGGCACTTGCCAAGCGCCGCGAGCGCTGCCCTCGCACGCTGGTGATCGAGCCCCGTACCGAATACACGAATGACCGGACGTGGTGTTACTGGCACGACCGATCAGCGCCAGCTTCGTTTCCAACTCTTCATCAGTGGCCAACGATGCGGGTGTCGCATGCAGGCCAGACTGTGTCGCTCGACTGCCGATTGACGCCGTACCACATGCTGGCAGGGCAGTACTTCTATGCTGCCGCACGAGCATTAATCGATGGACAACCGAACATCACGTTACGGCAGGGGGTTTCAGTCGTTGGCGAACCGAGTCTAAGCGACGGTGTGTGGACGATCCACACAACCGCCGGGGACGTGATGGCCCTGTCGGTGGTCGACACCCGGCCGCCGCGGCTACCGTGCCGTGACGGTGCGGCTTTGTGGCAATCGTTCTACGGCAAAGAAATCGAATGCAATGCGGCGGTCTTCGATCCGACGTCGATGGACTTGATGAACTTCCTCGCGCCGGATCCACGCCATATTCCGTTCGTCTACGTCTTGCCTTTGACGCCGACGCGGGCGCTCGTCGAGGTGACGGCGTTCGGTGCGATACCGCTGGGGCCTCGGGAACTTAGCACACAGCTCGACGCTGCGATTTCAAAGTGCGTCGGCAACGCACCTTTCACGACCCTGCGTAGCGAGCATGGCATCTTGCCGATGGGACTCAACGAGGCGCCGAAATCGGCGCACAGGAGCTGTGTCCGGGTCGGCTTAATGGCCGGTGGTGCGCGGCCGAGCACTGGGTATGCCTTTCAGCGAATTCAGCGCTGGGCCAGCGAGTGTGCTCACGTCCTGGTGAGCCGCGGCCACCCGGTGCCGCACCGGCCTGACCCCTTGGCAATACGCGTGATGGACCGGATTTTTCTTGACGTATTGCGCGCTGACCCGAGCCGCGGCGGGGCTCTCTTCTTCTTGTTGTTTAGCCGCGCCGATCCAGCGCGGGTGATTCGCTTCCTGAGCGGCGATGGAGGCATCGTCGACAGCCTCGCCGTGGTGGCAGCAATGCCGGTACCCCCTTTCTTGCGTGCTGCACTTGCTTTGACACGGCGCCGCGGTCGCACCAGCGAAATCGAGGGTATGGCGTGAACTCGCCGGGCCGCTCCCCGCGCAAAGCTACGATGACGCGGTTTGAAGGCTGTCCGATGAGCATCCGGTTTCAAGGACTTGCGTTCTGCGCACTGGCCTGGCTGTTACTCGCGGCAAGCCTGTGGTTGCCGAAAACCGACGTGCAGACTCAACTCGTGCTGCTGTCGCCAATCATCCTCGCGCTGGGCGTGCCGCACGGTGCGTTGGACATCGTATTTGCACGGCAACTCACTGGCGTCCGATCATCTGCAGGATGGTGCCTGTTCACCATAGCCTACCTGGCTGCTGCCGCTTTGGTCGTGGTTTTGTGGTGGTGTGCGCCGGGCTTTTTCCTGGCGGCCTTCCTGCTGGTTTCGGTGCTTCATTTTTCCGGAGATCCTGAGGGCAACACTCCGGCGCTGTTTCGAACGCTGTATGGCGGTGCCGTCGTCTTCTGCCCCCTGGCGCTGTATGGTGCAGATGTCACCCAACTCTTCGCATTCCTGGCAGGACTTCCAGCTGCGCAAGCCATCGTGGCGGCCTTGCAATGGGCGAGTTGGCCTTGGATTACAGCCATCTGCTTTGCAGCGGTCGCCGGTGCAAAGCTGGAGCTGGCACGCAGCGTTGAACTTTTATCGATCGCCGCTCTATTGACCTTTCTACCTCCCCTCATCGCTTTCACGATCTTTTTCTGCGGCATGCACAGCGCCCGACATGTGCTGAGAACTCGCGACTACTCCGGCGCGAGAACACTTCGCCATCTGTTACGCATCTCCGTTTTGCCTATGTTCGCTACAGTGGCCGGCGTCGGCATTACCTGGTGGCTCTATGACGGCGAGCCCTTCGACATGCGCCTTGCCCAGCTACTTTTTGTTGGCTTGGCTGCGCTCACCGTGCCTCATATGGTTGTTGTGGAACGAGTCCGTTTTACGGGCTGGGTGTTGGGCCGCAACACGCTGAAAGATCCGGTTTTTCAAGGAGTAACGCATGACCGATGACCCACGATGCTGCGGCAGCGGAACTTGCATCATTGATCGAGAGGGTAGGTGCTGGTGTGGACAGCAGTGGGAGGACTGCACCACCGATCAGCAAGTGGGGGCAGAGGAACTCATCTCCGAACATCCTATGTCGAAGCCCGACACGTGAAGCGGTCCGCTGCACCGAAGGCAGCCACCGATTCCAATTTTCGAAGAATCCCCATACGCATAACCAACTCAGGATTGATTGATCAAGGTGATGCTGTATGTCGCAGGTTAACTTTGCTGATATTGGGATCATTAAATCCCTGCCGCTGAAGGGCCGTTAGGTGGCCGCCAATTCCATCATCACAACTTCCGAAATGGGGACGATGCTGACCGTGATGAGTGACCGCTGACGGGTCGGCAAGACTTTCGAATTGGGCTTCCAAAAAGCTGCCACTGGGGATCGGCAGCTTTCGCTGCACAACGGAAGTCCGTTTAAGACTGGCTGCTGACGTAGGGCGATCCGAAATGCTCGCTCCATACCCGACATTCACATCAGCAGCTTGACCGTCAGCAATGGGGCGTCGATTTGAATGATCGCTGTACCCGCAACCGGGCGCACGACATCGGTCAACTGCAGCGGGCTCAGCATGCTTATCATCGTCGTATGCACAACCGGCCCACCAATGTTTTATTTTTGTCTCGGGAGAATGCATGCCGAAGCCTGTTGGCCGAAGCATATGTTCGACATCTTGCGGTGCCTTATTTGAAAGCCTATTCGTGTGGAGTTCCGCATTCGATCGCTGAGCGTCCTTATGGTTGGACCCAATTGGTTCTTCAGACGGCTGGAATTTCTGACCACGACCTTTGGTGCAAAGGGTGGACCGACTTCACTCGAAACGGCTCGCTGAAGATGGATTTTGTGATCGGTCTTGATGCCGCCACTGCGGTTGAACACCCTAGTTGGCCGGGGTAACCGGTGACCGCGCTGTGGGACTATCCAGCTGTGACAAAAAAACAGAAACATAGCTTGAGTCCGGGTCTTTCCACAATTCAAACACTGCATTCATTACGCCGAAGAATTGAGTTGCTTTCCATACTTGTCGCCAAGAGTTCCACCCGCGCAGACCTGCGTGACGATTTACGGGATTTGGCTTATCTTTAAGGTATGTGGCGCTCGCCAGTGGCACTCGCCAAAGTCCTGAGCCGCTCATGGCTGAAACTGCCCAGGATGACTGCGATCAGGCCGAATTGAATGGGGAGCGGTGAAAACCCGATTGCGGCAATGCCACAACAACCTAAGCTCAGCGACGGCGGCCACGAGGCGCGCCGATTGCAACCAGAACGGCCTGCTGCCGTCCGCTGCAGCGCATGGTTATGCCACGGCCAATGGACGCTTTCACAATGCAATTCCCTCGTCGCCGGTCAGCCAATCAGCGAAAGGTGGCGTCTGGGTCAACGCTGTACTGCGGTCATTGCTCTCGACGCCTCGGCCGCTTCCGGACGGGCGGGTTGTGCCTTCATCAGGTCGGCCAGCAAGCGTTGCGCCGCTGCGGGATCACTCTTGCCCAGTGCCGCCGATAGACGCAATAGAGGATCGTAGGCGGGGCGAAATTCAGGGCTGAGGCGAAGCACCTCCAGCAGCGGCTCGCGAACCTGCAAAAGCATCTGGTGAGGGTCTGATGTGGGCCGCACACCCTGGCCGACTTCAATGAAGCGATCGCGCGCCCGCCAGTACGCAGCGAGGCGGGCATGGTGCTGTGCATCCGCGTCGGCCGCTAGTACCTCGTCGGTTGCAAGCTCAAGCGTTTGCATCAACGCGACCAGCCGCTCCGTCGGCCGCGAATCAGGCGCGTAGGTGATGCGCGGCGCACGGTAGGTCACAACAGGGTGGTCGTCCGTATTGAGCGGCGCATCGCCGGCCAGGCGCGCCAGGGCTCGTGGCCCGGCGACAAAGCTGCCGAGCACCGCCATCTCGTCGTGCAGGCCGAACTGCGCCGGCTGGCGCGGCATGGCTGCAGTTCGTACTCGATGGCTCACTGCGGCCGCCTCGAAGCGTCCATCACCGCGCCGCGCCACCAAGCCAAGAACGGGAGTCTCCAGGCTGTTCGTCGCCAACACCGCCCAGGCTTTGGGATGGACTTCGACGAAGGAACGAACGATGCTGCGTAGCGTGCCGATGTCGAGCTGGTGCAGAGGCAACCACTGGAAGAACAGGCCACCCTCGGCCAGTCGCTCATTGACCGCCCGAAAGTGCTCAAGGGTATAGAGCGAGCCGGAGCCGCTGCGAGCGGGGTGGAAGTTGTCGGCGACGACAAGGTCGTAGCGTTCTGTTGATGTGCGCACATGGCGCCGCGCGTCTGCTGCAAAAACGCGAAGGCGTCCTTCAACCGAAAAATCGCTGGTGAAGTACCGCGATACCTCGATGACCTCGCGCAGCAGTTCAACCGCGTCGACCTGCAACTGCGCGTCCTCGGCAGCGGAGGATGCGGTGACGCCGGTGCCCAGTCCGATGAAGAGCGCGCGCCGGGGTGCGGGGTGTAGCAGCAGCGGCAGAAGAGCCTGGCGTGCATCTGCGACCAGGCTATGGCTGCTGCCTTCCTGCTGGCGATTGTTGATGTGCAATCGTGAGACGCCGTCCGCGTCTTCGACCACGCTGACTGCGGCGCCTGGCCCTTCCACGTGCTGCACCAGTCGGCCGCCCTCGGGGATGTCAACCAGCGTCAGGGGCGGCGTGACCAGTGCGGCAGCTGCAGTGGCAGCCACGAGCAGCAAGGACGGCAGGCGCCGCCATGCGGAGCCAGACAGAAACAATGAAAGCACCAGGTAGCCGACGACTACACCGATCAGGGCTGACTTCGCTCCGACAGCTGGCAGCAGGAACACGCCGAACAGCGGCGGAGCAAAAGCTGCACCCAGCGTGTTGGCGGCCAACGCGCGGCCGAAGCTGCTGCCCTGCTCGAGTGCGCTTCGGCTCAGGTGGCTGAACAAGGCGCCCATGATGCAGGTAGCGGGCAGGAACGCGAGCGCGGCCAGCGCGGCTTCTGCAATCAAGGCGCTGCCTAGACCCGCACCGAGTGCGCCCAGCGCGAACGCCTTGATCTGCGGGCTGAGCCCGAGGGCAACCACACCAAACAGGCAAGCTCCAGCCAGAAGCCAAAGCAGTCTGTCGCTGCCGGCTCCCGCCGAGGACTGGGAGCCCCAACGTTGCCAGGCCGCTGCGCCGATCGCGGTACCCACCAGGTAGATGGCCAGCAGCATGGCGAAGGTGTAGACCGTGTTCTCGGTGACCTGGCTCAACACGCGTACGACCAGCACCTCGTAGCCGATTCCTAGGCACCCTGTTGCCGCGAGCTGCAGAAGTGGGCCGGAAGAGGTTTGTATGCGCGGTGGAGCTGGCGAAGGCACGGCCTTTGGCACGCCGCTCTCCCATCGCCAGGCGATCGCGGCGCAGACCAGATTGAGCAGGGCGCAAATGACGGCGGTGCGCATCAAGCCGAGCGTCGGCACCAACCAGAACGCAGCCGCGAGTACGCCAAGCACCGCGCCTGCGGTGTTGCCCGCATACAGAGCGGCCAATGCGGCGCCTCGGCCATGCCGGCGTGCCAGTACCCGCTCCATCGCGGGCAGGGTTGCGCCCATCGCCATCGTTGCGGGCAACAGCAGGACGAAGGTGCCGACAAAGGCAACGGTCCATTGCCGCGGCGCGCCGGGTTGCGCGCCGGTGAGAGCCAGCAGCCAAGGTGCGGCCAGCGCCGGCAGCACGATCAGCGCCAGGCTCCACAAACCGATTACCGCTTCGCAGGCTGCGTACCAGCGCGCTGGCCGCGCGCTGCATTCGATGCGCGTGCCCAGGGCCCAGGCCCCAAGCGCTAGGCCGCCAAAGAAGGCGCCGATGACGGCAAGCACAGCGGCCGTCTCGTGTCCCAGCCAGAGGGCTCCCTGTTGTGTCCAGACGATCTGGCAACCGAGGGCGGCGAATCCCGAGGCCCCCATCAGCAGCAAGGCGACGCCGCTGCGAAGTCTCGACGCTGGCGCGGCCAGTGGCGTCAGGACCGCCTCAGCCACCGAAGGTGACCCTGTAGCCCCAGGAATCGATGTGGGTCGGGATCGCGTTGAAGGCCATCGTGATTCGGCGCGGGCCGGCGTTCGGCGGCACCGCATGCATCAAGTAGCTCGGGAAGAGCACCAGGTCGCCGGGGTCGGGCTGCGGGCTAACCCACTTGTCGGCGTTGTACGGGCCGGTTTCAACACCCGCGTGATCGTTCTTGAATGAGAACTCGACGCCGCCAGGCGACTTCATGAAAACGGTGCGCGCATCCGGGTGGGTGGGCGTCAGATAGAGCACGCCCGAGATAAAGCTGTTGGCATGGTTGTGCATGGCCTGGCGCCCGTCGGTGTCGAGCAGGTTGACCCACATTTCCTTGATGGACCAGCCCAGCGACTCGCCGAAAAGCAGCGCGCCGAACTCGACGAGTCTGGGGGTGACTTCCTGCGCGGCTGCCACGAGCAGGAGGCTATCTTGCGGCTTCAACATCGCCGTGTGGCTGAGGTTCGGCGAGGAGCTGTTGTCGCGGTCCGCCATCGTGCTGAAGTGCTTAACCAGGCCATCTACTAAATCGGCTGAAAGTGCTCGCGGCACCCGCATGAAGGGCACCGGGAAAAGACCAAAGATTTCAGCATTCATCGCCGGCATTATGCGCACCGGCTGGTGGCAATTCATTCATCAAGTTGTCACATCTATCAGGTAGCGGCAGCCGTGCGTGCATGCGCAGGATCGGTGGCGGGAGCGTGTCACCAAGTTGACACACGTCGTTCCTACGATGGCCGCAGTCGCGGGGCACGCTCCCCGCCCCCCCGCCACGATGGCACCCATAAGGAGATCCTGATGAAGAAGCAGTTTCCACTCAACGCCCTGACCATGGCCTGCATGGGCGCCATAAGCGTAGGCGCGTTGGCGACCGCGCCGGGCAGCGCTTTGGCCGACAACGGTCAGAACAAGAAGCGCGGCACCTACCTCGCCGGTGACTTCCACAACCACAGCACCTGCTCCGACGGTTCGACTTCGATGCAAAAGAAGATCAAGAAGTCGATGGACCGCAATGCCGAAACACCTTGGGGCCTTGACTGGTTTGTCCAGGCAGGTCACGGCGGCACCGGCAGCCGCAACTGCACCCTGACCGAAGACCCGAGCCTGGCCACGCCGGCCTATCCCCATGTCACTGGCCCGGCGCCGTTCGACGTGCGCAACCCGGCCACCAGCACCACCCCGGCTCAGTACAACGGCCCGCAGACGACCTGGGCCCAGAGCATTGGCGCAGCGGCTATCAAGGGCAACCTGTCCGGCTCGGGTGCGACGCAAAACATGCACCGCTGGCAGTCAATCCAGTCGTACCAGTACCCACTGCTCGAGTATCTGGCGGCCCTGCGCAACCAACCGATCTTCATGGGCCTGGAGTCGGTCGTGGCCGGCCATGAGCACACCTCGATGTCGGTAGTCACCGGGCAACTGCCAGCCTCTGTCTTCAACACGCAGCTGCCGTCGACCCCTGGCTACACCCCGCTGGGTGATGCCAACGCGCTGGCGAAGTGGGCCTACTGTTTTGACCGTGGCACCACCGACACCAGTCGGGGCAACACGGTAACGCAGCCCGGTAACGTCAATACCGGCGTCGGCAACAACTGGGACTGCTCGGTGCCGGGTAGCGCGAACGCTGCCAACCCGGATTGGAGCGCGCCTGCTGCGCGCCTCGTTGGCGCCAATGGGGCGCTCGGCCATGCCAAGACGGTCGAAGCCCTGAAGTGGATGGGGGCCAACCACGCAAACGGCAGCTACTACGTGCCAGCCCACCTCGAGCGCGCTGGCCCGTTCAACCCCGCAGGCAACAACGGCTTTAATATCGAACACCTGCGCAACTTCAACAATGCGGCGCCTCAGGTGGCGTTCGGCTTCGAGAGCCAGCCCGGCCACGGCGCCTCGGACCGCCGCGGCGAATACAACCTGCGGCGCAACAACTTCGGCGTCGCCGGTGCGATCAATCGCCTCGACTCGGCCGGCGGCACGACATATGGCGGCACCGGCGTCTATGCGGCGCAGATCGGCGGCGTGTGGGACGCATTGCTCGGCGAAGGGCGCAACTGGTGGTTCTTTGCCAGTTCCGACTGGCACTCGCGCGGCGCCTTCGGCAGCGACGACCGCCGAAGCGACAACGATTTCTGGCCCGGCGAATACCAGCGAAACTACACGATGGTGCGCACCAACAGCCAGCGCGTGAATCCGCAGACTGTTGTCGATGGCCTGCGTAGCGGCAACAACTGGGTGGACAGCGGTCAGCTGATCGACCGCCTCGCCTTCGTGGCTTGCGTCGCTAATGGCTCTGGCGACAAGGACGACGACGATCATCGTCGCTGGGACAACGATCACGACCGCGACGACCGCGACGATCGCGACGGCGGCAAGAACGGCCGCAGCGCGCGCGCTGTGCACGCCCTGGCACTCAAGGCAGCGCGTGACAATACCGACATCGACCTGAAAGGCTGCGCGACGATGGGCGAAAAGCTGGTCGTGCCGCGCGGCTCTGACGTGATCGTCTCGATCGTCGTGCGCGATCCGGCTGGCAAGAGCTACTCACCCTACAGCTTCCCGAACCCCTCACTCGCGCAGGTCGGCATCACGCAGCCGCTGGACGAGCCGGTTCTCGATCACGTCGATGTGATTCGCGGTATGGTCACCGGCCTCAAGACCCCTGGAGGCGCCGACTACGCGGCGGCCTGGCCCGACAACTGGGTGGACATGGCCAACCCGCAGCAACTGCGGCCACTCGCCGGCGTGCCGGCGGCGGTGAAGAACGACACTGCGGCGGTCGTGAAGACTTTCAACGCCAAGAGCTGGTCTGCCGGACGCGACAAGAGCGAGTACAAACGCATGACTTTCCGCGTCAAAAACGTGGCGTCGTCACAGTACCTGCGCCTGCGCGGCACCAACATGCCGCCGTCGGTGCCTTTTGAGACAGACACCTCCGGCAACCCACTGTCGGACCTGTGGACCAACACCGGCGAGATCCAGTTCAAAGACAAGGCTGGCATTGAATTTCCGACAAACTCGATGTTGAAAATTCCCTGCAAGGCGGTTGGCAACAACGTTCCGGACAACGCAGCGATCTACACGGGCGTGAATCAGCTGAAGATCGATGGCTGCCCGAACCACCTGCCCGTGGTCAACGGTCAGCGGATGGTCGGCTTCGACGTGGCAGCCTGGTCTGACCTGTGGTTCTACAGCAACCCGATCTTCATCGAGGTCCAGGGCAACATGCGGGTGGCTGGCGTCAAATAAGGCGCGCTCACCCTCCCGGCGCCGCGCGGCAACGCGCGGCGCCTTACTCATTTTTGATACGTCCTCCCATGCCAGATCAACCGTCGATTTCTGTCCCGGCCCCGGCACCGCTCAAGCGCTGGTTGCGCGAGCCCCTGCTGCACTTCCTGTTCATCGGCGCGGCTCTCTTCGGCCTCGACCAGGTCATCAACGGCGCTGTGAACGATGAGCGTGCCATCGTCGTCGATGCTGCCGTGGACAAGGAAGCGCTCAAAGTGTTCCAGGATGCGCGCGGCCGCGCACCCAATGCCGACGAGCTCTACGCGCTACGCCGCGTCTGGCTCGACAACGAGGTGCTGTACCGCGAGGGGCTGGCGCTGCAGATGGACAAGGGCGACAAGGCGATCAAGGATCGCGTCATCTTCAAGTCGCTGTCGATGATCAACGCCGGACTGAAACGGCCGGGCATCGATGACGTCGGGCTGCGTGAATGGTTCGAGGCCAACCGAGCCAAGTACGACCAGCCAGCGCGCTACGACTTCCAGGAAGCGGTGATTGCAGGTGAGAGTTCCGAGGCTGAGGCGCGTGCCTTCGCAGCAGCCATCAACGCCGGGAAGTCTGTTGACACCCAGGCCGGCCTGCGCGTGTTTCAGGGCCGGCCACACACCAATATCGTGCAGAGCTACGGCCCGGAGTTCGCGGCCGAACTTGAGGCCGGGCCCCCGAACCAATGGCGGGCGATGCGGCAGGGCGACGGCTGGCGCGTGATGCGTCTCGAAGCCGTCACGCCAACGCAGCCCGCAAGCTTCGAGCCCTTGCGCGGCGTTGTGCTGCAGGACTGGACCGACGGCGTGATGTCCGAGCAGCGTAGTGCCGCCGTGCGGTCGATGGCGAAGAAATACACCGTCAAGTACGAGGTCACGACGCCGTGAGCCGGAGTTTCTGGTCGGCATTGCTGGCGCTGGTGGTCGGCATGGTGCTTGCGCTGCCCGTGCGTGCGCACGAGATCAGCATGGCCGAAATGGAACTGCGCCAGGTTCCGTCGGGTGAGTTCCTTTGGCAGTGGACGGCAGGCCAGCGCGGCGGTGACACGCTGCTGCGCCCGCTCTGGCCCGAGAACTGCCGTGAGAACGAAGGTGTTTTGCGATGTGGCGAGGACGGCCTTCGTGGCACGCTCGGCATGCAAGGCGTGGGTAAGGGAGTCTCGGCGGTGCTGGTCAAAGTGGTTTGGCGGGACGGGCAGACCCGCATCTACACCTTGACGGCGGGACAGCCCGAGGTGCAGCTGTTCGGCGCGGCAGACGATCCACGGGGCATGGGCGAGGTGGCGCGGGCGTATGGCGTGCTCGGTTTTGAACACATCCTGGGCGGGTTTGACCACCTGCTCTTCGTGCTCGGGCTGCTGTTTCTCGTCGGCTTTAACCGCAGCCTGGTCTGGACGATCAGTGCCTTTACGCTCGCGCACAGTCTCACGCTGGTCTTGAGCACACTGGGCTGGATTTCACTGCGCTCGCCACCGGTCGAAGCGATGATTGCGTTGTCGATCCTGCTCGTGGCCGGCGAGGCCCTGAACAAGGAGCAGACCCTGTCACGCCGCTTTCCGGCGGTGGTGGCGCTCTTGTTCGGGCTGGTGCATGGGCTCGGATTCTCCGGCGCACTGCAAGAAATCGGGTTGCCGCAGAACCATTTATTGCTGGCCCTGCTGACATTCAATCTCGGCGTCGAGTTCGGCCAGCTGCTGGTGGTGGTGGGCGCCTTCATGGTGGTTAAAGTGCTGTCCCGGTGGCCTGCCGCCATCAGATGGCGCTCGCCGGCTCTGTACGCCATCGGGGGTACTGCTGCTTATTGGTCCTGGGGCCGCGTCATGATGATTGTGGGCTGAGGCGGACATGAAGCCCCGTCATGAATGTTCTACGCTGGCGTATCGATGGCCGAGTCTTGCGCTGGTGGCCATGCTGCAGATGGTGCCCATGACCGCGGTGTCGGTCCCCGCATCCGGGATGAGTACGGGCGAAGCGCCCCAGCTGCCCCAGCGCTGTGAGGCGCCTGCGTTCGGCCGCGACAGGCTGGCTGTGGTTTGTGCGCTTGACGACGCTGCTCCTCAGCGCGTCCACGTCAAGGTCCACTTCACCGGCAGCCACGACGACACCACAGCGTCGTTGGAAGTCACCATCGGCGGGGCGCCTGTTGCGTGTGATGCTGGCAGCAAAACAAGCACCGAGTTCGAGGACGGCGATGTCACTCTGGACTGCCTGTTAACCGCATCGGTAGAACCAGGGGCGGCGAAAGATCTACGCGTGTCGGCCAAGTGGTTTCACGCGCAGTACGTCAACCTCGAGGTGAACTGGCGTTTTCAGTAGCGCAAATGAATCGCCCCGATTTTTGATATCCAGCGATTGAAGTCGTAGACAGGCACCTAGACTAGAGTTCGTGCGGGTTAGCGGCGTGAAAATTGGCACCACTCCAAGCTAAAGTCGCAAATAATCTTCCATCAATTTCCTCAACAATTCGCACATTCCGAGTTCGAATTTGCCGAGATGATCATTTCTACCGCCAAAAAGTGGCCGTCGTCGCCGAAACTTATTTCCCCATAAGAGCGTTAAAACTTGAGCATTGAGTGTCCGTAACCGCTGTACAACGGATGTCTGTTTAAGACTGACAAGAGTCAGTCGAACTCCGGAACTGCTTGCTCCATTACCGACATTGAAGCGCAGAGTGGCCTTGCCCGCTTCGGGATCTCGAAGGCTGACCCCATGATGTCCAGATCAATTTCTCCTCCGGCCGCCTGATTTCGTTGGTGAGCGACGGTTGCTAGATGAAGGACCGTTCCGACGCACGCGTGAAATTCAGCGTGTCGGCGGCGGCCAGGAAGTAGCGGATCTGGTAGAGCTCCTTAGTCACCATTGGTCTTCTTGCCAGCTTGAACATTACACCGGGCCCGATAACCCATGCTTATTGGGCCATGAATTCTTACCATTTCCTCTGACCTCGCTGCCTGCCTAGGATTACCTTCGTCGAGCGAGCCAACCAGATCGTCCGCCAACGCGGCATTGCCAGTCAACCCATTCACCTCCAAGGAGTCGGCATGAGTAAGCAATCTGAACACATTCGAACCCGGCACAACGTGGATCCGGGGGCGCCCGCCCCAGGCGTGAAGCGACGACGCGGCTTGCACGCGGCGCTCGCGGCGTCAATGCTTCTGATGGGCGGACTGGTTGCTGCGGACTCGCGCGACGGCTCCAATGCCAACGACCTGCGGCGCTTCATCGGTCAGCAAGCGGGTGGCATCGAAAAACTCAAGGTTCCAGCAACGAATCTCGACATTCCCGTGCCGCCGGGGCCGACAACGCAGCCCAACCGATTCGAGACCACGGAGGCCAAGCGCTTCCTCGGGAAGATGCTCTTTCACGATCCAGTCCGGACCGCGCGCATCAACATCAACCAGGCAGTGCCGGTCAACCTCCCTGAGGGGACGGCCTTCGGCGGAACGCTGAAGGGTTCCGACTTGGGGCGCGTCCCGGCGATCGTCGGGGCAACGAAACAGACCGGATCATGCGGCACCTGCCATTTCGGCGAGGCGGCAACGAAGGCCGGTCAGCAGATCAACCTGCATGTCGGTGCCGAGGGGCGCGGCTATACCGACGAGAAGGGTAACTTCATCGTCCGCCGCCGGACCCAGGAAATTCTCGTCAAGAAGCGCAGCGAGCCCCTCTTCCCGGGCGACACGCTAGTCGATGCGCTTCCGACGCTGACCGATATCGACACCATCAACGGTAAACGAGTGGTCACCACGCCAGCAGCCTTCTTCCACGAACCCGTGCCGGAAGCCCTGCTCGCCACCGGGCGGCTCGACGAGCTCGACAGCGTCGGGCGCAAGTCGATGTCGGTGATCGGCCTTGCGTTCAACAACCGCCTGCTCTTCGGCGGCTTTGCGGGCGAGACGCCGTCAGTCCTCGGCTCGGCGAACCCGTTTGGGGACCCGGCTGCGGAGAACATCGCCCTTCTGCTCCTCGATGCGCACCGCATGATCGGCGAACAGGCGCCTGTCCTCAGAAGCATCCCGGCCTACGTGAAACTGTTCCGGGACGCCTTCCCCGCGGAAGCTGCCCAAAATGACTTGACGAAGCTCATAAACGACGAGACGGTGTTCCGCGCAACGGCGACCTTCATGCGCACGGTGGTCACCCGGAACACGCCATTCGACCGGTTCGTCGCCGGCGACGATCGCGCGCTGACCGCCAGCCAACAGCGCGGCGCACGGCTATTCTTCACCAAGGCCACCGATGGCGGTGCCGGATGCGCGTCGTGCCATAGCGGGCCGATGTTCAACAAGCAGGCCAATGACCCCGACGTCGCCGGAATTGGCACTTTCATTGAAGAGAACTTCATCAACGTCGGCATCGGCGACCACCCGGTTCAGGCACTCAACGCGCAGGCCAGGGGCCGCCTCGACGCCACTAGGCTCGGCAAGGACGGCTTTCCTTATCACGCAGAAGACACCGGGCGGCAAGAGATCACCGGCAAAGCCGAAGATGCCTTCAAGTTCCGCAGTTTGACCTTGCGTCAGCTCAAAGATGGGGGGAACTTCTTCCACAACGGGGCGTTCACCAAGATCCGGGATGTGGTGGAGTACTTCAACGCCGGTGTTCCCCAGGACCCCACAGCCGGAGCGGCGCCCACCTTATCGAAGCAATTCACGAACCCACGCGGGCCGGGGTCGCCAAGGGGTCTGGGCCTGTCAGCGCGGCAAGTGGACGATCTCACCGACTTCCTGGAGAACGGGCTCTACGACCCGGCATTCGTGAAATACGACCCCAAGTCGTCCACCGATGCCTTTCAGCCACACGAACGCGATCTCACGTACTCCAAGTACCGCCCGGATCTCGCCGCCCTGGGCGCCAAGGACGGCTTTGTGCTCAGTGGTCTGGCCACCAACAACAACGATCCGCTGTCGCGGCGTGACCAGGGGCTGGAGTTCCTCGACGTGACATCACAGGCGCACGTCGCGCTGATCGACCGCGACCGTGACGACGGCCGACAAAGGGATGTATACCGTATCACCAACAACAGCCTGTCGATCATCGATACGCATCTGCTGCTGGTAGCAAGGGGGCTTCCTCGCCAGATAGAACTCGTCAACGGAAGCGGCAAGACGCGAGCGGGAGATCCGTATCTTCGTGTCTTCCTGAAAGAAGGGGTGATCCTGCCGGGCAAGAGCATCGTCGTCTCGATGGTCTTCGATGGCGATCGGAAGAAGGATGATCGGAAGGACGACGACCGGAAAAATCCTCGCGTGAACTACAGCCTCGAACTGCTCTCCGGCCAGGGCAAGCCGTAGCAACAACAGCACGGGCCACACGGCCCTCCCCGATGCCCCAGGCGTGCCTCACGCTAGGGGGCATTTTTCTCGCGCCGTGGCCAAGCAGGGTTGTGGGCTTTGTCGCATTAAGCAATTTGCGCCAGAACTTCTTCCATGAGATTAGCGCTCCACACGAACAGGGCCGCTCTCCAATGAAAAATCAGACCGACTCATTTACTACCTTGGCGCTCGCTACGACTTCTGACGCGTGCCTTGCTACACGACTCAAGGCCTCGGGTCTGTCTTGCCGCAGAGGCCATGAGTGGCTGTTTCGTGACCTTTCCTTTTCCATCTGCCCGGGCCAGATGGTGTGGCTTAGAGGGCCCAACGGAAGCGGGAAGACGACACTGTTGCGTGCGGTCGTCGGACTGACTCAGGCGGACGAGGGGGCTCTGGAGTGGTCGAGCGGCGACGCAAAAACTGGTGCCGCAGAGAGGCCGAGGGTGGTCTACATCGGCCATTCGAATGCCATGAAAGACGACCTGACGGTGTGCGAGTCGCTGCAGTTCCTGGCCGGGCTGCACGAGTGCGATGCCTCCCGCAAGGCTGGGGTGGAAGCGTTGCGCCGCTTGGGCCTGCACCATCGCCGCAACGCGCCGGTGCGCACCTTTTCTCAGGGGCCACGGCGTCGAGCTGCGCTGGCGCGACTGGCCTGGAGCGCCAGCCGTCACTGTGGGTGCTGGACGATCCATTCGATGCGTTGGATGCCACCGGCATCGGCGTTGTGAATAGCTTGCTGGGCGCGCATCTGGAGCGCGGTGGAAGCATTTTCCTGACCTCCCATCTGGTCTTGAATGGGACAGGTCCTGAGGCCACGGAGCTGGGGCTAGACCATGGCATGGCTGAATGACGGGCGGTGTTTTGATGCGGGTCGCCCTGCGCGACCTGCGGCTGGCGGGGCGACGCAGGGTCGAGGCCATGCTGCCGGTGGCGTTCTTTGTGGTGGCGGCCAGTCTCTTTCCTTTGGGTGTCGGCCCGGAGCCGCAAATGTTGCGTCAGATCGCGTCGGGAGTGGTGTGGGTATGTGCGCCGATGGCGGCGATGTTGTCGCTGAATACGATTTCTGCGGGAGACCACGCGGACGGCTCGCTGGAGCAAATGCTTTTGTCGCGGGAGTCAACGGTGCTGATCGCTGCGGGCAAGGCCTTGGCGCACTGGATGCTAACCGGGCTCCCACTAATGGCGGCGTCGCCGTTGATTGGTCTGTTTTTTGGGATGGGCCTGGAGGCGATTGGTGTATTGGTTCTCACCTTGCTTCTCGGCACCCCGGTGCTGAGTCTGTTGGGGAGTGTTGGCGCTGCATTGACGCTGGGATTGCGCAGCGCAGGCGTATTGATTTTGCTGTTGGTGCTGCCACTGTGCATTCCAGTCCTGATTTTTGGCGCCGGGGCTGTGTCGGCATTGGACGCCGGTGTATCCCCCAGCGGTCACCTCTAGGTGCTCGTTGCCTTGCTCCTGGTATCAGCGCTGGGTGCGCCGCTTGCAACCGCAGCCGCCCTGCGCATTTCGATCAGCTAGATGCTGCTTTAACTTAGCCATTTCATTGCCAAAGGAGTGACCGAGTCGATGCGATTTTTTACCTTTGCGGCGCCTTCGCGCTTTTATGTTCTATCGGAGCGGCTGATCCCCTGGCTGTGGACGGCATCAATCGTCTTGACGCTGGTAGGGCTCTACATCGGATTTTTTGCCGCCCCGACGGATGCAACCCAGGGTGATGCCCACCGCATTATCTTCGTCCATGTTCCGGCCGCCTGGATGTCCATGGTGTTGTATCTCGTCATGGCCGGTTGGGCGGTCGTGGGCTGGGCATTCAATGCCCGATTGGCCTCGATGGTGGCGCGGGCTATTGCGCCCACGGGCGCCATGTTCACCTTCCTGGCACTCTGGACCGGTGCTTTTTGGGGCAAGCCGACCTGGGGTACCTGGTGGGTGTGGGATGCCAGACTCACCTCTGAACTGATCCTGCTGTTTCTCTATCTCGGCTATATCGCGCTGGTGGAGTCGATTGACGAAACCAGGCGCGCTGACAACGCCGGTGCGTTGTTGGCCTTGATCGGTGCGGTCAACGTGCCCATCATCTATTTTTCCGTGACCTGGTGGAACACGCTGCACCAGGGCGCAACCATCAGCATGAGCGCTGCGCCAAAGATGGCCAACACCATGCTGACTTCGATGCTGCTCATGACGTTTGCCTTCTGGGCGTACGCCTTCGCGGTAGCGTTCACGCGGACCAGGGCCATTGTTTTGGAGCGGGAACGAAGTGCCGATTGGGTCATCAAACTGCAGCGGCGCCCCTCGGGAGTCGTGCGATGAACTGGAACAGCGCGAGCGATTTTTTTGCCATGGGCGGATTCGGACTTTACGTTTGGGGGTCCTATGGGGTCGCCGCAATGGTCATGATGGTAGAGCCACTGCTGGCAGCACACCGACACCGGCGCGCGTTGCGAGAAGCTACTGATTCAGATGACCAGGAGTAAGACTTGAAAACTCGACACAAAAGGCTGGCCATCGCCGGTGGCGCGCTGGCGGTACTGGGCACAGCGCTTGCGCTGGTGCTCAATGCATTCAACAGCAATCTGGTGTTTTTCTATTCCCCGACGCAGGTCGCCGCCCAAGAGGCTCCTAACGGGCGCACGTTCCGCCTTGGTGGTCTGGTCGAATCGGGCAGCGTCAAGCGTGACGGGGTCAAGGTCAGCTTCATGGTCACCGATACCGCTAAAACCGTTGCTGTGGTGTACCAAGGCATACTGCCCGACCTTTTCAAGGAAGGGAAAGGCGTGGTGGCGCAGGGGCAGTTGCGCGGGGGCGTTTTCGAGGCCCGAGAAGTGCTGGCCAAGCACGACGAAAACTACATGCCACCCGAGGCGGCCGAAGCGCTCAAGCGCGCCAGCCAAACCAGCAATGCCACGGCCGAGACCCTGATGATGGAGAAGAAGCCATGATTCCTGAACTTGGCCATTTCGCACTGTGGCTCGCCTTGGGGGTTGCGGTGATCCTGGGGGTGCTCCCCATGGCGGGCGCACAGCGCAACAACGCGCAGTGGATGGACTTGGCCCGCCCGGCGGCCCATCTGATTTTCATCTTGGTGGCCTTTGCGTTTCTGTGCCTGGCCGCGTCGTTCGTGCGGCACGACTTTTCGGTGTTGAACGTTGCGACCAACTCGAATTCCGCACTGCCGCTGCAGTACCGCGTTGCGGCCACCTGGGGCAGCCACGAAGGATCGCTGCTCTTGTGGGTTTTCATGCTGTGTGTCTGGATGGTGGCTGTGGCGCGCTTCAGTGCACACCTGCCCATGCCGGTTCTGGCGCGGACGCGGGCGGTCATGGGCTTAATCACCCTAGGATTTTTGCTGTTCCTGCTGCTGACGTCCAACCCGTTTGAGCGCCTGTTCCCGGCTCCGGCAGACGGAAGGGACCTCAACCCATTGCTGCAAGACCCAGGCATGGTGTTTCACCCGCCGCTGCTTTACATGGGCTATGTCGGCTTTTCGGTGGCCTTCTCGTTTGCCATCTCTGCCCTGATCGGGGGCAACCTGGATGCGACTTGGGCCCGCTGGTCGCGTCCGTGGACGACGTTTGCCTGGATGTTCCTGACCGTCGGGATTGCGTTGGGGAGTTGGTGGGCCTACTACGAACTGGGATGGGGTGGCTGGTGGTTCTGGGATCCGGTGGAAAACGCGTCGTTCATGCCGTGGCTCATTGGCTCAGCGCTCATCCATTCGCTGGCTGTGACTGAGAAGCGAGGCAGCTTCAAGTCCTGGACGGTGTTGCTCGCGATCCTCGCGTTTTCCCTTTCATTGCTGGGAACATTTCTGGTCCGGTCGGGCGTGCTGTCGTCGGTCCATGCGTTTGCCACCGATCCAACCCGGGGCCTGTTCATCCTGGCCTTCCTCGCGGTCGCCGTGGGCGGCTCACTCGCTCTGTACGCCTGGCGCGCTCCCAAGGTGGGCTTGGGCACACGCTTCGCGCTTGTTTCGCGCGAGACCGCATTGCTGGGAAACAACGTCATGCTGGCAGTGGCCGCAGCGGCCGTGCTACTGGGCACGCTGTATCCATTGCTGCTCGATGCACTGGGTTTGGGCAAGATCTCGGTTGGCCCACCGTATTTCGATTCGGTCTTCATGCCGCTGATGGCACCAGCGCTTTTTCTGATGGGCGTGGGTCCGATGCTGCGCTGGAAAGAAGCGGAAATTCCTGACGTGGCGCGCCGCTTGCGTTGGGCGGCCGCGGTGGCCGTTCTGGCATCCCTGGGCACCGGCTGGATTTCCGGCGGCATTTCCCTGGTTGCAACTATCGGCTTTGCGTTAGCGTTCTGGGTCTTGGCATCGGTGGCGACTCACTGGTGGGAGACCGTCTACCAACGAGGCCAAGGCCTGGGTGGCATGGTGCGCAAGAGCCGCCAGATGCCTCGCGTCATGGTGGGCATGATGGTCGCCCACCTGGGTGTGGCGGCATTTTGCTTTGGCGTCACCATGGTCAAGTCCTACGAGGTCGAGCAGGACGTCAAGATGAACGCGGGCGACACCACAACGGTCAGTGGTTACACGTTTGCATTCCAGGGGGCCATTGAAGTGCAGGGCCCCAACTACGTGGCCATGCGGGGCCTGGTGGACGTGACCCGTGACGGCCAGCCCGTGACGCAGATGCAGCCGGAAAAGCGCGTCTATCGTGTTCAGCAAAGCCCCATGACCGAAGCCGCCATTTCCCCGGGCTTGACCCGTGACCTGTATGTGTCGCTGGGGGAGCAGGTGGAGGACGGCGCCTGGATCGTACGTGTTTATGTGAAGCCCTTTATTGACTGGATATGGGGTGGCTGCCTTGTGATGGCTCTTGGGGGCTTTCTGGCTGCGACCGATCGGCGTTACCGCAGCAAGGTTCGCAAGAACGAGCCGGCGACAAGTGGCGCACGTGTGGCGGCATGAAGGTTCTGAAATTCCTGATTCCCCTGGGCATCTTCATGGGCCTGGTGGCCTTCCTGGCGGCGGGGCTCAAGCTCGACCCCAAGGAAGTGCCCTCGCCATTGATCGACAAACCGGCACCTGGTTTCAAGCTGACCCGGTTGGATCAACCGGAGACAAGCATCGGGCGTCAGGATTTGCTGGGCAAGGTCTGGATTTTGAGTGTCTGGGCTTCCTGGTGCGTGGCCTGCCAGGCTGAGCATCCCTTGCTGGTCAAGCTGTCTGCCAAAAAGCTTGTGCCCATCTACGGTTTGAACTACAAAGATAAGCGCATGGACGGTTTGCGTTGGCTGGCTCGCTATGGTGATCCGTATGAGGCGTCGTTGTTTGATTCGGATGGCCGTGTCGGCATCGACTTTGGCGTTTACGGTGTACCCGAGACCTTTGTCGTTGATCGTCAGGGGGTGATCCGCTTCAAGCAAATCGGCCCGCTCACACCCACCGTGATCCGAGACCAGATTGAACCGCTTGTGAGGAAACTCAATGGCTA
The DNA here is from genome assembly GCA_031396485.1 of Polaromonas sp. Lineage (GTDB taxonomy): Bacteria > Pseudomonadota > Gammaproteobacteria > Burkholderiales > Burkholderiaceae_C > Polaromonas. The sequence goes on along the minus strand of JANNKV010000123.1, from coordinate 2,840 downwards.
GGGGCCCTCTGCATAACTCTGGCGGGACTGTGGTCCGCGGATCGGGATGGGCCGCAAGGCGTCTTTTTGCAGCCAATAGCAGGGCTATTGGCAAGAAAAACAACGCAGCGGACCGCCCGAGCCCGCGCCACCACAGACCGCAGGGAGTTATGCAGAAGGTCCCTCGGTGGCTTGTCGTCATCGCACTGGCTCTGTGCAGCGGTCTCTTGCAGGCCAAAGAGGCGGCACCAGCGGCTGACGATACCGTGCTCGAAGCGCGCATGGTCGTACTGGCATCCGAGCTGCGCTGCCTGGTGTGCCAGAACCAGACCATTGCCGACTCGCACGCCGGCTTGACTGTGGATCTTCGCAATCAGCTGCGCGACATGCTGCAGCGGGGTGATGCCGACAAGCAGATCCTGGAATACATGACCGCGCGCTATGGTGATTTTGTGCTCTACCAGCCGCCGCTCAAGAGCAAAACCGCGCTTCTCTGGTTTGGCCCCGGGGCCCTGCTGGTGGTGGGTCTGGGCGCTTTGTTTCTGGTTCTTCGCCGCCGTTCCCGGATGGACCCGTCGCTGTTTGAAATTGAGCCTGACGAAGCCGTTGACAACGAGCCATCGCCACAGACGGCCACCAGTTGACAGAATACCGCTATGGCATCGCTATGACACAAGACATACCCTCGCTGCGCCACCCATTGGTTCAGCTGAAAGCGCTGCATGAATCCGGCGTGCTTGCTGCGGCGCAATACGAAAAAGACAAGGCAACACTGGAGCGCCGGGTGCTTGATCTGGTCACGAGTGGTAGGGCAGACGCTGCTCCGGCCACAGCGGTGGCAGCCGCTCCACGACAGTCCCGCAAACTGGTGGCCATGTTGACGGTCAGTGTGCTTGTGGCAGCTGCTGCCGGGTATTGGTATACGGGCTCTCCCGATCAGCTCACCCTTGTTACTCAAGCGAGCACAGGCTCTGGCGCAGCCAACGCCGGACAAACCGCACCGCATGCCACACAGCAGACAGAGATTGCCACTATGGCCGAGAAACTGGCCGTTCGTATGAAAGACACGCCGCAAGATGCCGAGGGTTGGACCCTGCTGGCGCGTTTATTTACTGTTTTGGGTCAGCACCCCAAAGCCTTGGTGGCGTATGAAAAGGCGGTGAAACTGCGCCAGGGCGATGCCCCATTGTTGGCGGACTATGCCGACTCGCTGGCCGTCAATAACGGCGGAACGCTGGCGGGTGAACCGATGAAATGGGTGGAGGCCGCGCTCAAGCTGGATCCGCGCAACATCAAAGCGCTGGCGCTCGCTGGCGCGCACGCCTACGACCTCAAGGACTACGCCTCGGCGGTCAAGTACTGGGAGCAGGTGCTTCAGTTTGGCCCACCGGACAACGGCTATGTTCAGCAGGTCCAGGCTGGGCTGGAGGAAGCCCGTCAGCTAGGAGGTCTGCCGGCTTCGTCTCGCGCCACTGCTGCTCCTGCCATGGTCTTGCCGGGCAATTTGGTGAGCGGAAAGGTATTCCTGTCGTCCGGCTTGGCCCGGCTCGCCAGCCCTGACGACACCGTCTTCATCTACGCCCAAGCGGTCGACGGCGGGCCGCGCATGCCGCTGGCGATCCAGCGCCTGCAGGTCAAGGACTTGCCGGTCAGTTTTATGCTGGACGACAGTTCGTCCATGTCACCTGCCGCGCGCATTTCGGGTGTGAAGCGCGTCATCGTGAGCGCGCGCATCAGCAAGAGCGGCCAAGCCGCGCCAACCCAGGGCGACCTGACGGGCCAGTCAGCCGCAGTGGCGGTGGGGGAAACCGGCCTGGTCATTGAAATCCGCGAGCTGGTGAAGTGATCGTTTTCTGGCCTCGCGCAGGAATCCTTCAATGAAACATGGCGCGCTGTGGACGCTTGTGTCGCATCATCGGTTTTCCGTTCAAAATGACCGGTCTCTCAGGACGGCGTGACCGCCCGCGCGCGGCCCCAATCGTGCGTCGCGAGTAAGTCGATCACCAACGGCTGGTTTGTCGTGACCGGCCGCTCAGCCTGCACAAATACACCGACATTGCGCACGATGGGGCAGTCGGAGGTCAGCACATAAGCCAGGTTCGCCCCCCGTGCAATCGACAGCGGCATGAAGGCCACACCGAAGTCTGCGCGCACAAAGGTCTGGATCCAGTCCTCGCGCTCCGACTGCTGCACCACTTCCAGGGCAATGTCGCGCTGATCCAGCAAACGACCGATGTAGCTCGAGAACTCGCACAACACGCGTTCGCAATAAGAACTCCACAGTCGCAACTGGTCTTAATGCCGGCTCGAAAATTACAACGGGCCAATAACCCATGCTTATCGTGCCATGAATTCTTGCCATTTTCTCTGACTGCGCTGCTTGCCTACGATAGGCCCCATCGCGACGCAGGTCTGTCATGAAATTCAGCGTGTCGGTAACGGCCAGGAAGTAGCGGACATTTGTCATGGCGCACCGCTTCGACGATACCAGTGGCAAGTGGGTCAGCAAGATGTTTGCCAATAAGTGAGGCACAGCCCTGTAGGCAGGCGAGCTGGCGCGTTGCGTGGCACACGATGGCAAGTGCCTGTTGCGCGATCTTCAGCCGCGCCACGCATGCGCCACAGCATCGTTGGGCAACGCGAGGTCGACCAAAATCCAAGGCGGGCAACCAATGGAGAATCTACCATGTCCTTTTCCTCCCTGTCCCGTCGGAACCTACTGTTGGCGACTGCTACTTGCTCCATGCGAATCCAGATTCCAGCCAAAACCATGCTGGCGCTGATGTTGTATGCAGGTCTGTCCTACCCAACTGTGGCGGGTGGCGCTGAGCTCAATGCTGTCAGCAAGGCCGAGATCGAGG
>JANNKV010000073.1:0-6838 GCA_031396485.1 Polaromonas sp. | reverse complement strand
AAAAGCTGCCAGTATGACTACGCTGTTTGCTCTTCAGCTGGCCTTACCGCTGATCTTTATTGGCTGGATCGCGCTTTGGCCGCCGCGCAGCCTGCTCGGGTTCTGGATTCAAATCCTTGCTACTGCTGCAGGATTGTTGGCCATCGGCTTGACTGGTCTGTGGCTGTTACCGCCTTGGTGGGCACCTTACTCTTTCGGTGCTCTGCTGCTGGTGGCCATGGTGGTCGGCCTGCACCAAAGACGGCCGTTCAATGCGAGGCTGCCTTTTAGCGTATGGGGCTGGGCAGGGGCCGTTTTATTCATCGCGTTTGGCAGCGTTTCGCTTTATCTGGCTGCGCCTGCAATCGCCGGGTGGACGCCCCCGCCGGAAAAACTCCTGGACCTCGCCTTCCCGCTGGAGACGGGCACTTACCTGATTCTCAATGGCGGCTATGACCTCAGAATCAACGCCCACCTGAAGACGCTTGACGTTTCCGTTCCGCAGTTCAAAGCCTGGCGCGGCCAATCCTACGGGGTTGATATCGTCAAGATCAATGCAGCCGGGCTTCGGTCAAGCGGCATACTGCCGCCCGAGCCTGGCGCCTATGTCATCTACGGCACCCGCGTGCTGGCACCCTGCAGCGGCGACGTGGTCTCCAGCGTCGACGGACTGCCTGATATGCAGATTCCGCTGACCGACCGCACCCACATGGCCGGAAACCACGTCATCTTGCGATGCGGCGACGCACATGTACTGCTCGCGCATCTGCAGCCTGAAAGCCTGAAAGTACGTGCCGGCATGCGCGTTGCCGTTGGCGACCCCATCGGTGCCGCAGGAAATTCGGGCAACACGGATGAGCCGCACCTGCACATTCATGCGCAACTGCCGGCGACTGCGAATGAGCCGATGTCTTCCGATCCGCTGCCCATCAGTTTTGGCGGGCGCGTTCTGGTTCGCAACGACCGCGTAGTCATACCGTAACACCCAATCGATGAACAACGCCGTATTGGTCAGCACCATGAAACTTCACAACACCAGCGGCCATCTGACCCGTTCCAAGCGTTTTCTATAAGAAAACCCCTTCTAGCCCAGAGGAAACCTGCGTAAGCAGCTACGTTTTTCATAGCAGATGACCAGCGTCAGAACCACGGCGAGCCCGCGCAAAAAGTCGAAAACAGAAGGAAAACCATGCGTCACCTTGAACGACACCGGACCGCCAGTATCGGCTGGCTGCGAGCCGCCGTGCTGGGCGCCAACGACGGCATCGTGTCGACAGCCAGCCTCATCGTGGGCGTGGCGGCGGCGAATTCTGATCAGCGCAGCCTGCTGCTGACAGGCGCTGCCGGCCTGGTGGCGGGCGCGATGTCAATGGCTGCCGGCGAATACGTTTCGGTGCATTCGCAAGCGGATACGGAACAAGCTGACCTGTCGCGCGAGCGTGCCGAGCTTCAAAAGGATGCGGTGGCAGAACACCGCGAGCTGACGGCCATTTACGTGAAGCGCGGGCTTGACACCGCGTTGGCACAACAGGTGGCTGGCCAGCTGATGGCGCGCGACGCTCTCGGCGCTCACGCGCGTGACGAGCTGGGTATTTCAGAGGCCTTCAGCGCCCGGCCGATTCAGGCGGCACTGGCGTCGGCTGCCAGCTTCGCGGTGGGTGCAGCCTTGCCGCTGGCTGTCACCGCGCTGGCGCCAGCGCAGAACCTGATGATCTGGGTATCGGCCACGTCGCTGTTGTTTCTGGCGGTGCTGGGCGTGGTGGCCGCGCGGGTGGGCGGCGCCCCCGTGCTGGCCGGCGCCTGGCGGGTGACTTTCTGGGGCGCGCTGGCCATGGGAATCACGGCAGGGGTCGGCACATTATTCGGTGCGGTTGTCTAAAGGAGATCACATGAAAGCAGTTGCTACATCGCCTGCCGCAGCTTTGACGCCGGGCGCGTCCACCGGCGGCACAGTCAAACGCGTCGGTCTGTTAGTCGCGTTAGCAGCGCTGGTCGCCGTGATGTTGATGCCACCGCCGCCAGGGTTGCCGGCTGCCGGTCAGGTGATGCTGGCCATTCTTGCGTTTGCGGTGATCGTCTGGATGACCGAGGCGCTGGACTATGCGGTGAGCGCAGTGGTGATTGGTGCACTGATGGTTTTTCTGCTGGCCTATGCGCCCGACGTGGCAAAACCGCTTGGACCCGATATGGGCACGGGCGCGGCGCTGGGGCTGGCACTGTCTGGCTTTTCAAACAGCGCCGTTGCACTGGTGGCTGCGGCCTGCTTCATTGCGGCCGCCATGACCGCCACCGGTCTGGACCGTCGCATTGCGCTGGTGGTGCTGTCGAAGGTAGACGCCTCAACCCACCACATCGTGATGGGCGCCATGGCGGTCGGCTTTTTGCTGTCGTTCATCGTGCCCAGCACCACCGCGCGCGTGGCTTGTCTGGTGCCGATCATGATGGGTTTCATCCTGGCCTTCAAGGTTGAAAAGCGCAGCCGCTTCGCCGGCCTGCTTGTCATCACCGCCGCGCAGACCGCCAGTGTCTGGAACGTCGGCATCAAGACGGCCGCTGCGCAAAACATGGTGGCCATTGGTTTCATTGAAAAGCAGTTTGGCACCAGCATCAGCTGGCTCGACTGGTTCATTGCCGGCGCGCCCTTCTCTGCCCTGCTGAGTGTGGCCTTGTATTTCATCATGACGCGCATGATGAAGCCCGAGATGAAAGAGATTGCTGGCGGCCAGGCCACCATCAAGGCGCAGCTCGATGCCATCGGCGGCACCACATTCAGAGAGTGGAAGCTACTGGCTATCGTGCTGACGCTACTGGGGTTTTGGGCCACTGAAAAGGTGCTTCATAACTTCGACACCTCATCAACCACGATCGCCGCCATCGCCCTGATGCTGTTGCCGCGCATCGGTGTGATGGACTGGAAAGAATCGCAAAAAGGCTTTCCCTGGGGTACCGTCGTGCTGTTCGCGGTCGGAATCAGCATCGGTACCGCATTGCTGCGCACCAATGCAGCAGGTTGGCTGGCCAACCTGATTGTGCTGAACCTGGGTTTGCAGCAAGCCAGCGCGTTTGTGATCCTGATGTTGCTCTCGTTATTCCTGATAGTGATCCACCTCGGTTTCGCCAGCGCCACCGCCCTCGCGTCCACCATGATCCCGATCATCATCAGCGTACTGCTGGCCGTGCAGACGCCCGGCATCAACGTGGTCGGCATGACCATGCTGCTGCAGTTCGTGGTGAGCTTTGGTTTTATCCTGCCGGTGAATGCCCCTCAGAACATGATTGCCTACGGCACCGACACGTTTGATGCGAAGGACTTCATCCGAACCGGGCTGGTCATCACACTGGCGGCGGCCGCACTACTGTTGCTCTTCTCGCTAACCTACTGGCCGTGGATGGGCTACATGACCAAGGCGGGTTGAAAACTCTTCGGTCGATTCACACATCATTCGGGCCTCCAGGGATTTGAGGAACACGTACCACCCGAAGGCCGTTTCAACAACTCTTTGCGCTACATCAATCCGGATCAGTCAACCAAATGCCAGACTGTTTGAATTGGCATGGCGCGCCGACAACCAGGAGAAATCATGAAAGTTCTTTTCGCGGCTGACGGTAGTAAATTCACCTCCAAGGCGCTCAAGTTTCTGACTGCCAGCAGGCTTCTGCCGGACAAAGACGACGAGCTGGTGGTTCTGCATGTCCAGGACGCCATATCGCCTCAGGTCGAAAAGAAGCTGGGGCGTGAAGAGGTGGCCGCCTTTCAACTCAAGCAGGCTGACAAGGTGCTCAAACCGATCAAGCAATTCCTGGACCGACATCCGGTGCGTTATCGCTGCGTCTGGGTGGTTGGCTCTGCCGCCAGCGAAATCGTCAAAGCCAGCAAACGCGAACGGGTTCAGATGATCGTGATGGGCGCTCACGGCCACGGTCTGCTGGTCAGGGCATTGATGGGGAGTGTCGCCCAGCGGGTCATGGCTGACTGCGATATTCCCGTTTTGATGGTGAAGTAGGCCATCTGATGAGACGGGTAGGGCATTGCACCCGTCTCTGCCCCGCTATGTCCGGCAGATTGATCCGTCTTGTCCTTTGTAGCGCTCGACTTTGATGGATACAGTGCCTCTCGGCGTCAAGTGAGCCATCAACGCAGTTCATCTCATATTCTCCAACTTCGAAGGATCAATCTATATGTACCGACGAATCATGGTTGCGGTCGATGGCAGCGCCACATCGAACAAGGCGCTGGTCGCAGCCCTTGAGATGGCAGCCTATTCAGGAGGGCGCTCGGCACTAAGGCTGATTCATGTGCTCGACGAAATGGCCTACTTTACGGGCATTGACCCTTACGGCGGGCAATCCGGTCAGCTGATCGAGATGATGCGCGAAGCTGGCAAGAAAGTTCTTTCAGATGCTCTGGCTGTGGTCGAGGCCGCAAACGTCCAGGGCGACACGCTGTTGATCGACAAATTTGGTGAGCGTTTGGGTGAGACAGTTGCTGAAGAAGCAAAGAACTGGAACGCCAGCCTGATCGTGGTGGGGACCCACGGCCGCAGGCGCGTGGGCCGCATGTTTTTGGGTAGCGGCGCTGAGCAGATCATTCGTCTGGCGCCGGTGCCCGTGCTGGTGGTGCGCAGTCCCGAAAGCGAACAAGGCGCGGCTGCTTGAGCACCGCTCGTCAGGCGGCTATGGCGGCTAAAACGAGAGCGTCAGAGATGAATACCCTTGACATGACCGATCCCTCTATTCTGGATGCTGGGGACGTTGTCAAAGCACTTTCCACGGACGCGGACAACGGGCTGACAGCGCGCGAGGCGGCGCACCGCCTTCTGAGGAATGGCCGCAACGAGATCCGCGCCGCCCCACAGGCACCTGCATGGCGCCGCGTACTGAAGCATTTTCAGGATCCGCTGATTTATCTGCTCCTGGCAGCGATCGCCATCGCGCTGGTTGCCTGGGGCATTGAAGGCTGGGTTGGCTCGCCAGTGGACGCCATCGTGATCGCAGCGGTGGTGGTCGTCAACGGCATCCTGGGTTTTGTGCAGGAGGCCAAGGCCGAGCAGGCCGTGGCGGCGCTGGCACGCATGACGGCCGTCAGCTCTGCCGTGGTGCGAGACGGCCAGACCCAGCGCGTGCCCAGTGCCACGCTGGTGCGTGGCGACCTGCTGGTGCTGGGAGAAGGCGACGCGGTAGGTGCCGACGCGCGCTTGATTCAATCGGCCTCGCTGCGCGTGCAGGAAGCCTCGCTGACCGGCGAAAGCGAAGCTGTGCTGAAAGAGGCCGCCACGCTGCAAGGCCCGGCCGCGCTGGGCGACCGTCTGAACATGGTTTTCAAGGGCACTGCGGTTGCGCAGGGCACCGGGCGTGCGGTGGTCACCGCCACGGGCATGGACACCGAGATGGGCAGCATCGCCCAGATGCTGGAGGCGACCGTACAGGATACGACGCCGTTGCAGAAAGAGGTTTCCCGCATCGGACGCATGCTGGGAATAGCGGTCATCGTCATCTCCACCGTGGTGGTGGGCACTATTTTGATGATCTCGGAGATTCGCACTGCCGGCGATGTGATTGAAGTGCTGCTGCTGGGTGTTGCGCTGGCTGTGGCAGCGGTTCCTGAAGGCCTGCCCGCCATTTTGTCGGTGGTGCTCGCCATGGGCGTACAGCGCATGGCAAAGCACCAGGCCATCGTCAAAAACCTGTCGTCGGTTGAAACGCTGGGCTCGGCTTCGGTTATCTGCACTGACAAGACGGGCACCCTGACGCGCTCTGAAATGACCATCGAGCGGGTCATGACCGCCTCTGGAAGCGCCCGCCTCACGGGTGTGGGTTATGCGCCCGACGGGCGCGTCGAGCACAAGGGTTCCGAAGTCACGGGTGGCCCGCTACACCAGGAACTGGTCGTCGTGCTCAGTGGCGGCGCGCTGGCGGGCAACGCAGACCTGCGCCAAGTCGATGGCGGCGTGTGGCAAATTCATGGCGACCCGACCGAAGCGGCGTTTCTGGTGGCCGAGCGCAAATTAGGCCTGACAGAACGCCGTCAGAAACGATTCGAGCGCATCGGCGAGATTCCCTTCACGTCCGAACGCAAGATGATGTCGACGATAGAGCGCGACAACGAGCAAGGCGGAGCGGTGGTGGTGATCACCAAGGGCGCGCCGGATGTGTTGCTGGAGCATTGCACGCGGGCGAGGGTCGGCATGGAGCTGGTACCACTCGATGACGACTTGAGGGCCAGGATATTGGCCGATGTTGATACCTTGTCAGACGCTGCACTGCGTACGCTGGCCGTAGCCTATCGCCCGCTGGCGTCCGGCGAAGACAGTGCAGATACCGCCTCGCTTGAACGAGATCTGGTCTTTGTCGGCACGGTAGGCATGATTGATCCACCGCGGGAAGAAGCGGCAGTCGCCATTGCAGATGCACGCAGGGCGGGTATTCGGGTCATCATGATCACGGGAGACCACCCGCGTACTGCAGCGCGCATTGCAGCAGACCTCGGGATTGTTCAGCCTGGCGCCGGTGCGTTGACAGGGCACGACATTGATGCGCTGGATGATGCGGCCTTCGCAGCGGCCGTGCGCGAAACATCAGTCTATGCCCGGGTGTCCCCCGCGCACAAACTGCGCATCGTTGACGCCTTGCAGGCGGACGGCAATATCGTCGCCATGACCGGCGACGGTGTGAACGATGCGCCAGCGCTCAAGTCAGCCGACATCGGGGTGGCGATGGGTATCACCGGCACGGAGGTGACGAAGGAAGCGGCAAAGATGATTCTGGCCAATGACAACTTCGCCACCATCGTCGAAGCAGTGCGCGAAGGCCGCAGCATCCTCGACAACATCCGGAAATTTTTGCGCTACCTGCTGTCATC
>JANNKV010000038.1:0-2617 GCA_031396485.1 Polaromonas sp. | reverse complement strand
CACTTCGGGGATCGGGATGGAGCCGACCACGCCCAGCGTATTGCTCTTGGTCATCTTGCCGGCGATGACGCCGGCCATGTACGCGCCTTCGTAGGTGCGGCTGTCATAGGTGCGCATGTTCTCGGCGGTCTTGTAGCCGGTAGCGTGCTCGAACTTCACGTCCTTGATGTCGGCGGCAACTTTGAGCATCGGCTCCATGTAGCCGAAGGTGGTGCCGAAAATCAGCTTGTTGCCTTGCGAAGCCATGTCGCGGATGACGCGTTCGGCGTCGGCCGACTCGGGCACTTTCTCGACGAAGCTGGTGACCACCTTGTCGCCGAATTCTTTCTCAACTGCCTTGCGGCCGTTGTCATGCGCAAACGTCCAGCCACCGTCGCCCACCGGGCCGATGTAGGCGAAAGCGATTTTCAAGGGCTCGGCCTTGGCAGGCGCCGGCGCTGCAGCAGGCGCAGCGGCGGCAGGCGCCGGCTCTTCTTTTTTTCCGCAGCCCGCCAATGCAGCGGCAGCCACCGCCGACAGGGCTGCCAGCTTGAGCAGGGAACGTTTTTGCAGGTCTGTCATGGCGTTTCGCTTTCTATAGGAATGAGAAAAAAATCTGCTTGAAAAAAACCAGAAGCAATTATGCGTGCAACCGTCAGGCTTCCACGCGTTAGGCGCCCGGATAAAACGGCTTGCCAATAGACGTCGGCATGTTGACCCGTATCCACATGGGGTTGCGCGAGATCAGCACCAGCACCGCAATCGTCGCCAGATAAGGCAGCATAGTTAAAAACTGAGTCGGCACACTCACCCCGATGCTTTGCAGATGAAACTGCAGCATGGTCACGCCACCGAAGAGATAAGCACCCAGCAAGACGCGTGCCGGGCGCCAGGTGGCAAAGGTGGTCAGCGCCAGCGCAATCCAGCCCTTGCCGGCAATCATGCCCTCGACCCACAGCGGCGTGTAGATGACAGACACATAGGCACCCGCAAGGCCGCACAGGGCACCGCCCGCCACCACCGCCGCCAGACGGATGCGCCGCACCGGGTAGCCCAGCGCATGCGCGGATTCGGGGCTTTCACCGACCGAACGCAGCACCAGGCCGGCTCGCGTGCGGTACAAAAACCAGATCAACCCGGCCGTCAGCGCCATCGCCAGATAGACCATCGGGTGCTGGCGAAACAACGCCGGGCCGATGAAAGGAATGTCGGCCAAAAAGGGAATGGAAAACTGCGCCTGCTCGGGCAGTTTCTCCTGCACGTATTTGATACCCGCAAAAGCGGAGAAGCCAGCGCCGAACAGACTCAGTGCAAGGCCGGTGGCGTACTGGTTGGTGTTGAGCCAGATCACCAGCACACCAAAAATGGCGGCCAAAACAGCGCCCGCCGCCATGCCCGCCGCAAAACCGAGCCAGATATTGCCACTGTGCACCACGGTGGCAAAACCGGCGATGGCGGCGCACAGCATCATGCCCTCGGCGCCCAAATTAACGATGCCGGCTTTCTCGTTGATGAGCAGACCGAGCGCTGCGAAGGCGAGCACGGTGCCCGCACTGAGGGTCGCGGCGATCAGCAAGGCAGCGGAATCCATCAGCGGGCTCCCTTCACGGCCAGTGCTGGCGTCCTGGTAAATTTGAGCCGGTAAGCCATCAGCGTGTCGCAGGCCAGCAGGTTGAACAGCAGCAAGCCCTGGAACACACCCGTCAGCGATTTCGGCAAACCCAGCCGCGACTGCGCCAGCTCGCCGCCGATGTAGAACATGCTCATCAAGATCGCCGAAAACACCACACCGACGGGATGCAACCGCCCGACAAACGCGACGATGATCGCGGCAAAACCATAGCCGGCCGGCACATAGCTGGTCAGCTGGCCAATCGGCCCCGCCACCTCCAGCGCGCCGGCCAGACCGGCCGCGCCGCCCGACGTCATCAGCGCCATCCACAGCGCGCGCCGTGATGAAAACCCGGCATAGCGTGCCGCCGCTGGTGCCAGCCCGCTGACTTCTTGCCGAAAACCCGCGTAAGTGCGAAACAGAAAAAGCCACAGCGCGATGACACCCAGCAGCGCCAGCACGATGCCAATGTTGACGCGGGAGCCCGCCATCAGGCGCGGGATCTGCGTCACGGCCTCAAAGGTTTTGGTCTGCGGAAAGTTATAGCCAGCCGGGTCTTTCCAGGGGCCGAACACCAGATAACTCAGCACCATGTCGGCGACATAGACCAGCATCAGACTGACCAGAATTTCATTGGCATTGAAGCGGTCACGAAGCACCGCCGTGATGCTGGCCCACGCCATGCCGCCTGCCACACCGGCCAGCAAGATAGCCGGGATGATCCACGGGCCGGTGGTTTTATCGGCCAGCAGCGCCACGCCGCCTGCGGCCACGGCGCCAATTACAAACTGGCCCTCGGCGCCGATATTCCAGACATTGGAGCGAAAACACACTGACAGCCCCAGCGCGATGATCAACAGCGGCGTCGCCTTCACCATCAATTCGCCCAATGCATACGGCGACTTGATCGGCTCCCAGAAAAAAACCTGCAGGCCGCGCACCGGGTCTTTGCCGAGTGCGGCAAACAGCAGCACGCCGATCACCACCGTGACCAGCAAGGCCAGCACCGGCGATGCGTAGGTCCAG
>JANNKV010000029.1:0-3572 GCA_031396485.1 Polaromonas sp. | reverse complement strand
GCGAATCACAGCGTGGGCACCGCATTCACCGCATTTTTTACCAGCCATTACCGGCGGCAGCTGCGTGGTGGCGGTCGGGTTGTCAAGCGGCGCTGCCGCGTGCCCAGCCGCTTGACTGGCACGCCGGCTGATGATGTTTTGAACCGCATAGGCAATCGCTGCCACCTCGGAGTCATGCCACAGGGGCACATGCGTGCCGTCCGTCTTTTCGTACGTGCCCAGGCGCACCGGGCCACGGTCCCACGCGACCTTGCGCATGTCACCCAGTGCTCGCTCCAGGAAGCCGCCGCGCGCCGCCAGCGACAGCATGCGCATGCTCGAAGTAATCCACTGCTGCGATTCGCCGCTTTGCCCCACCGGCATGAAAAATTCGATCGCGCGCTCGACCGTGCCTGCGCCACTGGCGGCCGGCACCGGCAGGAAAGACACCACGATGTACAGCGTCTTGTGGCCTTCCTGCGTCCAGTATTCGACCTTTTCAGCCACGGCCGACAAAGCGCCCTTGGGCCGGCTTTCGATCACCGTGCGCATCGGGTCAACAGGTGCAGCCACGGCAACGCCTGAGGGCGTGGCGTCTGGAAGGGCGTGGGTTTCCAGCACCGAGCCCAAAATGGCATTGGGCCTGTAGGTCGCCAGACCCTTGAGACGCGCCTGCCAGGCCTGCAGGTACAAATCCTTGAAATCGGCGTAGGCGGTGTCGGCGGGCACGTTCACCGTTTTGGAAATCGCCGTGTCGACGAAGGGCTGCACCGCTTCCATCATGGCGATGTGGCCCGTAGCCGACATGTCCAATGCCGACACAAAATAGTCGGGCAGTTTGTCCACGTCGCCGCCGAGTTCGCGGTAGAGGCGCCAGGCATGGTCTTCAACCGCATACTCGGTGGTACTGCCATCGGCCTCGCGTTTCTTGCGCCGGTACATCCACGAAAACGCCGGCTCGATGCCGTTGGAAGCATTGTCGGCAAACGCCAGGCTGACGGTGCCCGTCGGCGCGATCGACAGCAGGTGGCTGTTGCGGATGCCGTGGGCGCGAATGGCTTGCTGCAATTCGGACGGCAGGCGGCTGGCGAAGGTGCCGGGCGCCAGATAGCCATCGGCGTCGAACTTCGGGAATGCGCCTTTTTCTTTCGCCAGCGCCACCGAAGCGGCGTACGCGGCATCACGCATGCACACGGCGATGCGCACCGCCATGTCCCGGCCATCGGCCGCGTCATAACGCAGCCGCAGCATTGCCAACGCATTGCCCAGGCCGGTGAAGCCGACGCCGATGCGGCGCTTGGCGGTGGATTCGGCCTGCTGCTGCGGCAGCGGCCAGAACGTCACGTCGAGCACGTTGTCGAGCGCGCGCACCTGCGTCGCCACCGATTTGGCAAAAGCCTCGAAATCGAACGCCGGCTTGCCGTTGAAGCCGAAAGGGTGCCGCACAAAACGCGTCAGGATGACCGGCCCGAGGTCACAGCAGCCATAGGGCGGCAGCGGCTGCTCGCCGCAGGGATTTGTTGCGGCGATCGCCTCGCAATAACGCAGATTGTTGTCCTGGTTGATGGCGTCGAGAAACAGGATGCCGGGCTCGGCGAAGTCATAGGCAGAGCGCATCACGCTGTCCCACAACTCGCGTGCGGCCAGCGTCCGGTACACCCACAGGCCGTCGGTTCGCTGGAACGCGCCCTCGGCAATCAGTGCGGCGCCCGGTTTGGCCTTGTGCACCAGCTCCCACGGCTGGTCGTCGGCAAGGGCCTGCATGAAGTTGTCGGGCACACCGACCGACACATTGAAGTTGTTCCAGCGGCCGGGCGTACGCTTGGCGGTGATGAATTCCTGTACATCGGGGTGGTCGATGCGCAGCACGCCCATCTGTGCGCCGCGGCGCGCGCCGGCGCTCTCCACGGTCGAGCAAGACTGGTCAAACACATTGATATAGCTGCAGGGGCCTGAAGCCATGGAGGCGGTGCCCTTGACCTCGGCGTTGCGCGGGCGGATGCGCGAAAAATCGTAGCCGACACCGCCGCCGCGCCGCATGGTTTCGGCCGCCTCACGCAAGGCCTCGTAAATGCCCGGGTAACCCTCGGCGTCCACGCCCTGAATACTGTCGCCCACCGGCTGCACAAAGCAGTTGATCAGCGTGGCCTGTATGGCCGTGCCCGCCGCGCTCATGATGCGGCCTGCGCCGATGGCTCCGGCGTGCAGATTTTCCAGAAACAGCGCCTCGTGTTTCGCGCGCTCGGCTTCAGGTTCTACAGATGCCAGCGCCCGCGCTACACGGCGGTAGATGTCTTCAACGCCCGTCTCACCGGGTTTGAGGTATTTTTCCCTCAAGACGTCGTGACTGATGGGTTGGGTGGCCGTCAGATCCTGCGGCCGGCCGAACGGATCGCGCTTCATGGCTGGCTCTTTCCCAAAAGGCGCCGCGGTACGAATCCCCTCTCCGCTGTTTCAGTCGCTAATGATTTGTCCATCGTGCTCCACATAAGGTTGGTACGGCCCCGTGCCGCTGTTGGAGGCTATCGCAGCCGGCACAAAACTGCCTTGCTGTACATCAAAGACATGGATTTCTCCGTCTTCAATCACGTAATGCCAGCCGTGCAGCGTTAGCTGGCCGCGTTCCACTTCGCGCCGCACCATCGGGTAGCCCATCAGGCGCTCGAGCTGCAACACCACGGCGCGTTGCTCGGTGCGGCGCAAGGCTTCGGGGCTGGACTGAACCGGTAGCAGCGCCTCGCGTGCAAGCTGGAGCCAGACCTGCAGCGCCACGGCTTCCTCCGGTACCCCTTCATAGGCGGCACGAATGGCGCCACAGTGGCTGTGCCCACACACGATGATGCGCTCGACATGCAGGGTCAGCACCGCGAACTCGATGGCCGCCGTGGTTCCGTGCAGCCCTACCCATTGCCGGGTCGAATCGTTGCAGGCGGGACGCGTCGGGGCAGGGGCAACCATGCTGTCGTGCGGGTCTGTGAGGTAACCATCGTAGGGCGGAATGAATGCCCCCACGTTGCGCACGATGAAGAGTTCGCCCGGGCCGGTTCCGGTCAGCAAATAGGGAACCACGCGCGAATCCGAGCAGCCGATGAACAGGGTTTTGGGATGCTGCCCTTCGGCCACCAGATCCTGAAAACGCTGCTGGTGCAGGGGAAAGTAATCAGAGTGAAAACGCCGCAAGCGCAGCAGCAGCTCGTCTGCTGTTGCGGCATCCTGATTCATTGCACCAGAGGCGAATCGGCCCCCTCCAGCGCGATACCTTCGACCTCCGCGTCTCCGACCAGCAGGCTCATGTACTGATGCAGGGCCCGGGCGCGCGACTGCATGGTGAGCAGGTCCGCAATGCGCTCGCGCACGTCCTCATACGCTGGCTGTGTGCCGGGGCGGCGCTCGATCACGTCGATGATGTGAAAGCCGAAGCGGGTGTGAAAAAGGCGCGGGTGCACGCCCGTGCCGGTCTGGGCGTGTTTCAGGTGAAAAAGTTCGTTGGCCAGTTCGGGTGCACAGTCGTCGGGGCCGATCCAGCCGAGGTCGCCGCCCTGCGCGCTGCTGGGGCAGTTCGACAGCTCGCCGGCCAGCTGCGCAAAGCGGTC
>JANNKV010000005.1:0-6655 GCA_031396485.1 Polaromonas sp. | reverse complement strand
CTCTTTTTTTTGGGGTGGGTGACAGGCTGGGTCCCGTGCATGGCAGTCGTGTTCAAAGTCGTTGAAATCGACAGCTGCCAGCGGATGGGTTCTCTAAATTTTCAATCTCAAATGGTTGCTTGGTTATTGGTGTTTTTGCCGCAAACTGCATTCGTCTTGATGTGAGCCTAGACACTATACCTAGTGTGTTGGGCGAACACAAGCCACTACAGGTAGTGCGTTGCGTGAAAAACAAGTATTTACTTTCGCACTTGTTTTTAACGGGGCCTGGGCTCTGCCAATGACCCGTTTTTGATGTACCAGCGACAGGCAAAAAGAGCGGTCGATAAGCATAAACTCTGCGCCCTCTGACAGGGCACATCAAGCACTGACGCGGCTTGCGGCAGCCTTGTTGCTGCCAGAACATGCCCGTGCCAGACTGGCTTGCGCGGGCCCTTTTAGTCTGCTTCTTGCGTTGACTGTCTGGATGAGACGGCGTTGTTTTGCCGACAATTTTTCTCAGGTCAATTGAAGGACTTCGGGAAAATACTGAGAGGGCATACCCAACGTTTGCTGAAGCCGGGACCATTCGAAACCCGGTCCTGGATCCTGCTTGCGGCCCGCGGCGACATGCTCGTGGCCGGCAAGGTGGGCGATCGGATAGGCCGTCAGCAGCGCGGCGCACACGCTGGCAAGCGTTTCGTACTGCGCCACTTCAAATGACGAACCTTCCAGGCCTTCCATCTCGATGCCGATCGAGTCGTCATTGCAGTTGCCCCGGCCGCGGTAGGTCGATTGCCCGGCATGCCAGGCGCGATCGTCGCAGCCGACAAATTGCCATAGCGCGCCCGAGCGTGCGATGAAGAAGTGCGCCGATACCTGCAGCCCGCGAATGCCTTCAAAGTAAGGATGGGCGTCCCAGTCCAGCTGGTTGGTGAACAGCTGCTGGACGTTGCCATTGCCGAAATCGCCGGGTGGCAGGCTGATGGAATGGATGACGATCAGGTCAATCAATGCACCGTCGGGGCGTGGCCCGAAGTTGGGCGAGGCCATGGCGCGGGCAAACCGGTACCAGCCCTTGCGCCATAACGGCGCGGCGGCGGTATCGCAGGCTTCAGGCGTCTTCACTGGACGTGTCATCCCCTACGGGAGTCGCGATGTTCAGCCGCGCGATGCGGTAGCGGATCTGGCGCAGGCTCAAGCCCAGCCGGGTGGCTGCCGCGGTCCGGTTGAAGCCGGTTTCTTCCAGCACTTTCGACAGAATGTTTCGCTCCTGCTGATCGAGGTAATCCTGCAGATTTTCAGGAACGGCGACAAACTCTTCGGGCGCGGTATCGAAGTGCAGCTCGCCGCCTTCGCCAAGCGCCACAGCACGGTGCAGCAGGTTTTCGAGTTCGCGGACATTGCCGTTGAAAGGGTGGGCGCGCAAACGTTCCATGGCCGGCGCACTCAAGGTCGGCATGTTGAACCCGGATTCATGGCAGATTCTGGCGAGCAGGGCCGTACAAAGTGCCGGCAGATCGTCGCGCCGGTCACGCAGCGCCGGCACCCCGATTTCAATCACATTCAGCCGGTAATACAAATCTTGCCGAAATGTTCCCGCCTTCACTTCTGCATTCAGGTCTTTGTGCGTAGCGCTGACAATGCGCACGTCCACCGTATCTTCCTGTGGCGAACCCAGCGGCCGCACCATGCGCTCCTGAATGGCGCGCAACAGCTTGGATTGCATGGCCAGCGGAAGGTCGCCGATCTCGTCGAGAAACAGAGTGCCGTTTTTCGCCGCCTGAAAGTAGCCCTGCCGGTCCTGCGCCGAGCCTGTGTAGGCGCCCTTGCGCGCGCCGAAAAATTCGGCTTCCAACAAATTTTCAGGGATCGCGCTGCAATTGACAGCCACAAAAGGACCGGCCGCCCGATGACTGCAACCGTGCACAGCGCGCGCCACCAGTTCCTTGCCAGTGCCCGATTCGCCCTGTATCAAGATGGGTGCCATGCTCCCCGATACCTTGACGATGCGCGACTTCACGGCCCGCATCAACTCGGACTCACCCACCAGCTTTTGAAGTATGGAGGCTGCGCTGGCCGATTTCGCCGGAGAAGCTGATGCCATCCCGGGGAAATCCGCGTCGGCGCGGTTGGCAATCGGGTTCGCGGCCGGGGTTCTTGCACCCTGAATAGCCGAGGCCACCACGCTGCGGAACTGTTTCAGGTCGACGGGTTTGGTCAGGTAGTCAAACGCGCCAGCCTTCAGGGCTTCGACCGCATTTTCTGCAGAGCCATGGGCGGTGATGACCACGCAGCGTTCGCTGCGTTGCCCAGCCACCAGTTCCCTGAGCAACTCCAGCCCCAAACCGTCGGGCAGGCGCATGTCGGTGATGATGGCGTCAAAACGTTTCTCCTTGAGCTGCTCGCGCGCCTGCGCCAGATCGCCGGCCGCTTCAACCCGGTAGCCTTCGCGCAGCAGCGTCAGCTCATACAGGGTGCGCAGGTCCGGCTCATCGTCAACGACAAGAATCGTGGCCTGCTGGGAGGAAGGGGGCGATGTGCTCATGGGTTCAACGGGCCATATTCAGGGGGGACAAGGCTCAGCGGGTAAAAGGGATGGCTTCAAAAAGCGGCGATTGATCATCGAGCGGCGGCAAGCCCGAATTGAGGACGACGAAGAACTCATTACCTTCGATAGTGTCGCGCAATACCCGCCGGTAGCCGATCCGTGCTCCATAGCGCTCGCAAAGCTCCCTGCATATATAGAGTCCCAGCCCGCTGGAGCGGCTTTCTGACGAGAAAAAAGGTTCGAACAGATGGGTCTGTACGGTTTTCTCCAGCGGCTGCCCATCGCTCCAGACGGCCAGTCTTGCGTGGCCGGCCGAGATGACTTGTGTGCTGACCTGTATCGCCTGCTCCGACGCGCTCGCATAGCGCAGGGCGTTGTCCAGCAGATTGACCATCAGGCGCCGCAGATGGTCAGGTTCAAACCACACCGCGACATGGGCGGCGTCGGTAGCGACCTGCATGCGCCGCGAGGTATCGTTTTGAATGGCCCATTCGGACGCGATTTTTTCAACGGCGTCGTCGAGCATCAGCGTCAACACCTCCGGGGCGGGAAGCTGCTCCTTGACCCTCGACACGTTGAGGATCTCGTCGACGATCTTGGCCAGGCGCTGGGCGTTTTGCCTGACCATGGCTGTCAGCTGGCGATGGCCCGGTTCCCGCAAATCTTCTTCGAGCAGCGCATTGGCCTGTGAAATGGCGGACAGTGGGTTTCTGATTTCGTGCGCAACGGCGGCCGACATTCGTCCCATGGCAGCCAGCTTTTCGGTGCGCACGCGCGCCTCCATTTCGCGCAGGTCTTCCAGAAACATGACGCACATGTTTTCCTGGCCGTTTTTTGAAATGGCAAGGCGCGTGCGGACGTGCAGACGGCGCGTGCCGTGCGCGGGGTAGTTCAGACTGATTTCCGCCTCCTGCGGCGACTGGCTTTCAAAGGTGCGGTGCATCACGTCAACCAGGGGTTGCCAGGCTTTTTCCCGTGTCAGCACGAAGCGGGTGTTGCGCGCGGCATCCTTCGTGGCCAGCAGCCGGCCGGTGGCCGGGTTGACAGACAGCACGGTGCCACGCACGTCAACCACCATCACGCCTTCGGCCAGCCCCTCGATCACCAGCTGATTGACCTGGTTTTGCATGCGCGCGGCCGAGTGGCTGGCCTGCGAGCGCTCTTCCTCGCGGCTCAGGCGGGCTGCCAGCTGATTCGCCAGCAAGGCGACCAGGAAAAACCCGGAACCGCTCAAGGCTGCCTGGAGAAAGCGCGCATTGAAATCGCCCAGCGACTGCAAAGAAGTCCACCAGGCGTCGGCCATCAAAAGCAGCGTCACACTGGCGGCCGTGCCGAAAGCCAGCAGGATGGGCCCGAGTACCGACGACAGCAAAACCGGCAGCGCGAACAGCGGCGTGTAGTTCAGTACGCCCGACTGCAGGAAATCGAGCGCTGAAAATGCCAGCACGTCAACGCCGATGGTGAGCAGCCATTGCATGTCAAATGCGCGCCGCGGTGGCCGGGGCCGGGCCCATACGCGAACGGCCAGCGTAGCGAACAGATACGCGACACACACCGCAATGGCGCCCCGGCTGGTGTTGTTGCCCAGGGCATAAATAAAGGCCTGCAGCACCACGAGCACGGCCGCAATACCCACGCGCGCCGTCATGAAAACCCGCCACAGCCGATTGAATGACTGGTTGCCCGCCTCGGTTTCCGGCGAACCAGACGGGTTATCTGCCGATGCCAGCCAGGAGTGAAATTGCGAATCCATTTAACGCACGGGCCGGGCTAACGGTCGGCCTGACGGCGGTGTGCGTCGCTGCAGTAGACGCCCTTGTTGCCGATCAGGGCTTCCGAGCGGGGCAGGTGGACCTTGCAGACATCGCAGGCCACGATTTCCGTCAGCGCGTTTTTCTGAGCTGGCTGCTGCGGGCGGCGCGCATCATCCGCCTGCTTTTTCTCAATCCGGCGGTTGTTGCTCCACAACCAGACGACGACGAACACCAAAAGAAGCACCAACAGGTATTTCATGGGTGTTTCATCCCCGCTTCAAAATGACTTCAAGCACAAAGCGCGAGCCCGCATAGCCGAGCAGCAACAGACCCGAGCCCAGGTACAGCACGCGAACTGCCTTGCGCCCCCGCCAGCCAAGGCGCGCCCGGCCAATCAGCAGGCCGGTAAACACCAGCCATGACAGCACGGAGAAAATGGTTTTGTGGTTCCACATGCCTGTCATGCGCGGGCCGTAAAGTGTTTCGGCGAAAAGCCAGCCCACCAGCAAGGTGGCTGAAAGCAGTACAAAGCCGGCTTCCACAAACCGAAACGTCAACCTTTCAAGCGTCATCAGCGGCACCGTGGCCTCAATCGGGGTTGCTGACCGCATCAAACGCTCCGACCGCGTCATCAGCCAGCCATGCACCACGGCCGCGGCAAAAAGACCGTAGGAGGCCAGCCCCAGCGCCCAGTGCAGCGGCAGCCACGGCGAGGCGATTGCGTGGTAGGTCGTGCCGGGAAATACCAGCGCCAGGATGACTGCCGCACTTCCCAGGCCCGCGAGCGCGCCGTGCGCCTGCAACTGCGGGAAAAGCCGGCTTTCAATGGCGTAGACCGTCAGCATCAGCCACACGGTGATCGAAATGGCCGGCGCAAATCCAAACCGGGGCGGCTCGCCGAGCAGGCCTTCGGCCAGCATCCCGGCGTGCAGCACCCATGCCAGCAGCAGCAGGCCGCGGATGCCGCTGACGCTCAATCGTGACGCCGCCCCTGCCAACGCCCCGTAAGCCAGCGCAGCACCAATAGCCACTGCAGTGCCCCACCATGCGCTGAAAGCTAAAATCATGACTGGAGTTTAGCCTTTACTATCAGCTAGCCGCCTGCTGTGGCCTGTGCAGCGCTCCTTTTCTTTCACCTAACTCTTTTCATCTAACTGCTCCATCTTGTGGAGCCCCCCCATGGCCTCAGCCCTCACCGACAAACTCTCCCGCCTCGTCAAGGAAATGCGCGGCCAGGCCCGCATCACCGAAGCCAACGTCCAGGACATGCTGCGCGAGGTGCGCATGGCGTTGCTGGAAGCCGACGTGGCGTTGCCCGTGGTGCGCGACTTTGTGGCGCGCGTCAAGGACAAGGCGATGGGCCAGGAGGTCATGGGCTCGCTGTCGCCCGGACAAGCGCTGGTCGGCATCGTCAACCGCGAACTGGCCGCCACGATGGGCGAGGGCGTCAGCGACATCAATCTGGCGGCGCAACCGCCCGCCGTGATCCTGATGGCAGGCTTGCAGGGCGCCGGTAAAACGACGACGACCGCCAAGCTCGCCAAGCACCTGATCGAAAAGCGCAAGAAAAAAGTGTTGACGGTCTCGGGTGACGTGTACCGCCCTGCCGCCATCGAGCAGCTCAAGACCGTGACGGCGCAGGCGGGCGCCGAGTGGTTTCCGAGTACGCCGGATCAAAAACCGGTCGATATTGCCCGCGCCGCGCTCGACTACGCCCGCCGGCATTTCTTCGACGTGCTGCTGGTCGACACGGCCGGCCGGCTGGCCATCGACGAAGCGCTGATGAAAGAGATCAAAGAGTTGCACGCCGTGCTCAACCCGGTTGAAACGCTGTTCGTCGTCGATGCGATGCAGGGCCAGGACGCGGTCAATACCGCCAAGGCCTTCAAGGAAGCGCTGCCGCTTACCGGCGTGGTGCTGACCAAGCTGGACGGCGACTCGCGCGGCGGCGCGGCGCTGTCGGTGCGGCAGGTCACCGGTGTGCCGATCAAGTTTGCCGGCGTGTCCGAGAAGATCGACGGCCTGGAGGTTTTCGACGCCGAGCGTCACGCCGGGCGCGTGCTTGGCATGGGCGACATCGTGGCGCTGGTCGAAGAGGTCACCAAGAACATTGACGTCGAGGCGGCGCAGAAGCTCGCGGCCAAGGTCAAGGCGGGCGACAACTTCGACCTCGAGGATTTTCTGGCCCAGCTCTCGCAGATGAAGAAGATGGGTGGCCTTGGCGGCCTGATCGACCAGCGCCACGATATCGCCCATGCCGAGCACCCGGCCGGCGTGACGATCGGCATCAAAAACCTCGAGCCCGTCGAGCTTCTCGGAGGTGCCGGCAAACTTGATCGGCACGCCGGTAATCGCGCGCACCGACAGTGCT
>JANNKV010000205.1:0-20768 GCA_031396485.1 Polaromonas sp. | reverse complement strand
TTCGGGCCCTACCAACCCGCGCTGGATGCGCTGGCGCGCCTGCGACCGTACCTTGGCGAGCGTGTCTACGCGGTGCTGGGAAACCACGACACGATCCGTATGGTGGCCGGCATGGAGGTGATGGGAATACACGTGCTGATGAACGAATCGGTCCGGCTCGAGCGCGCGAACGCCAGCCTGTTCCTGGTTGGCATTGACGACGCGCATTATTTTCGTACCCACAACTTCCACCAGGCTGCGGCAGACGTAGACCCTGATGGTTGCGCGGTCCTGCTGTCGCACACGCCCGAAACCTACCGCCATGCGGCCCACGCCGACTACAGCCTGATGTTGTGCGGCCACACCCATGGCGGGCAAATCTGCCTTCCGGGTGGCCTGCCGATACTGACTGACTCCGATGCGCCACGGGCTTTTGCGCGTGGCGCATGGCATTACCGCGGTATGGCCGGTTACACCTCGGTTGGCTCCGGCGTGTCAATCGTCGACGTGCGTCTGAACTGCCTGCCCGAAGTTACTTTGCACCGCTTGTGCCGGGGCTGAAGCCCGGCAGCGGCAAGTGGTAACAGTGACCACGCTGAGCTGGTTGAAACCGAAGCCCGTGCCGATGGTGTTCAGTTCGGCTCGCCAGATGGCACAAAGGCTCCCATAGGAGCCTTTGTAGTCGTTGCAGGCAGTCTCAGACGCGGCGGCGGTATTCACCGGTACGGGTGTCGATTTCCACCTTGTCACCCTGTGCCACGAAGATCGGCACACCGATTGAAAAACCGGTGGCGATCTTGGCTGGTTTCAGCACCTTGCCGGAGGTGTCGCCCTTGACAGCTGGCTCGGTCCAGGTGATCTCTCGGTTGACGCTCGTGGGAACCTCGACGGAAATGGCTTTTCCGTCATAGAACACGACTTCCAGCTCCATGCCGTCTTGCAGGTAGTTCAGCGAGTCGCCCATGTTGTCGGCTTCGACTTCGTACTGGTTGTATTCCGCGTCCATACAGATGTACATCGGGTCGGCGAAGTAGGAGTACGTGCATTCCTTCTTGTCGAGCATGACCTGGTCGATTTTGTCGTCGGCCTTGAAGACCTGCTCGGTACCGAAGCTGCCGATCAGGCTTTTCAGCTTCATGCGTACGGTGGCCGAATTGCGCCCGCCGCGGCTGTATTCGGTCTTGAGCACGACCATGGGGTCTTTCCCGTGCATGATGACGTTGCCGGCGCGTATTTCTTGAGCGATTTTCATAGCAGGTTCAATGAGATTAGCTGCGCAGTACCTGAAATTGAACCAGGTCTGGCGGCGGGTGGTGCAGGTCGCCTGGGAAGGCACATTTTTGCAAAGCCCCTGATTTTAACGGTTTTCTGTTCGCTTTATGGCAGTTGTCGGCTGCGTAGGGGCGCTGACACAGATTTCCGGCGCTTTGGCTTAAGCAAGCTTTAAGTGCCGAACTGCCATGATTCCGTGCATTTAGAGACTGCGTGCGCCCGTGTCAGGGCTGCATGCCAAACCCGCATGAAACCCATTTTTCCTTTTGACGCTCACGTCCCTGCGCCGCGACCGCGGCCTTGGCTAAAGCGTCCCCTGCTGCACGTGGAAACGCTGGTGCTGCTCGGCGCGTGCTTCCTGTTGCTTGCTGGCAACGGGCCGTTCTGGCGTGCAGCGATGGCCGGCCGTGACTGGAGTCAGGCATCGACTTGGGGTTTTGCTGTTGCAGTTTTTTGCGTTTTTACTGCGGTCTACTTCGTTGTTACGTCCCTGCTGGCTACGCGCCTGACCGTCAAGCCGCTGCTGACCGTGCTGGTGGTGGCTACTGCGTTTGCCTCGTGGTACATGGGCCGCTACTCGGTCTACATGGATCGCGCCATGCTGAAGAATGTGATGGCGACCGACGTTCGTGAAGCCGGAGAGCTGCTGGTCTGGGGCATGCTTCCACATCTGCTGCTGTTTGGTGCGCTGCCGGTAGCGCTGGTGTGGTGGCCGCAACTCAAGCGGCGAAACCTGCGGCAGGCTCTGGCCTGGCGTCTGTCGTGGCTGTTGGTTGGCGCGGCCGTTGCGGCGGTAAGCCTGCTGCTGGTTTTTGCAGACTTCGCCTCCCTGATGCGCAATCATCCTCAGATGCGCCACCTCATGACGCCCGGCAACGTCGTCGTCTCGCTGGTCAGCAACGCCTGGGGAAGCAGCCGGCGGGCCAATCAGCCGAAAACCCAGGTGGGCAAGGACGCGCATCTGGGGCCGGCCTGGAAAGTCCGTACCAAACCGGCGCTGTTCGTGCTGGTGGTCGGTGAAACGGCACGGGCCCAGAATTTTTCGCTGAACGGTTATGCACGCAAGACCAACCCTCAGCTGGCCCAGCGCGAGGTGATCAACTTCTCCCAGGCGACGGCCTGCGGCACTTCGACCGAGGTGTCGCTGCCCTGCATGTTTTCATCCTTCGGTCGGACGAACTACGACGAGGAAAAAATTCTCAGCCATGATTCGGTACTACACGTGTTGGCGCGAGCCGGGTTCAAGGTGCTGTGGCGTGATAACCAGTCGGGATGCAAAGGTGTCTGCGACGGCCTGGCGATCGAACAACTCGACCAGGCAGGCATCGACGCCTTGTGCGCGGAAGGGCAGTGTCTGGACGAAATTCTGCTTCGCGGCATGGAGGGTATCGCACGCGATGCGTCAGGCAATCTTTTTGTAGTCATGCACCAGCTGGGTAGCCACGGACCGGCTTACTTCAAGCGCTACCCGGCGGTATTCAAGCAGTTCTCACCTGCCTGTGAGAACGAGGATCTGCGCAAGTGCACTGCGGCTGAAATAGTCAATGCTTACGACAACTCGCTTCTCTACACCGACTTTTTTGTCTCGAATGTGATCGATTTTCTGGGACGCGCGCAATCGAAATACGACACGGCGTTGCTGTACGTTTCCGACCATGGGGAATCGCTCGGTGAAAGTGGGCTTTACCTGCACGGCATGCCGTATGCAATAGCCCCCGATGTTCAAAAACGCGTGCCGTTTCTGGTGTGGCTCTCGGCGGGTTTTCGCAGCAGCTTCGGAATCGATCAGGCTTGCCTGCGCGCGCGCTCGGGCGAGCCAGTCAGTCACGACAACCTGTTTCATTCGCTTCTGGGCGTGCTCGACGTCCAGACCACGGACTATCGCCGGGCGATGGACCTGTTTGCACCGTGTCGAGCCGAGTCGCCTCCGGCGTGATTCGCGTTACGGCAAGGTCCGATTTTCGGGAAACTGTACGCTGACGTGCAATCCGCCCTGCGGTGATTCGTCGAGTGAAACTTCGGCGCCGTGGCGTTCAGCCACCGCCCGCACAATCGCCAGACCCAGTCCGCTGCCATGGTTCTTTCCGTTGTCCGCGCGGCCGTTCGCGTGCGCGACCGACTGCGGCGTGGGGCCGCGATAAAACCGGTCAAAGACCAGCGGTCGTTCAGACTCTGGAATGCCTTGACCACTGTCATTGACAGTGATGCACGGCTTGCCATCCCGCAGGCTGGCACCGACATCGACTCGCCCGCCAGGTGGCGTATGCCGTAAGGCGTTGTCAACCAGGTTGTTCAGCAAGATGGCCAGCTGCTGGGCGTCGGCGCTGACATGCGGCGTGCATTCGACCACCGCACCCAGGTCAATTTTTCGGTCGTCAGCACGCGCGCTGAAGGCGCTGACAGTGGTCCTCACGAGGCCGGCAAGATCAACCGGCTCGCGGCGTAACGCAGGCGTTTCGGGAGCCAGTCTGGAAAGCTGAAGCAATTGCTCGATCAGGTGCTGCGCCCGTTCAATGCCCGCGCGCAATTCGCGCTTCGCGGCGTCGCGCTGCGATGCGTCGTTGGCCCGTTCGAGCAGTTGCAACTGCAGTTTGAGTGCGGTGATGGGGGTGCGCAACTCGTGGGCGGCATCGGCGAGAAAATGCCGCTGTAGTGCCAGCGCGCTACCCAGGCGGGCCATCAAGTCGTTGACGGCGCCGACCAGCAAGTGAAGTTCGGCCGGTTGGGTCGACAACGCAATGGGGTGCAAGGTTTCGACGCTTCGCGCCGTGACCTCGTCTGCCGCCAGCGAAAGCGGCGCCAGCCCGCGCTTCAACGCCAGCGTGAGCAGCAAAGCCAGAATAGCCAGCATGACAACGGCAGGAAAAATCAGTTTGGAACTGCTTTCCCTCGCGAGTGCCTGGCGCGCACTATCACGTTGCGCGGCCTGGACGATGCCGTCCTCCAGAACAATCGTGTAGAGGTGCCATTCCTGTCCGCCGATGTTCACCAGACTCAGGCCACTGCGAGAGAGAAAGGGCAGTCCAACCTTTGTGTCTGACGTGTGCGTGAGCGTGCCGTCGAGGGCCCACGCGGCCGTGACATAGTCGAAGTCGCCATACTCCTCGTAAATTCTGGGCAACTGATCAACGAGGCGCGGCGCGCGCGAAATGCCGTATTCGCTGTGATGGTTGGCCACTGTCAGTGCCACCTGCTTTAAATTGTCTTCAAATACCTCGCCCAACTCGTTCTTCATCGACAGGTACGTGATGGCTACCAGCAAGCTGGCGCCCATGGCGAGTGCTGCCATGACCCAGACCAGCACCAGGCGATGAATCGACGGAACTGCAGAACCCGTCACGGTCCAATCACCTTGTAGCCCACCCCACGTACGTTGCGTATGGTTTCCGGCCCCAGCTTGCGTCGCAGGTTGTGCAGGTGAACTTCAATCGCATTGCTGCCAATTTCCTCGGTCCAGCCGTAGACCGAGTCTTCAAGCTGCTCACGCGAAAGCACCGCGCCGGGCCGCTGCAACAGTACTTCCAGCAGCGCAAACTCGCGTGCGGACAGGTTGACTGGCTCGCCCCTCAGGCGCACCTCCTTGCGCACCGGGTCCAGCGTGAGCGCGCCGCATTCCAGCAAAGGCGAGGCACCGCCAGCGTGGCGGCGCAGCAGCGCGCGAACGCGGGCGATCAGTTCATCGAGATCAAATGGTTTGAGTACATAGTCGTCGGCCCCGGCATTGAGCCCGGCAATTCGATCGGCGACCGCGTCGCGCGCGGTGACGATCAGAACCGGAACCGCATTGCCGCTACGTCGCAGCAGCTTCAACACCGCCATGCCGTCCTGACCTGGAAGGCCCAGATCAAGCAGCGCCAGATCGTAAACATCATTGGCCAGCGCCCGCTCGGCCGCATTGCCGTCCATCACCCAGTCGACGGCAAAACCGGCGTCGCCCAGTCCCTGCCGGACCGCGCGGCCGATCATGTGGTCATCTTCAACAAGAAGCAGTCTCATGGCGTGTATTTTGACGCTGCAGGGCAAAACGCATCAGCTGCGTGGTGAGATCGTCCTGCGCCCGCAGCCCTTGCGTGGCGGATTCAATACAAGCCGACCAGGCCGGCAAATCCGGCAACGGCAGCTCGTGTCCGGGGCTGTTCCATGCCGTGTGAAAACGCCGTAAAGAGCCAGGCGCATCGATGAGATCCATGAAGGCTGAAAGCTTGGCGAGGTGCGCGTCGTCTGATTGGGGGTACAGCTGCCAGACCAGCGGCCGACCCGCCCAGAGCGCGCGCACGAGCGAGTCCTCGCCGCGGACAAAATTCAGATCGCAAGTCCACAGCAGGTGATCGAAGTCATGCTGGGTGAGCAGGTCAAGGTATGAAATTGATAGCAGTCCGCGCAGGTATTTCCTGGGCTGGAGGTCAATTTCATTCTCAAGAAGAGCTTTCACGGCCTGTGTGGCTCGTCCGGCGCATACCAGCAGCTGCACCGGTTCGCCGTTCAGGCCGCGCTGCTGCAACTGGGTGAGAAGCGTTTTGAGTGCGGGCGGCTCGTAGCAAAACAGGGAGACCCGCTTTTCTGGATCTTTCTCGGTCAGCGGAACACCTTTCCCAGCGAGCCAGGCGCGTTTGTCAAAACCTGCCTGCCGCGTTGCCAGATCAGGCTCCCGCAGCAGGCCGCCAGTCTGTGGCGTGAATCCCGGGTAGAAAAACCATTTTGTCCAGCCTGCTGCAGGACCGCTTTGCACCGGCGAAGGCAGTGCATGGCAGCGTTCGACGTAGGCCTCTGCCGAGAGGTATTCGAGGTTGATCCATGAAGGTTTTATGCCTCCAGCCCAGGTAAAACCTGCGCAGGCAGCTATGAATTCAGGAGCGGCGTCACAGCCGAAGGCCTCTACGATGACGTCAGGTGGCAGGTGGTTGATAACGCTGATGTCGATCGGGGTGCCTTCAGTCCATGGCATCACCTGAACGCCTGCGGAACCGCCAGGAGCCATCCATCGAAGCGCCGAGCTGTCGTCCAGCCAGAGCCGTACGGCCTGGCCGCGCGTCGCCAGGTCAGCCGCCAGCCGCCAGCACACGCCAATATCCCCGAAGTTGTCGATGACTTTGCAAAAAATGTCCCACTGACGGCTGCGATTCATGGAAGGATTGTCCACAATAGCTCTCATTGCCTGATTCACGACATGACCAAGACTCACGAATTTGATCCCCAACTGCTGAGCGAAGTAGCGGCGCTGCCGGCTATGCCGGGCGTCTATCGCTACTTTGACGCGGAAGGCGGCGTGTTGTATGTCGGCAAGGCACGCAACCTGAAAAAACGCGTATCGACCTATTTTCAGAAGAACCACGGTGGCACGCGCATCGGGCATATGGTTACGAAGATTGTCCGCATGGAAACGACTGTGGTGCGCTCGGAGGCTGAAGCGCTGCTGCTGGAAAACAACCTGATCAAGCGGCTCAGTCCGAAGTTCAACATTCTGTTTCGGGACGATAAGAGTTATCCGTATCTGAAACTGACTGCCGCGCAATCGCCTGCTAGCGGTGCTTCGCCCGCCCAGCAATACCCGCGCATTGCCTACTACCGCGGCGCCGTCGAGAAAAAACACCGCTATTTCGGGCCGTACCCCAGTGCATGGGCCGTCAAGGACACCATGCTGCTGCTGCAAAAGGTGTTTCGCCTGCGTACCTGCGAAGACACAGTGTTCAGCAACCGAACCCGGCCCTGCCTGCTGTACCAGATCAAGCGCTGTTCGGCGCCGTGTGTGGGAAACATCTCCAGCGAGCAATACGCCATCGATACGGCGAACGCAGAGCGGTTTTTGCAGGGCCAGACGCAGGAGATTTTGGCTGAGCTTGAATACAAGATGCGCGTACACGCAGACAAGCTGGAGTTTGAGCGCGCAGCGGAGCTGCGCAACCAGATGTCGGCGTTGTCCAAGGTATTGCACCAGCAGTCTATGGAGACCGGTGGCGACAAGGATGTGGATATTCTGGCGGTGAAAGTGCAGGGCGGCAAAGCCTGCGTCAACCTCGCCATGGTGCGCGGTGGACGCCACCTGGGCGATCGGCCCTATTTCCCGACGCATGTGGAGCATGCCACCGACATGGCGGCGCTGGATGGGCTCGAAGAGGAGGGCGAAGACACCACGGGTGCAGTGCCGCCGCTGGTTGGAAAAACGATTGAAGCGCTGGTACTGGAGGCCTTTATCGCGCAGCACTACATTGACGTTCCGGTGCCGCCTTGCCTGGTCTGCAGCGAACCAGTAGACAAGGCCTTGATGGAAGCGCTGACCGAGCAGGTTGGCACCAGAGTATCGGCCGTTCACCAGCCACGAGAGCAGCGCCGCATCTGGCTCGAAATGGCGCAGAAAAATGCGGGCCTGCAACTGGCACGGCTGCTGGCTGAAGAGGGTTCGCAGCACACGCGTACGCGCGCACTGGCGACTGCGCTTGACCTGTATGCCGAAAATCCCGACGGCCTGGGTGAGCTTCGCATTGAATGCTTTGACATCTCGCACACAGCGGGCGAATCGACGCAGGCTTCGTGCGTGGTGTTTCATAACCACAAAATGCAGAGCAGCGAATACCGCCGCTACAACATCGAAGGCATCACGCCGGGCGATGACTATGCGGCGATGCGGCAAGTGCTGACGCGCCGGTATACCAAGCTGGCCGAAGCTGCACGTGAGAGTGCTGAAAAAGGTGAGGAAAAAGGCGCCGCAAAAATGCCTGATCTCGTTTTGATTGATGGCGGTAAAGGGCAGGTGTCGATGGCGCGGCAGGTGTTTGAAGAACTGGGACTCGACCTGGCGTTGATTGTTGGCGTCGAAAAAGGCGAAGGCCGCAAGGTCGGTCTTGAGGAATTGGTTTTCGCCGATGGCCGTGAGAAGGTTTATTTGGGCCGCGACTCGGCCGCGTTGATGCTGATTGCGCAAATCCGCGACGAAGCGCACCGATTTGCCATTACCGGCATGCGGGCACAACGGGCGAAAGTCAGGGTGGGTGGCAGCAAGCTCGAGGACATTGCCGGCATTGGCCCCAAGCGCCGCGCCAGTCTGCTGCAGCGCTTTGGCGGTGTGCGCGGAATTGCATCGGCCAGTCCTGAAGATATTGCAACAGTCGATGGCATTTCGCGCGAGTTGGCTGAAGAAATCTACCGCGTGCTGCACTGAGTCGCGCAAGGCTGCTCACGGCCTGAAACCGGCGAGTTCGCGGCTCATGCCAAAATCAGGCGATGTTCCTGACTATCCCCACCATCATGACCTGGACCCGCATTGTTGCGATTCCGTTGATTGTGGGGATTTTTTACCTCGATATTGCGCCGGCGGAGCGCAACCTGATCGCGACAGTGATGTTCGTGGTCTTTGCCGCAACTGACTGGCTTGACGGCTTTCTGGCGCGCAAACTCAATCAGACGTCGTCGTTCGGCGCTTTTCTCGATCCGGTTGCGGACAAATTCCTGGTCTGTGCGTCTTTGCTGGTGCTGGTGCACCTGCAACGCGCCGACGTGTTTGTGGCGCTCATCATCATTGGCCGGGAAATCGCTATTTCGGCGCTGCGCGAATGGATGGCGCTGATCGGCGCCACCAAGAGCGTGACGGTCCACATGCTGGGAAAAATCAAGACGACCGTTCAAATGGTTGCGATCCCTTTTCTGCTCTTCGACGGGATGCTATTCAGCCTGATCAACACCCGTGTCTGGGGCACCTGGCTGATCTGGATTTCTGCCATCCTGACGGTGTGGTCGATGATTTACTATTTGCGCAAAGCCATTCCTGAGATTCGCGCTCGCGCGAAATGAGCGTTTCTGTATTGATGGACCGGTCGCACAGAGCATGACTTCTTCGGGCCCTGACAGCGCCCTGATTCGGGTTATGCCTGCGGTTTTCGTGCTGATCTGGAGCACCGGTTTCATCGTCGCCAAGTTCGGTCTGCCTTACGCGCCGCCGCTGACTTTTCTGGTCATTCGCTACCTGCTTTCGATTGTCTGCTTTCTAATCTGGATTGGGCTGGCGCGTGCCGTGTGGCCTCGCGGCGCAATGCAGTGGGCCCATCTGGGGGTGACTGGCATCCTCATGCATGCAGGTTACCTGGGCGGCGTCTGGGTGGCCGTTAAAAGCGGGATGGGTTCAGGGCTGACGGCGCTGATTGTCGGCTTGCAACCTGTGTTGACGGCGCTGTGGGTCTCGGCCGCCAATTCTTCGGCCAACTCAAAAGACGCGCAAAGCAGGGTGACACTGCGCCAGTGGCTCGGGCTGGTGTTGGGCTTGGGCGGCCTGCTGCTGGTGGTGGCACGGAAGTTTGGCACGGGAAGCGAGGTCACAGCGCTGACGCTTGGTTGCACGGTATTTGCATTGTTCAGCATCACGGCAGGAACGCTCTACCAGAAACGTTTTGTGCAGTCTGCCGATGTGCGTACCGCCAACGCCATTCAGCTGGCAGCTGCTTTTCTGGTTACTCTGCCGCTGGTCTTGCTGGAGCACGAAGCCATTGTCTGGAATCGTTATTTTTTCGGCGCCATGGCGTGGTCTGTACTGGCGCTGACCCTCGGCGGTAGCTCGCTGCTTTACCTGCTGATTCAGCGCGGCGCAGCAACTGCCGTGACCAGCTTGCTCTACCTGGTGCCGCCAACGACCGCACTGATGGCCTGGGCCTTGTTTGGCGAGTCGATCACTCTGGTGACGCTGGCGGGCACGGCGCTTACCGCGCTGGGCGTGAGCCTCGTCGTGCGATCGGCGAAGCTATCTGCGGCGTAGGTGCCGCTGGCTGGACCGTTATCGGCAGCTTCTTCCACGGCTCTTCTGCAAATTGATCTGCCAGAAAATCGATGAGTAGCCGGATACGCCGGGGCGAATCAGGCCGGTAGGGGGCCAGCCAGTGAATGTCTGCGTCGGGCATCGAATACGCGGGAAGCACCTGCACCAACTCGCCGCTTGCAAGTTGCGGGGCGATGTCCCACAGGCTGCGCAGCATGATGCCGCGTCCATCCAGGCACCAGTCGCGCACCAGTTCACCCGAGTTGCTGGACAAAGGTCCGCGCACCTGGACCCGTATGGTCGATTTGTCGCGGTCTTTCTGCAGTTGCCAGGTGTCGAATCCGAGTCCACCCGACAGACTTTTTTCGCCTCCGTTTTCACGAACCACCAGACAGGCATGGTCCTTTAGCAATTCAGGGTGTGTGACAGCGCCATGGCGACCGATGTACGCGGGCGATGCCACCAGCACACGCTGATTGCGCCCCAGGCGCCGCGAAACCCACGGCATGGTTCGCCCGCCTTTTGCCGCCCACAACCAGATCGCACCATCGAAACTGTCGACTGCCAGGTCGGGCAATTGTTCGGTGAGTTGCAGCTGTATTTCGGTGCGCGGATAACGAGCCTGAAAACTCGCCAGCGCGGGTCCCAGCCACAAGCGTCCAAAACCGAAGGTTGACGCGAGTCTGACGAGCCCGGATGGCTCGGCCTGGCTTTCCTGCAGCGCTGCCTCCAGTGAGGTAAAACCTTGCAGCAACACCATCGCCCGCGTACAGAAAGTCTCCCCTTCAGCGGTCACGCTGACACGCCGCGTCGTTCGCTGGAACAGACGTTGTCCGATTTTTACCTCAAGCGCTGCCAGGCGTTTGGTGACCACCGGCGCGGCCACGCCCAGGTGAGCCGCCGCCGCGGCGAGGCTGCCCCGATCACGCACGGCCACCACCAATTCGAGATCACTGCGATTCATTGCTGCCAGTCTGGAAATAATTAGTTGCCGTATTGTTGCTTGAATTGATAAGCAGGCTGCTGCAAAATTGAAGTCATGCGACCAATCATGTTGTTCATTTTTTTTGCAAACCTGCAAGCCGTCAATCAATATGACCCGCTGTGATGTTTGAGGCTTTCACGGCGTCCAGCATTCAGGGACCGGCAGGTCGCCTGCATACGCTTTGCGGCGGCCAGGGTGCACCGCTGTTGTTGCTCCACGGGCACCCGCAGTCGCATGTCATGTGGCATGCGGTCGCGGAAGAACTCGCCAGGTCGTTCACGGTTGTACTGATGGATTTACGCGGTTACGGCGACTCGGAGCGCGTTGCCAGCGACGCAGCGCATCAGGCATATTCAAAACGTGCGATGGCGCTCGATGCCCTTGCGGTGATGCGCCACTACGGGTTTGACGCGTTTCAAGTGCTGGCGCATGACCGGGGTGCACGTGTCGCGCATCGTCTTGCTGCTGACCACCCGCGCGCAGTCAGGCGGCTCATGCTGCTCGATATCGCGCCCACACTGGGTATGTACGAGCACACGACCGACGCCTTCGCGCGGGCCTACTGGCACTGGTTCTTTCTGATCCAGCCGCCGCCGCTCCCTGAGAGCCTGATTGATTCCGATCCGGTGCGCTATGTACGCAGTGTCATGGGCAAGCGGCATGCAGGGCTGGCGGCTTTTTCTACTGCGGCCCTTGCAGAATACGAGCGTTGTGCGCAAATCCCAGGAACCGGGATGAGTATTTGTGAGGACTACCGGGCCGCCGCGACGATTGATCTTGAGCATGATCGCGCTGACGTGGTTGCTAATCTCAAGCTTGAACAGCCGCTGCGCATACTCTGGGGCGAATATGGTGCCGTGGGCAAGTGTTTTGATGTTCTTGGCTTATGGCGCGAGCGCGCGAGCAATCTCTCAGGGGTCAGCTTGCCTTGCGGGCATTACATTGCTGAAGAAGCACCGGCACTTCTGATGGACGAAGTCAGCCACTTTTTTAAAACTGAATTTTGAAACCTTGAACAGGAAAAACAGCATGAGCAGTAACACCGGGAAAAAGAGAATTGCCGTCATCGCCGGCGACGGCATTGGCAAGGAAACCATGCCAGAAGGCGTACGCGTCATGGACGCAGCCGCGCGCAAGTTCGGTATTGATTTGCACTTTGACCACTTTGATTTTTCAAGTTGGGATTACTTTGAAAAGCACGGCCAGATGATGCCCGACAACTGGAAAGACTTGGTCGGGGGACACGATGCCATCTATTTCGGGGCTGTTGGCTGGCCGGAAAAAATTGCCGACCATACGTCTTTGTGGGGCTCTTTGCTGCTGTTCCGACGCGAGTTCGACCAATACATCAACCTTCGCCCCGCGCGGCTGATGCCCGGCATCATCGCCCCGGTCGTCCGGCGCGACGGCAGTGCACGCGCACCCGGCGAGATTGATTTCTACATCGTTCGCGAGAACACCGAAGGCGAGTATTCCAGCATCGGTGGCCGTGCGTTTCCTGGCACCGAGCGCGAGTTCGTTTTGCAGGAATCGGTGTTCACGCGCGTCGGGGTTGATCGCGTGCTGAAGTTCGCGTTTGAGCTGGCGAAGACGCGTCCTAAAAAGCATTTGACGAGCGCCACCAAGTCCAACGGAATTTCAATTTCCATGCCGTATTGGGATGAGCGGGTGGTCGAAATGGCGAAGGCCTATCCAGACATTCTCCTCGACAAATTCCATATTGACATCCTTACAGCCCACTTCGTACAGCGCCCTGACTTCTTTGATGTCGTGGTCGCGAGCAATTTGTTCGGAGACATCCTGAGCGATCTTGGTCCGGCTTGCACCGGAACCATCGGCATTGCCCCGAGCGCCAATCTGAACCCGGAGCGCAAGTTTCCTTCACTGTTCGAGCCGGTGCATGGCTCGGCACCCGATATCGCGGGGCGCAATATCGCCAATCCGATTGGGCAGATCTGGTGTGGTGCCATGATGCTTGAATTCCTCGGGCGAAAGGATGCACATGACGGCGTTCTGGCGGCGATCGAAAAAGTGCTGTATCCACAAAGTGGGGCGCCTCGAACCGCTGACCTCGGCGGCACGGCCAGCACCACCGACGTTGGCAAGGCCATTGCCGAGGCCGTTGCGCAGCTCTGACCCGTCGGAGGGGCGAGGCTGCTTGTCAAGCGTAAATAATTGGATGACTGCCGGACGTCTGAGTCTTCGGAAGGAAAAAAAGACTAGAATCCGCGTCCGCAGGCTGTAAAAGCCTGATGCTGTATTGACACATTAGTAGTCCATGGCTCTAATGAGATCAGCAGAAGAACTGCACACGCCACTCCCGCTGATGCCTTCATCCGGTGTCCCGGGAGATATTTTTTGAGACGACCAGATTAACTTTTATCAACGAGGGGCTCCTTGTGAACAAGACAGAATTGATCGAGCACATTGCACAACATGCAGATATTTCCAAAGCCGCTGCCACACGCGCGCTGGAGTCCACCATCGGTGCGGTGAAGGCAACGCTGAAGAAGGGGAACTCCGTGTCCCTGGTTGGTTTTGGAACTTTTACCGTTGGTAAACGTGCTGCACGTACGGGTCGCAATCCGCGTACCGGCGATGCGATTAAAATCAAGGCTGCCAAGGTTCCGAAGTTCCGTCCGGGCAAAGCACTCAAAGACGCTTTGAACTGACCGGAACTGCAAACAGGTTTAAAGTGGGGTGCTTAGCTCAGTTGGTAGAGCAGCGCCCTTACACGGCGTAGGTCGGCGGTTCGAGCCCGTCAGCACCCACCACCCACTGGAAAAAAGGCGAACGATGTTCGCCTTTTTTGTTTTTCTGCCCACCAGGGCACGTTCTGGAAGTACAGGATCTCGAGATGTTTGATTTCATTCGCAAGCACACCAAAGTCACGATGGCACTGCTGTTTTTGCTGATCGTTCCGTCCTTTGTTTTGTTTGGTCTGGACGGTTACAGCCGCTCGCAGGAAAAGGGTGTGGCCGTTGCCAGGGTTGACGGCAAGGACATCATTCAGTCCGAGTGGGACCGTGCGCATCAGGTCGAGGTTGACCGGCTCCGCGCCCAGATGCCCACGCTCGATGTGAAACTGCTCGACTCCCCCGAGGCGCGCTACGCCACACTGGAAAAGCTGGTGCGTGACCGAGTGATTGCTGCAGCGGCAGACAAATTCAGATTGGGTACCAGCGACCAGCGGCTGGCCCGAGAACTGCAGCAAAGTCCGGAGATTGCCGCTTTGCGACGCGCCGATGGCTCGCTCGACATGGAGCGTTACCGTCAGTTGCTCGGCAGCCAAAACCTGAGTCCGGAAATGTTCGAGGCCAACGTGCGCGCCGATATTTCGCGCCGCCAGGTGTTGACGCCGTTGTCCTCCAGCGGTATCGCCGGCAGTGCTGCTGCGGACCTGGCGCTTGATGCCTTCTTCGAGAAGCGCGAAATTCAGGTGGTACGGTTCAACCCGCCCGACTTCGCTGCGCGGCTGAATCCCACAGATGCCGACCTGGAACAGTTTTACAAAGCCAATGAAAAAATGTTCCAGGCGCCAGAGCAGGCCAGCATCGAATATCTGGTGCTGGACGTCGCGGCAGTAACCAAAGGCATCGCTGTCAACGACGCCGATCTCAAGACTTATTACGAGCAAAATGCCCAACGCCTGAGCTCGGCAGAAGAGCGGCGCGCCAGCCATATCCTGCTTGCCTCACCGAAAACCGCGCCGGCTGCAGATCGGCAAAAGGCAGCCGCCAAAGCGGCAGAGCTGCTGGCTGCGGTGCAAAAAGCGCCCGATACTTTTGCTGATGTGGCGCGCAAAAATTCGCAAGATCCCGGATCGGCGCCCAATGGCGGCGACCTTGATTTTTTTGCACGCGGGGCCATGGTCAAGCCTTTCGAGGATGCGGCTTTTGGCATGAAAAAGGGCGAACTCAGCGGTGTTGTGGAGTCTGATTTCGGCTATCACATCATCAAGTTGACCGATATCAAGGCTAGCAAGCAGCGCAGCTTTGAAGAGATGAAACCCGAGTTGGAAGCCGACCTGAAGAAGCAACAGGCCCAGAAAAAGTTTGTCGAGACCGCGGAGATTTTTACCAACGGTGTGTACGAGCAGTCCGATGCACTGAAGCCACTGGCTGAGCGCCTGAAGCTTGAAGTCCGCTCCGCTGGCAACGTGACCCGTCAGCCGCAAGCGGGCGTGACGGGCGCGCTGGCCAATACGAAGTTTCTCAATGCGATTTTTTCCCCTGACTCCATCGAGAAAAAACGCAATACCGAAGCCATCGAGATTGGGCCCAGCCAGCTGGCGTCGGGCCGGGTGGTCCAGTACACGCCGGCACGAACCCGGCCGCTGGCCGAAGTCAAGGGCGTGGTGCGCGAACGCTGGATTGCCGAACGCAGTGCGCTGGATGCGCGCAAGGACGGAGAAGCCAAACTTGCTGTGTGGAAGGCCGCGCCTGCGACGGCAGTGCTGCCCGCACCGATTGTGGTGTCGCGCGAGCAGACCCAGCAGTTGCCCAATGAAGTCGTGGACGCAGCGCTTCGCGCAGACCTGGGTGCATCGCCAGCGACCCCTGTTTTGACCGGAATCGACCTCGGCGCGCAAGGCTATGCGATTGTCAAAGTCAACAAGCTGGTGCCGCGTGAAGCGCCGGCCGAGGCCGTTGCAAAGCAGGGGCGCGAACAGTACACCCAGGCCTGGACCGCTGCTGAAAACCTGGCTTACTACAACGGCCTGAAGGAACGCTTCAAAGCCGACATCCTGGTCAGCAGACCTGCGGTTGGCAAGACAGCAATCTAGAATTCCGCCTGCATCGAGCCGACGGGCTTTGCCGCTATAATTTCGGCTTGCGGTGGCTGTAGCTCAGTTGGTAGAGTCCAGGATTGTGATTCCTGTTGTCGTGGGTTCGAGCCCCATCAGCCACCCCAGAATTTAAAAATCCCGCGCGTTGTTTTCAACTCGCGGGATTTTTCGTTTCTGCGCTGAAATGTGCGTCAGCTACCGGTTACCGGCTC
The DNA here is from genome assembly GCA_031396485.1 of Polaromonas sp. Taxonomy (GTDB): domain Bacteria; phylum Pseudomonadota; class Gammaproteobacteria; order Burkholderiales; family Burkholderiaceae_C; genus Polaromonas. The sequence continues at coordinate 4,791 of JANNKV010000205.1, read as the reverse complement.
AATTAGTTCACCATCACCAGCTTGCCCATGACCGCGCGTGAGCCCATGTGGGCGTAGGCAGCTTTCAGATCGGCCATCGGCATGGTGCGGTCGATCACGGGTTTGATTTTTCCTTGTGCGTACCATCCGGCCAACTCGGCCATCATGGCTGCGTTGGCCTTGGGCTCGCGTCGGGCGAAGTCTCCCCAGAACACGCCGACGATGGATGCGCCCTTGAGAAGTGCGAGGTTGAACGGCAGCGCAGGAATGGGGCCAGCCGCAAACCCGACGACCAGGTAGCGGCCGCGCCAGGCGATGGAGCGAAAAGCCGGCTCGGCGAATTCGCCACCCACCGGGTCGTAAATCACATCCGGGCCTTTTCCGTCGGTGAGCGCCTTGATCTCGTCGCGCAGGTTTTGGCGGCTGTAGTTGATGGTCAAATCGGCGCCGATGGATGTGCACAGCGCGCATTTCTCATCGCTGGAGGCCGCTGCGATCACGCGGGCACCGGCGGCTTTGGCGATCTGGATGGCGGCAGTGCCGACGCCGCCGGCTGCGCCCAATATCAATACGGTTTCGCCCGCTTTCAGCTGCGCCCGGTCCATCAGCGCATGCCATGAAGTGGCGTAAATCATGATGAAGGCGGCCGCATCCACATGCGAAAAGCCATCGGGCAGCGGCATGCATAACGCTGCCGGGGCGATGGTGTGGGTGCCGAAGCCTCCCGTGCCCGACAGGCAGGCCACGTCTTGCCCGACACGCAAGTGCTTGACGCCTTCGCCCACGGCCTGCACCACACCCGCGTATTCCGAGCCGGGCACAAAGGGCAGCGGCGGCTTCATCTGGTATTTGTTCTGCACGATCAGCAGATCCGGAAAATTCAGGCTTGCGGCCCGTATTTCAACCAGCACCTCGCCCGCTTTGGGCTGCGGCGTAGGCAGTTCTTTCCAGGTCCGGGCGTCGACGCCCGTGGGGTTCTCACAAAGCCAGGCGTGCATACGATGTCTCCAAAAAGCGTTGGTTCAAAAAAAGGGCAAGATAAAAAGCCCTCTCGCGTTTGCATCATAGGCAAACGCGCAAGGCTTTTTACTTTGCAACGGATGCACATTGTCACAACCGTGACCGTAAAATCGCTCCATGAAAATTCTGATCTGCAACGACGACGGCTACCAGGCTACCGGCATCATTGCGCTGTATGAGGCGCTCAAAACCGTCGCTGATGTGGAGGTGGTGGCGCCCGAGCAAAACAACAGCGCCAAATCAAATGCGCTCACGCTGCACTCGCCGATGTACGTGCAGACCGCCGCGAATGGTTTTCGCTACATCAACGGCACCCCGGCCGATTGCGTGCACATCGCGCTGACCGGTTTGCTGGGTTATCGGCCTGATCTGGTGGTGTCAGGCATCAACAACGGCGCCAACATGGGCGACGACACGATTTATTCGGGTACCGTGGGCGCGGCGATGGAAGGCTATCTTTTCGGCATTCCGGCGATTGCTTTCTCGCAAACCGAAAAAGGCTGGGCGCATATTGACGTGGCAGCGCAACGCGCGCGTGAACTTGTGCAGCAACTGATGCCTTCTCTGGAAACCCTGGCCGAAGGCGCGCAACCGACCCAGCCGCCCTGGCTGCTCAATGTGAATATTCCGAATCTGCCCAATCATGAGATCAAAGGCGTGAAGGTCGCGCGGCTCGGGCGCCGCCATGCGGCTGAACGGGTGATCGAGCAGACCAGCCCGCGCGGCGAAACCATGTACTGGATCGGCAGCGCCGGGCCGGCAAAAGAGGCGGGCGAGGGCACCGACTTTTACGCGACCAGCCAGAACTTCATGTCGATCACGCCGCTGCAGGTGGACCTGACCGACCACGAACGCCTGCCATACTGGGCGCAGACCGCGGCGCGCCTGACGCAGGCCGTTTGAAGCCAGCCGCATGAAATTCAGCGTCAAGCCGTCTGCCAAGCCTGCTCCCCAGGTACCTGCCGGCACCGCACGAGCAGGTTTCCCGCTGCGCTTGCAGCCCGACGCGGGCGCACCCCACGCGAATAAGTCGCCCGCTATTAAATCAATAGCTGCTGACGCAGTTAATACCTGGGCTACAGGCCAAAATACCTTAAAAAAAGCACCACAAAGGGCGGCTACCCCGGTCGCACTGAAGAGTGCTGGCCTCGGGCTCGACTCCAGCGCTGTGCGTGCGCGCATGGTGCAAAAGCTGGCTGGCCAGGGCGTCACGAACCCGCAGGTGCTGGCAGCCATGGGACTGGTCGAACGCCATCGGTTTGTCGACTCTGCGCTGGTTAACCAGGCCTATGAAGACACCAGCCTGCCGATTGGTTTGGGGCAGACGATTTCCAAGCCGAATGTGGTGGCTCGCATGCTCGAGCTGCTCCTCGAAGGGCGTCAGGGAGCCAAACTAGGCCGGGTGCTTGAAATCGGCACCGGTTGCGGTTACCAGGCCGCCGTGCTCGCCCAACTGGCCACCGAGGTCTACAGCATCGAACGCCTGCGCGGGCTCCATGACAAGGCGCGGGAAAACCTGCGCCTGCTGCGCGTGCCCAATTTGCACCTGCTGTACGGCGACGGCATGCTCGGCTACGCCAAGGGTGCGCCGTATGCCGCGATCATTGCCGCAGCGGGTGGCGAGGCCATTCCGTCTGCGTGGATTGACCAGCTGGCCGTCGGTGGCCGCCTGGTGGCTCCGCTGCAGGCGCCCGGCGGTGCCCAGGCACTGGTTGTCGTCGATAAAACCGCACAGGGCATTCGCAAAAGCTTGCTTGAAGCCGTGCACTTTGTCCCCTTAAAATCAGGTACAAGTTACTGACCCGCTGAAAATTAACGTCAAAATGACGAAAGAATCCATGAATCAAACCCCAAGGTTCGCCAGTACATGTCCTGACATGCTGGCCAAACTGACACGGCTGGCCATGCCGGCAGCACTGGCTGTCTGCATGCTGGCGGCCGCTGGTTGCACGTCGCGCTCACTGACCCGCGCGCCAGTGGAAGACCGGGGCACCAATGCGCGTGCCGTGCCCGCCGTTGTGGCCGATCCCGTCGATGTCAGGCAACTGCCCGGATTTGAAAATGCCGGCAAACCCGGTTTTTACTCGGTCAAGCCCGGCGACACGATGATCCGCATCGGTCTGGAAAACGGCCAGAACTGGCGTGACATCGTGCGCTGGAACAATCTTGAGAATCCCAATCTGATCGAAGTCGGCCAGGTTCTTCGGGTCGTGCCGCCGGCGAGCGAAACCCAGGTCGTGACGCGGCCGGTCTCGCCCGGTTCCACCGCTGCTGCCACCGCAACGCCGCCACTGTCGGCTGCTTCCAGACCGGCCTCGGCACCTGCAGCGCCCGTAGCGGCTGCGCCGGTGGCTCCTCCACCGCCGCCAGTGGTTGCCAGCCCGGCGCTGACGGGTGATGAGGATGTGGGGTGGATCTGGCCCGCGCAGGGCGCGCTGCTCGGCGGTTTCGATGATGCCAAGAACAAAGGTCTGGACATCGGCGGCCGGGCCGGCGATGCGGTGATAGCGGCTGCTGATGGGCGGGTGGTGTACTCCGGTGCCGGCCTGCGCGGCTACGGCAACCTGATCATCCTGAAGCACAACAACACCTTCCTGACAGCCTACGCGCACAACCAGACACTGCTGGTCAAGGAAGACCAGGCCGTCAAAAAAGGCCAGAAAATTGCCGAGATGGGCAACAGCGACGCTGACCGCGTGAAGCTGCATTTCGAGATTCGCCGCCAGGGCAAACCGGTCGATCCGGCGAAATACCTGCCGCCTCGTTGAACAACGGCCGGTGGGTGCCTTGAAGGCGCCCACCAAGTCGGTTTAGGGGTCAAATTGGCCTCTAGCCCAGGTAAAACATGCGCGAGCAGCTATTAATTTAGTAGCGTCTGACTGATCTTGCACAGGTGCTTCGCTATGCGGGTAGCAGGATTTCATCGTAACCGCGCCCCTTGAACTCCAGCAGATCCAGTCCGTGCCCGAACGGGTCCGCCAGACCGGCGATACGGCCATAGGGGCGCTCCGCAACGGACGCTTCCAGCGCGGCGCCATGCGCCAGAAGCCGGGCCACGGCTGCGTCGATGTCATCGACCACAAAATCCAGATGCACCGGCGTCCAGTGGCGCTGGTAGTTGCGCAGCCCAGGCTGGCCCTTCACCGGCTGCGTGCCCGACGCATTGAGTAGCAGGTCGATGGGTCTGCCGGCGCCCAGAATTTCGACCCAGTCATTGCGAAGGCGGCGGCCCGTCTGCAGGCCGAGCCCGTCGGTATAAAACGCAACTGCACGGGGCATATCGTCCACATCAATACAGATTCGCAGGTCCATGATTTTCTCCGCGGTGGTGTTTCCAAAAATGGTACTGCAGCCTGAGACAATTGCGCATGACTGAAGCAAACCAGGCACTGCCACCCGCCGTGCCCAAAGAATATCCACTCGATCTGCTTGAAGTCGAGTCGCTCGACATAGAAGCCCAGGGCATTGCCCACCGCTCTGACGGCAAGGTCGTGTTCATCGAGGGCGCCTTGCCATTCGAGCAGGTCACGGCCAATGTGTATCGCAAAAAGAGCAGTTTTGAGAAGGCCACGCTGCTGGCCGTGCACCGTGAATCGTCGCAGCGCGTACGCCCGGCGTGCCCGCACTTCGGCATGCACACCGGTGCGTGTGGCGGCTGCAAGATGCAGCATCTGCATGCCAGCGCGCAGGTTGCCGTCAAGCAGCGTGGCCTTCTCAAAACTGCTCTTTTTGCGATACACATTGGCCGTGACCTGCTCGAATGGCAAGGCGCCCTCGATGAACACGACCTTG